>JBGTLL010000051.1:0-1551 GCA_041744115.1 Parvularculaceae bacterium | reverse complement strand
CCGGCGATGCCGCCCTGTTCGCCGGCGAGGTCATCGCCGGCGCCGTCACGATTTTGTCCGCGTTCGAACGATCGGTCGGCGAGGTCGCGCTGGCGCCCGATGAGATCGCCGGCTTCCCCGGCGGGTCCGCCCTGCTGCGAGCCGCCCTGTCCTTCGCCGCCGCCGCGGCCTGAAAGCCGCAGATTGTCGAGGATATTTTCAAGATCGCTCAGCGCCTGCTCGGCGGCGTTGCCGGCGCCCGACTTCGCAAGGTCGCGCACGGCGTCGAGCATGGCGTCGAGTTCGGCCGAATCGACGATGTCGCCCGGCGGCGGACCGTCGCCGGCGGTCTGTTCCCCCGATTGGACGAGCGCCTGCAGATATTGCTGGAGCGCGGCGCGCATTTCCTCGGTCAGCCGCTCGATCTCGGAATCCGAAGCGCCATTTTCAAGCGCGGAACGCAGCGCGTCCCTGGCGGCGTCAAGCCGGCGGCGCGCAAGCTCCAGCGCTTCGTCTTCGAGTTGCAGCGCGAGCGGCCAGAATTCCTCGACCGTCTCCTTGTAATCGCCGCCCGCCTCCTTGTTGACGCGCCACATCGCGGTGCGCAGCAGGAGATAGTCCGTTGGCCGATCAAAAAAATACTCGGGGCCGAGCGTCAGTCCGTTGAACGCCCATTCGGCGCGCCGCCATTCATCGGGCGCGACCGCCAGCGATTGACGCTGCTCGACGACGGAGCGGGCAAGCGGATTGAAGAATGGCTTGGCCGGAAGGTCGATCGCAATCGGCGTCGTCTCGCCAGTCTGACCCGCCGCGTCGGTGACAATGACCGCGGCAATAACGGCAAGACCAGCCCAGGGGTCCGAGGTGAGATCGATCGCGACGCCGCGTCGACCGCCGGCGCCGGCGACGCCGTCAATCGGAATAAGCCGGCTTTCGGTCTTTGCCGTCACGCCGAGCGGCGGCGCATCGAGCGGGCGCTCCTGATCGGGGTCGAGCCGCAGCCGCAACGCCGCCGACACAGCGCCGTAATCGTCCTCGATTCTGATCGAGAAGGCGAGCCGGCCGTCGCGGTCTTCCTGCGGCGCCTCGACAAATTCAACCGCCGGCGCGCGATCGTCGATGACGCCGATCGGCCAGCGGCCGGTGCGTCCGCCCGCGCGCAACGAGAGCACGCCGGTTTCCGTCAGCGTAAGCGTCGCGCGCGACGATTTTTCCGGGCCTTCGCGCGCGCCTGCTATCGTCGCCGCCGCAGTCTTCATCGCCAGCCGGAAGCGCGAGCGGGCGTTCACCTGCGCATGAACGATCGACCCTTCCGGCGCATCGATCTGATCGCGAACGCCCGGCAGGGAATCGCTGGCGCGCAAAAGGTATATCGGCGCCTTTCCCGTATAGGCGGGCGGCTCGATCCAGAGATCGGCAAAGCCAGCGGCGGCCGCGCGCGGATCGGCGGGGACAAAGCCCGCGAGCATCCTGCGCCCGGCGTCGCCGCCGGCCGCGATCCATCCGATCACGAAAAGGGCGAGCGTGGCATAGCGCGCGCCATGAGGGTCAACGCGGTTTGCCGTCGGCCGC
>JBGTLL010000050.1:0-14776 GCA_041744115.1 Parvularculaceae bacterium | reverse complement strand
TTGCCCTGGGGCGCATGCAGTCGCCGTCATGGCCGACGGCGCCGGCGCGGCCAAACCCGTTCCGCCGCGACATGCAGGACTTCGCCGCCCTGCATGACCGCCCGCGCGACTATGATCCTTTGGTGGCGACGACGCCTTCGGCGCGCGCGGAAACAGCCATCGATGCGCCGCCTGCGGATCATCCAGATGAGTACCCGTTGGGCGCCGCGCGGGCGCAACTCCATGAGACCTATATCGTCGCCCAGACCGCGGACGGGCTTGTCATCGTCGATCAGCACGCGGCGCACGAACGCCTCGTCTACGAAGGGATGAAACGCGCGCTTCAAAATGGCGGCGTCGTGCGGCAGGGCCTCCTCATTCCGGAAATCGTCGAGCTCGACGCCGAGGAGGCCGAACGGCTCGAGGCGCGGTCCGGCGAATTCGCCGAGCTTGGCCTTGTCCTTGAGCGCTTTGGCGATGAGGCGGTTATCGTCCGTGAAATCCCGGCGCTGATCGGCCAGACGGACATCAAGGCGCTGGTCCGACGTCTTGCCGACGATCTTGCGGAAATCGGCGACGGCCTCGCGCTGAAGGAAAACCTCGAAGAAATCTGCGGGTCGATGGCCTGCCGCGGCTCGGTCAGGGCGGGCCGGCGCCTCGCGGCGGAGGAAATGAACGCGCTCCTCCGCCAGATGGAAGCAACACCCCATTCCGGCCAGTGCAATCACGGGCGCCCGACCTACGTCGAACTGAAACTCGCCGACATCGAACGGTTGTTCGGGCGGAAATAGCGGCTTGACGGCGCCGAAATATGTAACCTATAAGGTACATAACTGGTCAGGGAGACAATCATGAAAAAAAAGACGCTTCTCGCCTTTGCGGCAACGTTTGCGGCAACCTTTGAGCTCGCCGCCTGTTCGCCGCCCGCAGCGGCAGTCGACGCCGTCGAGACGGCGGTCCCGGCCTACCAGCCGATGGCGGCGTTTGCGCCGTTCTCCGGCAAGACCTTCCGCGGCGAATGGGCCGATCCCGACGGAACCAAAGTCGTCGATATCGCCCAATATCGCCTGATCCTCAACGGCCGCGCGCTGCAATCAACGCACCGGCTTGAAGGAAAAGACTATGGCGGTCGCACCATCTTCTTTTACGACGAGGCCGCGAAGAATTATGTCTTTCACTATTTCACGACCGGCGGGTTTCATACGACGGGCGCTGCGGTGTTCAACGACGGCGGCCTTGTCATCGACGAAAAGGTTGAAGGCCATGAGGCGATCACGTCGGTTCGCTCGAAAGTGACATTCGGCGACGAAAAAATTCTTGTCGATGTTGTCTATGTCGGCAAGGATGGATCCGAAACGCCGGGCGGATCGCGCGTCTACAAGCCGGTCGCTGATCCCGGTCCCCTCTTTCCGGACACTGAATGACGGCGTATTCGTTCACGAAGCTTTCGGCGCTCGGCGATTTTGTGGAGCGCGATATCGACGAAATGCGCGCCAGGTCGCGTGCGTTCTTCGACGAAATCAGCCGCCGCCATACGATCCGCGACTACCGCCCCGATCCGGCGCCCCTCGATATTATCGAGACCTGTATCGCCGCGGCGGCGCGCGCGCCGTCGGGCGCCAATCATCAGCCCTGGCATTTTGCGGTCGTCGGCGATCCGAAACTGAAATCGGAGATCCGCGCCGCGGCGGAAGCCGAAGAGCGCGCGTTTTACGCCGGAAAGGCGGGCGACGAATGGCTCGCGGCCCTCGCGCCTTTACGGACCGATCCGAACAAGCCGTTTCTCGAAATCGCGCCGTGGCTAATCGCCGTCTTCGCGCAGCGCCGCGGCGGCCTCGAACCCGGCGACAACCGCAAGAATTACTATCTCAGCGAAAGCGTCGGCATCGCCTGCGGGTTTCTGATCGCGGCGCTCCACCATGCGGGACTTGCAACCTTGACGCATACGCCGAACCCGATGAATTTCCTCACCGAAAAGCTTAATCGTCCGCCTACGGAGAAACCCTATCTCCTCCTCGTCGTCGGCCGCCCGGACCCGGACGCGCTGATCCCCGATCACGCGTTGAAGAAAAAGGCGCTGAAAGACGTGATGACGCTATTTTGAGGCGGTGACGCCTTCAGGCCTCAACCAGCCTGCCGGCGAGGCCCTCGACACGCTTTGCCGCCGCTTCGATCACGCGGGTCGCGCCGCCGACCGTTCCGGCGTCGAGCGCTTCCGCGCCGCCCTCGGTCTCGGAAAGCTTCGCCCTGGCTTCGAGCAACTCGTCGCAAACGGTCAGCGCCGAAAGCAGCATCAGCCGCGCATCGCCGATCTGGCCAAGCTCGCCGACAAGCGTCCGGACATGCCCGTCAATATGCGCAGCCAGCCGCTGCAGGCGGGGTTCCTGCCCGTCGTCGCAGGTCACTTTGTAGATGCGGTCATTGATCGTGATATCGACATGGATCATCGCTCAGCCCCGCGCCCCGGAGGCGATCAGCGATTTAAGCTCACGGATCGCATCGGAAAGGTCTTCAGCGGCCGCCGAAGCCTGCGTTTTCGCCGTCTGCGCCCTGATTTTTGCCGCGCCGATCGTTTCGGTTCTCGCGGCAAGATCGGTCATCCGGTCGTCGAGGCGCGCCTCCAGCGCATCGAGAGCGCCGGCAAGTTGCTGCACGGATTTTTCGAGCGTGTTCATCGAATCCTCACTCCCGGCGACCGGACAAATCCTGAGCGCTGTCGGCCGTTCTTGTCCACCCTCAAGCCCCGCCGCGGCGGGCCTTGACCCTTACAAGCGCGCAAGGCATCAAGCGCGCGAGGCGCGCGCCGGCGCCGCTTTCATCCCCCGCGTCGGCCCTGAGGACGATCATGGCGGCGGAGAGACCCGAGGCAGCGCCCGACGATCAGATGTTCAGCCGGATGGCGAACGCCATTCGGGCGCTGTCGATGGATGCCGTCGAGAAAGCAAAATCCGGCCACCCCGGCATGCCGATGGGGATGGCGGACGCCGCGAGCGTTCTCTTCACGGAATTCCTGAAATTCGACGCCAGCGATCCCTCGTGGCCGGACCGCGACCGCTTCGTCCTGTCGGCTGGCCACGGCTCGATGCTGCTTTATTCGCTGCTTTATCTCCTCGGCTATGAAGGCATGGGGATCGGGGATCTGAAGAATTTCCGCCAGCTCGGCGCCAGGACCGCCGGCCACCCGGAATACGGCCATGCGCCGGGGATCGAAACGACGACGGGGCCTTTGGGTCAGGGCCTCGCTAACGCCGTCGGCATGGCGATCGCCGAAGCGCATCTGAACGCCCGCTATGGCGATGCGCTCGTCGATCACCGGACCTGTGTCATCGCCGGCGACGGCTGCCTGATGGAAGGCCTGTCGCAGGAAGCGATCTCGCTCGCCGGGCATCTGAAGCTGAGTAAGCTGCTTGTCCTCTGGGACGACAACAACATCACGATTGACGGCAAACTCTCGCTCGCCGACTCGACCGATCAGTTGCAGCGCTTCGCGGCATCCGGCTGGGCGACGACGCGCGTCGACGGCCACAATCGCCGCGCGGTCTCGAAGGCGCTCGGCGCGGCGCAAACGGCGGACCGGCCGACCTTGATCGCCGTGAAGACGATCATCGGCAAGGGCGCGCCGAAGAAACAGGGGACAGCGGCGACGCATGGCAGCCCCTTGGGCGAGGACGAGGTTGCGGACGCGCGCAAAATGCTCGACTGGCCGCAAAGAGCGTTTGAAATGCCGGACGATGTTCTGGGAGCGTGGCGCCGCGCCGGCGCGCGCGGCCGCGACACGCGGATCGAATGGGCAAGAAGGCTCACGGGATCACCGCAGCGGGCCGCATTCGAAGCCGCACTCAAAGGCGATGTCACGTCAATTGTCGATGCCGCGATCCGCGACCATAAAAAGGCGCTCGCCAAGGAGCCGCCGAAGGTCGCAACCCGAAAAGCTTCGGAAATGGCGCTCGACGTGATCAACGCCGCGGTTGAGGAAACGGTCGGCGGATCGGCCGATCTCACCGGCTCCAACAACACGAAGACGAAGACTCTCGAAGCGCTGACGGCGGAAAATTACGGCGGGCGTTACATTTATTACGGCGTCCGCGAGCATGGCATGGCCGCCGCGATGAACGGCCTGGCGCTTCATGGCGGCGTCATCCCGTATGGCGGCACCTTTATGGCGTTTACGGATTATTGCCGCCCGTCGATCCGGCTGTCGGCGCTGATGGGACTTCGCGTCGTCTATGTGATGACGCATGATTCGATCGGCCTCGGCGAAGACGGGCCGACGCATCAGCCGGTCGAACACCTCGCCGCCCTGCGGGCGATCCCCGATCTCGCCGTATTCCGCCCGGCTGACGCGATCGAGACCGCGGAATGCTGGGCGCTCGCGCTGTCTGAAAAATCGCGGCCGAGCATTCTCGCGCTGACGCGGCAGGATGTGGTCGCCGCGCGCCTGACGCACACGGACGAAAATCTCTCAGCCAAGGGCGCCTATGTCCTCGCCGACGCGCCCGATCCCCAGATCGTCGTCATCGCGACCGGTTCCGAAGTTGAAATCGCGCTCGACGCCCAGA
The DNA here is from genome assembly GCA_041744115.1 of Parvularculaceae bacterium. Lineage (GTDB taxonomy): Bacteria > Pseudomonadota > Alphaproteobacteria > Caulobacterales > Parvularculaceae > Amphiplicatus. The sequence continues at coordinate 10,238 of JBGTLL010000050.1, read as the reverse complement.
AGTCGCTCGCCCGCGGCGCAATCCGGGCGCGAATCGTCTCCGCGCCGTCGTTCGCGCTGTTCGCGGCGCAGCCGGAAAAATACAAGCGCGCCGTCCTCGGCAAAGCCCCGCGCATCGGCGTTGAAGCGGGCGTCCGCCAGGGCTGGGATCTGTTCCTGCGGCGCAAGGATCGCTTCATCGGCATGACGGGGTTCGGTTCCTCGGCGCCGGCGCCCGATCTTTTCCGGCATTTCGGCATCACCAGCGCCGCCGTGGTCGAGGCGGCCAGAAACCTGATCGAGAGGGAGACGTAAGCATGGCGTTGAAAATTGCAATCAACGGGTTCGGGCGCATCGGCCGCCTGACCCTGCGGTCGATGATCGAGCATGACCGCAAAAGGATCGAGGTGGTGGCGCTGAATGACCTCGGACCGGTCGAGACCAACGCGCATCTTCTCCAGTATGACAGCGTACACGGACGGTTTCCGGTCGATGTGAAGACAACCGGCGATTCAATCGACGCCGGCCGCGGCCCGATCAAGGTCTTCGCCGAACGCGACCCGGCGAAACTGCCGTGGAAAGACCTCGGCGTCGATATTGTGTTCGAATGCACGGGGCTCTTCGCCAGCAAGGAAAAAGCCCTGGCGCACATCAACGCCGGCGCCAAACGGGTTCTTGTCTCCGCCCCCGCCGACAACGCCGACAAGACGATCGTTTACAAGGTGAATCATCAGACGCTGACCAAGGCCGACATCGTCGTCTCCAACGGCTCGTGCACGACAAATTGTCTCGCCCCGGTCGCCAAGGCGCTGCACGACGCGATCGGGATCGAGCGCGGCTATATGACGACGATCCACTCCTACACCGGCGACCAGCCGACGCTCGACACCATGCACAAGGATTTCTACCGCGCCAGAGCCGCGGCGATCTCGATGATCCCGACGTCGACGGGGGCCGCCAAGGCCCTTGGCCTCGTCATTCCGGAACTCAAGGGCAAGCTCGACGGTTCGTCGATCCGGGTGCCGACGCCGAACGTCTCGGTGATCGACCTCGTCTTCACGCCAAAGCGCAACGTCGCGGTCGAGGAGGTGAACAACGCGGTGATTGAAGCCGCTAACGGGCCGATGAAAGGCGTTCTTGCCGTCACCGACAAGCCGCTCGTTTCGTCGGACTTCAACCACGATCCGCATTCCGCGACGTTTGCGCTAAAGCAGACCCAGATCGTCGATGGCGCCCTCGTCAGGGTGCTTGCCTGGTACGACAATGAATGGGGCTTCTCGACGCGGATGACGGACACCGCGTTCGAGATGGCGAAGCACTTTTGACGGGCGGAAAGGACCGATCGCGCATGCAACGCCGGTTGATTGTCGCCGCAGCCGCTCTGCTGATCTCCGCCTGCACCGAGCAGAGCAAGATCGACCAGCAGTCGATCGAGCCCGACGCCGAGGCGCTGGCCCCCGGCGACGACGTTCCACCGATGACGCCGCGGACGGCGCCGTTTTACGTCGGCGTCTGGGCGGTCGATCCGGCGCTCTGTTCGATCGCGCCGGGATCGGGCGATCCGGCGCCGATCGCGATCACCGAGAACGAATTTGTCGGCTATGAAAACCGCTGTCGCGTCGCCGAAGCGCAGGAGGGGACCGAAGCCGGCTGGCGGCTTTCGCTCGTCTGCATGGCGGAAGGCGTTGAATATGTCGAAACGATCGATGTCGATGTTGACGGCGACATGCTGCGGCTCAGGCGCGAGAATGCGCCGGAGACCGCGTTTGTCCGGTGTATCGGAGAATAGCCCTGATGTCCGCCTACAGAACGATTGACGATCTCGATGTGAAGGGCAGGCGCGTTCTCGTCCGCGTCGATTTCAACGTGCCGATGAAGGACGGCGAGATCACGGACGCGACACGCATTGAGCGGGCGCTGCCGACCATCGAAGAACTGTCGAAGAAAGGCGCGAAAGTCATCCTGCTCTCGCATTTCGGGCGCCCCGGAGGCAAACGCGACGAAAAAGAATCGCTGCGGCCCGTCGCGAAGAAACTGGAGGAAATCCTCGGTCGCGGGATCGCCTTCGCGCCGGACTGCGTCGGCGAGGAAGCGCGCACGGTCGCGGACAAAATGGCGGAAGGCGATGTCGCCGTCTTTGAGAATACGCGCTTCCACCCGGGCGAGGAAAAGAACGATCCTGTTTTCGTGAAGGCGCTCGCCGGGAACGGCGATCTTTACGTCAATGACGCGTTTTCGGCGGCGCATCGCGCGCACGCTTCAACCGAAGGGCTTGCACATATCCTCCCCGCGGCGGCGGGACGCGCGATGGAGCGCGAGCTCGACTATCTTGCCGCGGCGCTGTCGAACCCCGAGCGCCCGCTGATCGCGATTGTCGGCGGCGCGAAGGTGTCGACCAAGATCGAACTTCTGTTGAACCTTGTCGGCAAGGCCGACTTGCTCGCGGTCGGCGGCGGCATGGCGAACACTTTCCTGTTCGCAAACGGCGTCTCTGTCGGCAAATCCTTGTGCGAACCCGATCTTGCGGCGGCGGCGCGTGAAATCATGGCCGAAGCGCGCGCCAGGGGCTGCGAGATCATTCTCCCGATCGATGTCGTCGTTGCCAAGGAATTCAAGGAACACGCGGCGCATGAAGTCCGTGCGGCGGGCAATGTCAAAGCGGACGAAATGATCCTCGATGTCGGGCCGGACTCGGTCGATTTCCTCGCCGGGAAAATCGAATCAGCGAAAACGCTGGTCTGGAACGGTCCTTTGGGCGCCTTTGAAACGAGGCCCTTCGACACGGCGACGATCGAGGTCGCGCGCTTTGCGGCGGAACGCGTGAAGGCCGGAAAACTGGTCGCCGTCGCCGGCGGCGGCGACACCGTCGCCGCGCTCTCGGCCGCGGGGGTCGAAGACGGCTTCACCTACGTTTCGACCGCCGGCGGCGCCTTTCTCGAATGGCTCGAAGGGAAGGATTTGCCCGGTGTCGCGGCGTTGAAGAAGGTGTAATTGCCGCGGGTCGCGTCGCGAAGAATCGGAAATCGGCGATTGAAGGAGTAACCAATGAATCTCGGAGCATTGAACAAGATCGCGCTCGGCATGGTCGCGCCGGGCAAGGGCATTCTCGCCGCGGATGAATCGTCCGGCACCATCAAGAAGCGGTTTGACGCGATCAAGACCGAGTCGACCGCCGATTCGCGCCGCGATTATCGCGAAATGCTGTTCCGCACGACGGAGGCGATGGAGAATTATATTTCCGGCGTCATCCTCTATGACGAGACGATCCGCCAGAACGCGAAGGACGGAACGCCGCTGGTCAAGCTGATCGAGAAGGCGGGCGCAATCCCCGGCATCAAGGTTGACGCCGGCGCCAAACCGATGGCGGGCGCGCGGCCCGGCGAACAGATCACCGAAGGTCTCGACGGCCTCGCGACGCGGCTGAAGGACTATCACGAGCTCGGCGCGCGCTTTGCGAAATGGCGCGCGGTCATCGATATCGGCCGGGAAGGCGATCGCGGGGTCCCGTCATGGAACTGCATCAAGGCGAACACGCACGCGCTCGCGCGTTACGCCGCGCTCTGCCAGGAAGCCAATATTGTGCCGATCGTCGAACCCGAGGTCCTGATGGACGGCGATCATGACATTGACGCCTGTTACGAGGCGACCTTGTGGACGTTGAAAACGCTGTACCAGGAATTGTACGACGCGAACGTTCCGCTCGAGGGGACGATTTTGAAGCCGAACATGGTCATCGCCGGCAAGAAAAGCGCAAAGCAGGCAAGCGTTTCCGAAATCGCCGAGAAAACGATCAAATGTTTCCGCCTCGCGGTGCCGGCGGCGGTGCCGGGGATCGTCTTCCTGTCGGGCGGCCAGGCGGACGAAGAGGCGACCGCCAATCTCAACGCCATGAACGCCGAATACCGCAACGTGATGCCGTGGGCGCTCTCTTTCTCCTATGGCCGCGCCTTACAGGCGGCGCCGCAAAAAGCCTGGGGCGGAAGAGCGGAAAACGTCGCCGCTGGCCAGCGCGCCTTCGCGCACCGCGCGAAGATGAACGGCCTCGCGCAAGCGGGCGACTGGTCGGACGGGCTGGAGAAGGTTGCGTAAAAGTCTCCTAGGCGACCCTCACCCGCTCGCAAGTGCTCGCTGGCCTCTCCCAAGGGAGAGGCCAAGAGCGGTCTCGCCTCTCCCTTGGGAGAGGCCAAAACCGGTCTTCACGGTTTTGGGTGAGGGGACTTAAGGGCGGCGGCTAGTCTGGGTTGCCCTCGCCTTTTGTTTCCTCCGCTTCCGACAAATGGCCTTGCAAAAACCGCCAGCGGCCCTCGCGCAGCACGGCGACACCGGTGAACGCGCCCTCAAAGTCGAAGGCGAAACTGTCGGCGACGACGCTGATGGCGACATGGGTGCGGAATGACGCCGCATCCTGGCTGAGCGGCGTTACGACGACATCATACTGTGCTTTGAATTTTCGCTGTCATCGAGGCGGCCTGATCGACGCCGGCGACGACGGCGGCGTAATCGGGGTAGGCGACGCGTCCACGCTCGATCCAGTAAAACGCAGAATCATTCGCATAAAGAGCTTTAAGATCTTCGAAACGGCCTTCCGAACCGGCGGCGCTCCACTCGCGGATGAGGTCTTCGACCGCGGCGGCGGCTGCCGGCTGGACAACCTCCGGCGCGGCGGCTGGCGCCGTGTTGCCGGTGGGCGCGCAGGCGCTCAGCGCAAACACCAGTAGCAGGAAATTAAGGCGCATCGGCGTCTCCCGGTCTTCGTCATCGCTGTTTACCATGCCAGAAGTCCACCGCCTCTTGAAACGTGCGCGGATCGGGATTATTCATGGGTAAACTGATCAGTGTAACAAATCAGAAAAGCAGCCAGGATAACCGCCATGACCAAGCCCCTCCCGATTGCGATCGACCCTGCGGATCTCTTATTCGTTCAAGGGTTTGCGACCCCGCCCACCCCCTAATTCCGGCCCTTCCATGCGCTTCTTTCGGCGCTGAAGCTGATCCTCAACAAGGATGACACCCGCCAGGTTTTCGAAGTCGTCAGCGCCCTCTCGCGCGGCTCAAGCCGGCGTCTCTTCACGCGCTTTATCGACACGCCCTACGGCCGCCGGGTCGTCACCGAGCCGGTGAAGCTTGAGGAAATCCTCGGCGACTATCCGCGCCTCAGGGCCATGCCGGCGGGCAGTGTCGGCAGGGCCTATGTCGATTTCATGGATGAAGCGGGGTTCACGCCGCAAGGACTTCTCGACGCCGCGGAAGAAGCCGGCGTCGGCATGAAGGATTATCCTGACCTCGCCGCGTTCCGCCGCGCCTTCACCCATCTCGAAGTCAGCCATGATCTCTGGCACGTCCTGACCGGCTATGGGCGCGATCCCTTGGGCGAGATCTGCAACCTCGTCTTTACCCGCCGCCAGACGCGCAATCCGGGTCTCCGGATGATCGTCGCCATGGGCCTTGGCGCGATCAAGCTCGAGCGCTGGTCGATGCCCGCCTGGAAGGCGACGCGCGAAGCCGCGCGCATCGGCGAACGGGTCGATTTCCTCCTCAAGGAAGACATCGAAGCGATGCTGCCGCAGCCGCTCGCCGAAGTTCGCGCGCGGCTCGGCATGTTCACGCCGGCGATCTACAATTCGGTTCCTGATGACGTGAAGCACTCGGTGCTGCGCCCGAAGGTGACCGAAACGCAGAGCGAACGCGAACAGGGGAAGGGCGTCGCCAAAGCCGCCTGATGGCCGCCTGATAGCCGGCCTGTTCGCCGCCGCTGCGGCGCTTTAAAGAGCGCCGATGCAGTGCCGCCTCTACCTCATCACGCCGCCCGTTATTGCCGATCTTGCGGGCTTTGGCGAAGACCTCAAAGCCGCGCTTGGCGCGGGCGATGTCGCCGCCTTGCAATTGCGGCTGAAAGCGGCGGATGGCGTCGCCGCGCCGGATGACGAAATCTTGCGCGCCGCTGACGCCATGCGCGAGGTTGTGCGCGCCCGCGACGTGCATATCCTGATCAACGACCGCCCTGACCTTGCGCGCGCCGCCGGCGCCGACGGCGTTCACATCGGTCAGGGCGACGCCAGCTACACCGAAGCGCGCGGCCTGCTCGGGCCGGACGCGACAATCGGCGTCACCTGTCACAACTCATTCAACCTTGCGATGAAAGCGGGCGATACCGGCGCCGATTATGTCGCCTTCGGCGCGTTCTTCCCGACACGGACGAAAACCGCGCCCGTGCGGGCGGAAATTTCGCTGCTCGAAAACTGGACCTTCGCAACGACGGTTCCGTGCGTCGCGATCGGCGGGATCGATGCGGAAAATTGCGCGCCGTTGGTGACAGCCGGCGCCGATTTCCTCGCGGTCTCAGCCGCCATATGGGAAGACGCCGAAGGCCCCGCCGCCGCCGTCAGAAAGCTTAATGCGGCGATCGCCGCCGCGCTCGCCTGAGCGGCATGGTTGATGCTTTTTTTTGCGCTGAAGAACGGGTGAAGACAGATGCGCACCATAGGGCGGGCATTATCGGCGGCGTTGCTCGCCGCCTGTCCCGCAATGGCGCAGGACCGCTTGATGACCGAGCCGGCGGCTCTCGAAAACCACGCCAGCGCCGCGCATCAGGCGCTTCTTGCGCGGGACTATGCCAGAGCGCGCGCGCTCGCCGAACCGCTGGCTGACAAAGGCGACGCGGCGGCGAACCACCTCCTCGGCTATCTTTACGAAAAGGGCTTGGGCGTTGCGGCCGATATCGGCGCCGCGCTCCGCCACTATGGCGACGCGGCGATCGCCGGCAGCGCCGACGCGCAGATGGCGCTCGGAACGCTCGCCTTTGAAGGCGACGGCGTTTATCCCGATTACGAGCGCGCGGCCGGCTGGTTCCGCCTCGCTTCGGCGCAAGGCGATCCGCGGGCGGACGTTCGCTTGGGCCTCATGTACGCGGAAGGCGTCGGCGTCTCCAGAAATTTCACCGCCGCCGCCCGTCATTTCACGAAAGCCGCGGGCAAAGGCGACGCGAACGGCGCGTTTTATCTCGGCCTCGCCTTTCTCAATGGCGACGGTCTGCCGCAGAGCTACCAGAACGCCGCGAAAAGTTTCGGGAGCGCGGCAGCAAAGGGCCATGGCGAGGCGGCCTATCATCTGGCGCTTTTGCATGACGGCCCGGCGCTCGGCCGTCCGGATACGGACAAAGCCGCCGGCTTCATGCGGATGAGCGCGAAAGAGGGCTATCCGCCGGCCTTCGCGGCAATGGGCCTCATCGTCCATCGCGGCGACGCGGAAGGGATAGCCGCCGACTGGTTCGAACAGGGCGCAAGCGCCGGCGACAAGCAGGCCGCGCTCCTCTACGCAGTCGCGCTTTATGAAGGCGACGGACGGGAGAAAAACATCGGCGCCGCAACCGCGCTCGTCGACGGCATCCTCCGGTCCGATGCGCCGGCCCCCTTGCGCGCCGAAGCGCAAAGGCTGCGGCGGACAATTGAAGCGGAGACAAAAGGCCCGCTGACGCTCAGGAATTAGCAGCGCTCAGGCTGGCGTTCGCCATGTAAGCCCGGGAAACCGGGCGTAGTCGCGGTCAAGCGTCACAAATTCGCAGCCGTGCTCGATCGCCAGCGCGGCGAACCAGGCATCGGTGACGCGCGGCCCGACTGTCTCGGTCTCCACGCACAGCCGCTCGAAAACCGACCAGTGACGGTCGCCCGGTTCGAGGACGATCGCGGTCGGCCGGTCGAGCAGCCAATTGCAAAAAGCGAACGCCTCAGCCGGCGTTTCGGCATCGCGGAAAGCTTTCCGATCTGTCGTCACGCGCACCACCGCGCTCAGCGTCAGCCGCGACAAAGCGAAGGAAGATTCAGCCTGCACAACACGTTCAAGCCAAGGCTGACAGATATGATGATGCGACGAGTCCGGCCTGAACGCATAAATGAGGACGTTAACGTCCGGCAGGATCATTTTAGCAAACTGGTTCGCCGCAGCATCTCCAGATCGTCCATTTCTTCGGTCTCGGTGTTGATCTTGACCGCATCAATGCCCGGCGTCAGGCCGCCCTTTCGGCTCGACACCGGAAGGCTGAAGCGCCCCGGTTTCTCGATTTTCGGCCGCGCGCTGACAACGGTCCGCAGTCCTTCTTCAATCAGGGCGGTCAGCGTCGTTCCGTCTGCAAGCGCTTTCTTCCTGGCGCGGGCAAGCAGGCTGTCGGGAAGGCGGACGGTCGTGCGCATATGTTTAGACATACAATAGCTGACATACGTATGTCAAACTACGCGACCAGCGATCGTGCGGAAAAGATTCCCCTTTTGTTCCGAACCGCCTAAGCTTCCGCCATGACAGGCGCGATTCGCATCATCGGCATCGACCCCGGCTCGGGCGCGACCGGCTGGGGCGTGATCGACCGCGCCGGGGCGCGGCTTTCCTTTGTTGCGGCGGGCGTCATCCGCCCGCAACGCGCGCTCGCCCGCGCCGGCCGGCTGGCCGCGATCTATCAAGCGCTGGGGGCGCTGATCGCGGACTTCAATCCCGGCGAGGCGGCGGTCGAAGAAACCTTCGTCAACGCTTCCCCCCACGACGCGCTCGTTCTCGGCGAAGCGCGCGGCGTGGCGCTGCTTGCGCCGGCGATCAGGGGGCTCATCGTCGCTGAATACGCCGCCAACACGATCAAGAAGGCGGTGGTCGGGCGCGGCCACGCGGAAAAGGGCCAAGTCGCCGCGATGGTGAAGGTCCTTCTCCCGGCGTCGGGCGAACTGCCGGCCGATGCGGCCGACGCGCTGGCGGTCGCGATCTGCCACGCGCATTGTCGGGACGCGGCGATGCTGAAGAGGACGGCATGATCGGACGTCTTCAGGGAATTGTCGCCTCAATCGACGTCGATACCGCGCTGATCGACGTCGGCGGCGTCGGCTATGAAGTGTACGGTCATGCGCGGCTCCTTTCGCATCTCGCCGTCGGCGAAGCGGCGACGTTGGCGATCGAAACCGTCGTCCGCGAAGATCTGATCCGGCTCTACGGCTTCGAAAATGAAGGGGAGCGGCGCGCCTTTCGCCTCTTGCAGAGCGTGCAGGGCGTCGGCGCGCGCAACGCGCTCAGCATTTTGCAGACTTTGCCGCCCGCCGATCTGTACGACGCGATTGCGGCGGAAGACGTGACCGCGCTTTCGCGCGCGCATGGCGTCGGCAAGAAACTCGCGCAGCGGATCGCCGTCGAATTGCAATCGAAACTCGGCGGTATTGCCGCGGCAACCGGCGCGCCGCTGACGGTCGTCGCGCGGAAAACGGGCGCGCCCGCGGCCAACGCCCGCACGGATGCGGTTTCAGCGCTCGCGCATCTTGGCTATGACGGCGTCGAGGCGCGCCGCGCGGTGAACACCGCAGCGGAAGCGTCGGGCGAGGGCGCGGCGGTTGAGGATCTGATCAAGCGCGCGCTGAAGGAACTGGCGGCGTGATAAGCGCTCTTGATCGACACAGACGAACGTCTCTTCCTTCTCCCTCTCCCCCTTCTTGGGGGGAGAGGGCCGGGGTGAGGGGGGCGCCAGTGTTATGTCCCACTGCCGCCCCCTCATCCGTCCCTTCGGGCCGCCTTCTCCCCCGGCGGACGGGAGAGAAGGGAGAAACGCGCCGTGATGCCTGACCCCGCCCGCCAGGACGACCGCCTCATCGACACCGCCCCCAAACGCGAAGACGCGGACGCGGCCCTGCGCCCCAAGCGCCTCGACGATTTTGTCGGCCAGCATCACGCCAAGGACAATCTCCGCGTTTTCGTCGGAGCGGCGCGCGCACGCAATGAGGCGCTCGATCATGTGCTGTTCCACGGGCCGCCGGGGCTCGGAAAAACCACCTTGGCGCAGATTGTGGCCAATGAACTCGGCGTCAATTTCCGCTCCACCTCGGGCCCGGTGATCACCAAGCCCGGCGATCTGGCGGCGCTCCTCACCAATCTCGAACGCGGCGACGTTCTTTTCATCGACGAGATTCACCGCCTCTCCCCGGTGGTCGAGGAAATCCTTTATCCGGCGATGGAAGATTACTGTCTCGACCTGATGATCGGCGAGGGGCCGTCGGCGCGCTCGGTGAAAATCGAATTGCCGCGCTTCACCCTGATCGGCGCGACGACGCGCTCGGGTCTTCTTGCCAAACCCCTGCTTGACCGCTTCGGGATTCCGGTGCGCCTCGACTTTTATGGCGCCGACGATCTGATGGCGATCATCATTCGCGCGGCCGGCAAACTCGGCGCCGCGATTTCCGACGACGGCGCGATGGAGATTGCGCGGCGCAGCCGCGGGACGCCGCGCGTGGCGAACTC
>JBGTLL010000049.1:0-7313 GCA_041744115.1 Parvularculaceae bacterium | reverse complement strand
TGACGCCGCCCGGATCGCGCGCGCGGACCCGCTCGGCGATGCGCCGGCGCGCCTTAAGGCGTTTCTCGATCAGGGCTTTCACGGCGACATGGACTGGATGGGGCGCCGCGCCGATCAACGCGGCGATCCGGGGACCTTGTGGCCCGAAGCGCGGTCAATCGTGATGCTCGGTCTGAATTACGGGCCAGAGGACGATCCCCTCGCGCTGCTCGAACGGAGGGATCGCGGGTCGATCTCCGTCTATGCGCGCCATCGCGACTATCACGACGTCGTCAAGAAGAAACTGAAAGCGCTCGGCGGCTTCATCGCGACGGCGTTCGGTTGCGAGGTGAAGGTTTTCGTCGATACCGCGCCGGTGATGGAAAAGCCCCTCGCCGCGGCAGCCGGGATCGGCTGGCAGGGAAAACACACGAACCTCGTCAGCCGTGCGCACGGCTCATGGCTATTTCTCGGGGCCGTCTTCACAACGCTTGATCTTGAGGCGGACGAAGCCGAAGCCGATCATTGCGGGGGATGCCGGCGGTGCCTCGACATCTGCCCGACGAACGCGTTCCCTGAGCCTTACCGGCTCGATGCAAGGCGCTGCATTTCCTATCTGACGATCGAGCACAAGGGACCGATCCCGCATGAGTTCCGGGAGGCGATCGGCAATCGCATCTATGGCTGCGACGACTGTCTTGCCGTCTGCCCGTGGAACAAATTCGCGTCGGCGTCGCGCGAGGCGCAGCTGATCGCGCGCGACGATCTGAAAGCGCCGCGCCTCGCTGATTTCGCGGCGCTATCGGACGCGGCGTTTCGCGCGCATTTTAAAGGCTCGCCGATCAAGCGTATCGGCCGCGACCGGTTCGTCAGGAATGTGCTGATCGCCATCGGAAATTCAGGGGATCGATCGCTGGGAAGATTCGCCGAAACTCTGATTGTCGATGCGTCTGCGGTCGTTCGCGGCGCCGCGATCTGGGCCGCCTGGCGGCTGATGGCGGGTGAGGAATTCCTGCGGGTCAAAAACAAAAACGCCGGGACCGAAACCGATCCCGACGTCCTCGAAGAATGGCGGACCGCCGTCTAGTGACCTGGGTCGCGAACAAGGTCACTAGATATCGACCGTCACCGTGACTTGCGCCCTGGTCATGTCGCCGTTCGTATCTTGCACCCAGTAGTAGAATACGTCTTCGCCGGTGAAATTGGCGTCGGCGAAATAGGTGACCGTGCCGTCCGCATTGGCGACGACATGGCCGCTCTGCGAGAAAAGCCCGTCGAGCCTGATCGCGTCGCCATCGGGATCGCTGTCATTGGCGAGGACATCGATGACGACGGATCTGCCTTGCTGGACATGCGCGGCGTCGTCAACGGCGACCGGCGCCTTGCTGTTCTGGTCGAGGACGCCATTATTGGCCGGCGTGATGCGGGTGAACTTTCCCGCCGCCAGAACATAGTGCGAAGGAATTTCGACGAAGAGGCCGACCTTGATGACATCGCCGGTCGCGCGATCCGACACATATTCCTCGATCAGCGCGACCCGGCGGCCGTCCGCGGTCGTCCAGTAGCCGTTCTGCTCGATCGAACCCCTCAGTTCCGTGGCGTTGATATAGTTCGGATCCCAGATTTTGTAGGAAGCGGTCCTGCCGATTGAATCGGTCTTTGTTCCAAGCAGATTGAAGACGCCGTTGGACTGGACGATATGCGTTTCGGCGAACGCCGAATTGTAAAAGAGCCGCCCATCCGTCAGATCGGCCGCCGTCAGGAATTTGTCGCCGGGCGTTCTGTTCGTGTAGCCTAAGGTCGCGCCGGTGACGTTGACGTCGATGTAGACGTAATCCCACTGATCCTTGCCGTTCATGAAGTCGAGACCGGCGACGCCGGTCTTCACCTGGCGGACGCCCGTATAGAAGCCTTCGATATTCGCGCCGTTGACAACAACATCAATCACATTTTTTTGGAGGTCGAGGCCGATTGTATAATTCGCGCCGATGCCGCGGCTGTCCGACGCGACAACGTCAAGGTCCTTGATCGTATAATGGCCGGTATATTCAAGGTGGACGCCGATCTTAACTTCCCAGGCGAGGAAGTTTTCGATGACGGAGCGCACATCGTGATCCTGCCGCGGATTGGCCTTGATGACTTCAAGTCCGGTCTGCGTCGCGATCGATTCATTGTTCAGGAAGATCGAAATGTTCGGCGTGTTCGCGCGCACGCTGTCGAGATAGCGCAGACTGTCAGACATGGTCGCGGTGTCGGGATCGATCGGGATGTGACTTGAGTCGGCGCCGCGATGGAAATAGGTGAATCCCGCGCCCGACGGCACGCTCGCGGCGACATTGCCGACGGCCTCGACGAGGCGGCCCTGGAACCAGAAGCCGGTGCCGGTGCGGCCAAGGTCGAAGGCGTTGACGTCGGCGCCGTCCTTGGTGATGTTGTTGACGCCGAGGGACTTGATCGCGATGTTGCTGTCCCAGCGGCCGGTTTCATTGCCGGTCTCGGCGACGAACGCCGCGCCGAAGACGTCATAGGCGGCGTTGTTCGACAAGATCGCGTTCGAATCGTGATGGACAAATCCCCAGCCGGGCGACCCATAAACCGCATTGCCTTCGAGGATCGCCGGATCGTCCTGGTCGCCGACGCCGGCGCGGTGGATGTGCAGCGAATAGCGCCCCTTGACGTTTGAATCGCTGGCGACCGACGTGAGCGCGGTCACGTCAAACGAGCGCTCGGATTTGTCGGTCCGTCCGAGCTCGTCGAATTCGGCGTATTTCACCGAAATATTGTCGGAATGCATCAGCATGACATGGCCGCGCTCATGCACCGGCGTCGTCGCGCCGCCTTCGTTTTCAAAAGAGACGTTGCGCGAATAATTGGCGACATAGGCCTTCAGATCGGCGCCCGGACCCTCGTGGTCATATTGAAGCGCCTTGTTGAAGGTGATGACGTTGCCGTTGATCGCGGTGATGATCAGTTCTTCGTCTTCGGTGGCGACGGTGATCGGCGCGCCGAGCGCCGTGCCTTTGGTCGAGGCGAGATGCGTGGCGGTGAGAACGAGCTTGTCGCCGACCTGCCAGCCTTCGGGCGGCGCTTCGAGCGTAAGCGTCGTGTCGCCCTTCATCGGATCGACGGCGACTTTAAGGAATGCAGCTTTTTCCGCGCCGTTTATGTCGATCGTGCCATGCGAGATGAGGCCGCGCGACAGCAGCATTGGATCCCAGGCGACGTTGATCGGGCCGTTGTCGGCGAAGGAGATGACCGCATTGACGCCCGGATCGACAGCGTCGCCTTCCGTGCCGATCGTCAAGGTTCCGGTCGCGGCGACGACGAAGGTGTCGACTTCCATGAAGGTGTCGATATCGGTCGCAAAATCGAGCTGACCATCGACGCGGACGGTGAAAAGCGAAGCCTTGCTCTCGCCGTCGTAGTCAACGGTGACGCCATCAGGGATCAGCACTTTGGCGCCGTCGCCCGGAACCTGGCCGCTCGCCCACGTTTTCGGATCGAACCAGGAGCCGTCATTGACCGCGACATGCGTCGCCGCCGAGACGGGCACGAGATTCATCAGCGCGATATGCTCTTTCTGCATCGCGAGATCGGTCGGGTGCGGAAGACCAACCGATCCAGTCGCCGATCCGCCGGTTGTTCCGCACGTTGGTCCGCACGTTGCGCCGCCCGGCGCGCCTTGAGGTGCGCCGCCAGTCGCGCCGCCGCTTGAACCGCCGGTGGCGCCGCCTGTCGAACCTCCATGCGCGTGACCGCCGCCGCCAGACGGCGCGACCGGCTGAGGCGCCGCATGATCATCATCGTTGTGGCTCCGCACGGGCCCGCGCGCGACGCGCGTTGACGATGGCGAGAAAGCGGACCGCATCAGATCGCGATCGGCGCCGGACATCAGCATTGAACGCTGGTCATGGTCGATCGAATGACCCGCATGGCCGCTGGAGAAAAGCGGCGCCGACAGCGCGCCGTCATCATCTCCTGCGCGCGCGCCGCCAGAAGACGCCGCGTCGAATGGGGCGTGGCCGGCGCAGATCCGAACTGTCTTGAGCCAGTCGAGATCGCCAGCGGGCGCCGCGAGATCTTCGGCGGCTTCCGCTTCTTCGGCGATCTGCGCGCCAATCAGCGCGGCGACGAGGGCCGAACCGGCGACGCCCGATCTGCTTTCCCGTAACACGGCCCGCTTCCGGTTCCTCGCGCGGCGCCCTGCCTTCGCGATCCCCAGAAAATCATCGAGGTCGAATTCCGGATTCGGGAAAGACACGCCCGCTTGTTGCTGAACAGGAACCATATGCGCCACTCATCCCTTGCCTGGTTGCGAACCCGGCGGGCAAACGCGCGAAGGATTTTTCCTTGAGCATGCGCGCTTTCCCGCTAGGGATGACCGTGCGCGCGATCTGCTAATCCGGGACTGAAACGTCCCGGCAAAGCCAACCATTCCGGTTAGAAGAAAGTTAAAACCGGATTGCCGCGCCGTAATGAAACGGCGCTTTCGCGGCGTGGGACAAGGGTTGCCTTGGTTAACGCCCGACGCCGTCCGTCGATCGAGTATTATCCCGCCGGCGAAGCGCTTTCAGCGTCGGGCGCGCGACGACGGGCGGCAGGAATTCGGTGATCAATTCGTCCCGCCTCACCGTCCAGTCAGGCGCGTCTTTCGTGCCCGGACGCGCCCTGAACTGGGTTGTCTTCGAACGCGTCGTCTGGTCCCAGGTCGCGGTGTAATAATAGAGCGCGATCGAGCGACGCCGCGCATCTTCCGGATGGTTAACGGGCGCCGGATGGCCATGAAAACTTGTGTCATTTGTGGAAAATACGACGCACCGTCCAAATTCGGGAGTGATCGCCTTGACGCAGCTTTCCATTTTTTCATCCCAGAGTTCGAGGCCGCCTCCGTATTCAAGCCTCCAGTTGCGGTTGAGATAGATCAGCACATTCAGCCGCCGCTCAAGCCGCATCGGCTTGTGCAGATTGAAGTCGGCGTGAACGCTGAGATGCCCGCCATTTCTGGTTTCGTGAAATCCTCCGCCGAGAAAGAACGGATCGGGGATGAGCCCTGTGACGCCCGAGAGATTTTCAAGGAACTGCACGAAGGGGCGCGAATTCAGCGAATAGAAGAACGAGCGCGTATCGGGCGTCAGATAATCCGGATTGTAGCTGGTCTTGTAGCGCTCCTGCTCGCGGTCGAAGCTGCGGCTTTCGGGGTCGCGCGCCCGCGGAAACTGGTCGAGACAAAGATCGAGAATGGACGCCGGAACGAAATCATCGATGACGATGTGCGGGAAGGGCCGCGCGGAAACATATTGGTCCTGCAGCTCAAGACCCTTGGTTTTCAGCGCAATCGGATCGAACAGGCCGTGATGGAGGTCGACAATTTCGAGATAGGACACAGATGATTTCCCTGACTGGAGCCTTTTACTAACGCAGGAATGCGGCCGGCGCGTCGATGCGGGCAATCCCTATTTATACTCAAAGAGCGCGGACCGCTGCCCGGCAAGGCGGCCCCCGTAAAATCTGAGGACGCCTGAGGCCTCGGCGAACCTGCCAACGACTGTCATTGTCGCCCAAGCCGCCGCATCCGGACCAAGACGCGCGCGCACGTTGAGCCAGAGGCGGAACGCCTGTGCTGGATAGGCGACGAGCAAAAGCAAAAACCCGGGGCTGACAGTCAACGCGAGAACAATGGCGAGCGGCGCGATCGAGGCCCACAAAACCGCCCGCAAGGTTTCCCGGCGCCAAATCCGGAGCGGCGAGCGCCGGTGCAACGCCGAGACTTCCGCGAAGGCGTGACCGGTGCGCGTCATTCGCGTCCACCATTGGCGAAACGCGGTGATCGCCGCATCGTGCGTAGTCATGTCCGCGTCGAGGCGCCAGATTTTCCAGCCCTTTTCCCTGAGGCGTAGGCAAAGTTCCGGTTCTTCGCCGGCGACAAGATTTTCGCGATAGAAGCCGACAGCCGCCAGCGCCTCCGCCCGCATCAGCGCGTCGCCGCCGCAGGCCGCTGCCTCGCCGACTGGCGTATCCCATTCGATATCGCATAAGCGGTTATAGACGCTCGCCTCGGGACGGCGTTCCCGCCGGCGCCCGCAAACGACGGCAAAGTCCCTATGCGCATCGAGAAATTGTTCCGCCCTGGCGAGCCATCCGGGCGCCAATGTGCAGTCGCCGTCGATCACCTGGATAAAAAACGGCGCGGCTCTCTCGTTGAGGCGCGCGATCCCGGCGTTGCGCGCCCGCGCGGCGGTGAACGGGACCGACATGTCGAGACGAACGGTTTCGGCCCCCAGCGCCTCGGCCGCGGCGACGCTGCCATCGGTCGAGCCTGAATCGACATAGACGATCGCGGCGGCGCCCTCGCTGCGGAGCGACCTCAGACACGCCACCAACCGTTCGCCTTCATTGCGACCGATGGCGACGACGCCGGTGCGCGCGCTCATTGATCCGGGCCCCGATCTTCGCCTCGCTCGGTTCGCGTCCAGCGCTGCGCCGAGCGGCGCCCCTCCGCGCCGTAGACGCGCGCCTTGCCGAGAAAATAAGGCGCGATTGCTTTCAGTTCTCCCACCGGGAGAACCTCTCGGCCATGAGCGCGCCAAGCGAACGCCACGCTCGCCACAAAGAGGAACGCTGACAAGAGGCTAAGCATCAGGGGCGCCGTAACGCCGCCAAGAGCCGCCAGCGCCGAGACCGGGAGCATTGTGACGATCGCAACGGCAAGAACAGTCAGCGGCGGGACGGCGAGATCGAACGCCATCGCGAGCGCTCTCCGGTCGCCGGTCAATCCTTTAAGAAAGAGCTTCGGCGCCGTCCGCCACGCCATGCGGATCGATCCGTGCTCCCATCTTGCGCGCTGCGTCGTTGCGCCTTTCTCCGACCGCGCGAGCTCGCTCGTGACGACCGCGCCGAGATCGAGGAAGGGGGGCGCGCCAGCCTCGATCATGGTCAGCGTGAGGGCGAGATCCTCGACGATCTCGCCGCTCGCGAAATTACTGGCGCTGACCAGCCGCCAGGGAAACGCCATGCCGCTGCCGGTAAGACGCGTGACGCCGGCAAGTCTTTGCAGGCCGCTCATCCTGACCCGGTTCATCAGGAGCCACGCGAACGCGGAGACCGCCGCTTTCGGCCCCGCTCCCGCCGGCGCGTTCATCAGATAGAGCGCCTGCACCGGGCGCTGCAGATAGGCGGCGCGCGCCGCAATCCGCGCGATGGCGCCAGGCGCCGGCCGGCAGTCGGCGTCGATGAAGACAACGGTTTCCGGCGGATCATGGCGCAGATGATCGACGCCGAACTGCAGCGCATAGCCTTTGCCGCCGCGCGCCCTGTCGTTGCGCTCGATCGCGTCG
>JBGTLL010000048.1:0-1618 GCA_041744115.1 Parvularculaceae bacterium | reverse complement strand
GCGCGCGCGACGCTTTCCGGCGTGACGACGGACGGCATTTCGCGCGCGGCCTCCGGATCGGAAAGCGACGGCTATCGCTCGGTTGCGGGGTCCTTCACGGCCGGAACCGAATTCGGCCGCGACGCCAGCCTCACGGTTTTTGCGCGGGCGAGCCGGTCGCGCGCGGAAATCGACGGCTTTCCGCCGCCCTTGTTTTCGCTTTCCGACACCGAAGAAACCGAGGAGACGATGGATTACGCCTTCGCCGCGCGTCTTGCGCATGGCGGTTTTGACAATCCGGACCCAAATCGAGCGGCGGGCGCGCTGTCGGTCTCCTACAACAAGGTTGACCGCGCCAATGCGGATCGCGGCGTCGAGACTTTTTCCGCAATCGGGGACCGGCTTTCGGCCGATTATGTGATTGCCGCCTCGCTCAATTCGCGTCTTTCGATCGAAGCCGGCGGCGAGATCGAGCGGACTTCGGCGAAGGTTTCCGGCGTCGATGAAAATGCCTCCGCCGGCGCCGTCTTCGCTCTCGTCGAGGCCTCGCCGGTCGAAGGGCTGGTCGTCTCCGCGGGCGCCCGCCGCGACGCGTTTTCAAATTTCGAGGGCGCCGCCACGACGCGCGCCGCTGGCGTCTGGACGCTCGCGGAAGAGAACGATCGCGCGACGCGGCTGCGCGCGAGCTGGGGCGAAGGTTTCCGGGCGCCGACCCTGTTCGAACTCAACTTCGACCGGTTCGGCGTTGTTCCCAATCCCGATCTGAGGCCCGAACGCGCGCGCGGGTTCGATCTCGGCGCCGAGCAAACGTTTGATAATGTCCGACTGGGCGCCACGTATTTCCGGCAGCGCGTCAGGGACCAGATCGACTTCGACTTGGCGCGCAGCGGCTTTTTTAATATCGACCGCGTGAAAGCCGAGGGCCTCGAAGTCGAGGTCGAGGCGGCGTTCGGCGAGCGCGCGTCCGCGCATCTCGTCTATACATTGACGGATGCGGAAGACGCATTGACCGGCGCCGCCCTTGTTCGCGTGCCCAAACACGCGGGAACAGCGACACTGTCCGTCTTGCCAACCGATCGGTTGAACCTTTCAACATCGATCATCGTCAACGGAAGGGAAGCGGATTTTCCGTCGGCGAACGCCGCGTTCGCGCGCGTCGATCTCCGCGCGGCATGGTCGTTGACGGATGCGTTTGAAGTTTACGCGCGTCTCGAGAATGCAACTGACGCGGACTATCAGGATGTATCCGGCTACGCCGAGCCGGGGCTGTCCGCATACGCCGGGTTGAGGATGGGGAAATGGTAACCGCGCTTTTCATATTCGCCATCGCCGCTGCCCCGCGCGTTCTGTCGGCGGATTTCTGCGCCGACCAGTTCGTCCTCGCGCTCGCCGATCGCGGGCAGATCGCCGCGCTGTCGGTCGATGCGGACAAGGATTTCTCGTACCTGCGCGAGATGGCGAAAACCCTCCCGAAAGCGCGCGCGGAGGCCGAGCAGGCGGTCGCGCGGGAGGCCGATGTCGTCTTGCGTTTCTGGGGCGGCGATGCGGTCAGGATGGAGCGCCTCGGCGTCAACGTCGCGACGCTCGGCTACGCGGCGGATTTCGCCGCGGTCAAAGCCAATGTCGCCATCGCCGCCGA
>JBGTLL010000047.1:0-6511 GCA_041744115.1 Parvularculaceae bacterium | reverse complement strand
GCCGGCGTCGCGGGCGGCGGCGGGCCGCCGCTCTATTTCGAAGCGGACGGGAGCGTGCGCCCGTTCGCCATCCCCGGCGATTTCTACAATTTCGCGCCGGCGAATTATCTGCAGACGCCGCTGGATCGCTGGTCGGCGGGCGCGTTCGCCGAGTTCGAAGCGACGCCGGAATTGGAGTTCTACACGGAGCTCATGTATTCAAGGCCAAATTCCGCGCAGGAGCTGGCGGCCGCGGTGTCGCGATTTGTGGCGCCGCTCGTCATCGACGGTCCGTTTTTCGACGCTTCCGCGCGGGCCACTCTTGCCGCGCGGTTCGATCCGGACATGGACGGCATCGGTCTCGCCCTGATCTCGAAACGCTTTGAAGATCTCGGGCCTCGAATCGCCGGAACGAAGCGCGATTATTACCGGGCCGTCGCCGGCTTTCGGGCGCAAGTGTCGCCGTCATGGAATCTTGACGGGTTCTATTCCTGGTCGCGCAACAATTCGAGCGAAACGCTCGACAACGCGGCGTCCCTGTCGCGCGTGCTGCAGGGCGTCCTGATCGATCCCGTCACCGGCCAATGCGTCGATCCGTCGAACGGCTGCGTCGCCGTCAACATTTTCGGCGAAGGCAATATCAGCCCCGAGGCGCGGGACTTCATCCGCGTGACCGGCCTCGAAAACCGCTATGCGTCGCAGCAGCACAACGCCGCGCTGGTCCTGACCGGCGACGTGCTGACGTGGTCGGAAGGAACCGTACAGGCGGCCGGCGGCCTCGAATACAGGCGAAACGACGCCATGTCGCGGGCCGATCCCGCGCTCGCCGCCGGCGACGCGATCGGCTTTCAGACTTTCGCCGGCGCCGAAGGCTCGGTCAGCGTCTACGAAGCGTTCGGCGAACTCGTCGTCCCGCTGCTTGGCGGCCGTCCGTTTGCGGAGCATCTCGAACTCGAACTCGGCGGCCGCTATTCCGATTACGACACCGCCGGCGGGTTGTGGACGTGGAAAGCCGGCGGGCAATGGATTCCCGTCGATGGACTTCGCTTCACCGGCATGTGGCAGCGCGCGGCGCGCGCGCCCAACGTCCAGGAACTGTTCGAGGTCGCGGTCGTCAATTTCGGGGTGGTGGGAGGCGACAGCGATTTCTGCGCCGCCGTCAACGATCCGGTCGGGGCAGGCCTTGCCGACATCTGCATCGCGCAAGGGATGAGCGCCGCATCGATCGGCGTCTACGATCCCCCGCCCGGGTCGCTCGCCGTTGACGTGATCACCGGCGGCAATCCGGATCTCGGCGTCGAGCGCGCCTCGTCGATCACCGCCGGCTTCGACTACACGTTCGACTTGCCGCAGACCTTGCGGTTCGGCGCCGACTATTTCTCGATCGCGATTGAGGACGCGATTGCGTCGGGCGAGCCGTTTGCGCTCTGCCCGATCATCGCCGACGCCTCCAGCGAGCTCTGCCGCTCGATCGTCCGCGACCCGTCGGGCGCGCCGCTGGAGGTGACGCAGATTCCGCGAAATGTCGCGGTCGCGCGCACGAAGGGGATCGATCTTGCGCTCGATTTCAGCGCCGACCTCCCGCGCGTCTTCGGTTTGGACGACGCGGCGATCGCGTTGCGCTCGGCGGCGACGTTTTATTTCGAACAGGGATCGCAGCAGGCGGTCGGCGCGCCCTTCATCGATTGCGCCGGGTTTTATCATTTCTCCTGCGGCGGCGACGGACTTTCGGCGTCGGTTACGGTTCCGGACAAGCTGGTCTCGACCGCGCTTTCGCTCGAAGCGGGCCGCTTCACGGGCTCGCTGCGCTGGCGCTGGACAAGCGGGATGGAAGATCTTTCATCCGTGCTCGCCGCCCTCGCCGGCCAGCCGCCGCCGCTCCTCGCGATCGAAGAGATCGGCGGACGGCATTATATCGATCTTTCGGCGCGCTTTGAAGTGTTCGACGGCGTCACGGCGCATGCCGGCGTCGATAACGTCTTCAAGACCGACCCGCCGCTCCTCGGCAACCAGCAGGCGCAGGCGAACACCGACCCTTCGCGCTACGACGTCTTCGGCCGGCGCCTGTTCGTGGGCGTGACCGTCCGCTTCGGCGACGGCCAATAGCGCGCGGCGCGGCGCATTCTTCAAGACGCCGCGTGATGGCGCCGGCGGCCCAACCGTCGTCACCCTGCGAAAGTCAGGGTCCAGAGTCACCGGCGATTGCTGCGCGGCTCTGGATGCTGACTGTCGTCAGCCTCCCAATAATATTTCGCCCGCTTCCTCGCGCCGGTTGTCACTTCGTTCATTGTCGCCGCCTCGTAGAGGCGCCCGTTCAGCATCACCTTCTCGATCTTGTCGGAGTTGCGGATGTCGTCAAGCGGGTTCGCGCTCATGATGACAAGGTCGGCGAGCTTGCCGGCTTCGAGCGTCCCGATGTCGCTGATATAGCCGAGATTGGTCGCCGGGGTGACGGTTGCGGCTTTCAATGCGTCGAGCGGGCTCATGCCGCCGCGGACGAAGGACCACATCTCCCAATGCGTCGCCAGACCTTCTTCCTGGCCGTGCCCGCCGGTCGAGACCATAACGCCGCGATCGGAAAGCTTTTTGGCTTCGCGCGCGCTTGACTGATCGACGTAATCGCCTTCGGGCGCCTTGGTGCGGCGCACGGAATTCGGCTGCAGGATATCCGGAGGCACGTGTTTAGACAGGATCGGATGTGTCCAGACGTCGGTTGCGTAACGCCAGTAGGGGTCGCCGGCAAGGCCGCCATAGGTGACGACAAGGGTCGGCGTGTAGGCGACCTTTGTCTGCGCGTAGAAAGAGAGCACGTCCTCATAAAGGACCGCCTGCGGAATATTGTGCTCAAGGCTCGTATTGCCGTCGGCGACGATCGACATGTCCATCGTGAACAGCGAGCCGCCTTCAGCGACCACGGTCATGTTCTCCGCTTTCGCGGCGGCGACGACCTGCTGGCGCTGCTCGCGCCGCGGCTGGTTGTAATTCTTGATCGAGCGCGCGCCTTGCGCCTTGAGGCGGCGAATATGGGTGAGCGCGTCATCGTAACTTTCAATTTCCGCGAAGCCGCCGGGCGCCTTCGCGCCATAGACAATCTCGCCGGTCGAGAACAGCCGCGACGCGAGGATTTTTCCGGCGCGCTGCATCTCGGCGGCCGGAAAAATTTCCGACGCGGCGTTCGAGGGATCATGAATCGTGGTGACGCCGAGCGCCAGATGCGCGATCGCCGACCAGTTCTGCTCGGGGATGATGTCGTCATCCGCCTGACTGCCATGCGCGTGGCCGTCAATGAGGCCGGGCGTGATGGTTTTTCCGGCGGCGTCGATGATGGTGGCGCCGTCCGGAATTTCGACGGCGTCGCGCGCGCCGACCGCCATGATGCGGTTGCCGGCGATGACGATCGCGCCGTCCTCGATGACGCCGCCATTCTCGCCCGCCATGGTGATGATCCGCGCGCCGACCAGGGCGACGCTTCCCGAGGGCTTGTCGGCCGCCGCCATGATCGACAGCGACGCGCCTGTGGTCGGCGGCGTGAATTTCTTCGGCTCCTTCTCGTCGGGCGCGGCCGGCGTTGTCGGAATGACGTCCTTGACGGCGGCTGAATAAAGGGTCGGCCCGAGGCTCCAGCTGACGGCGCTAGGTCCCGCCCAATTCAGATACGAAGCGCCGCCGGCGCTCGCCTTGACGACCGGGACGGCGGTCGCGGATTTTCCGGCGCCGATTTCCTGCGGGCCGGACGTCATCGGCATCACATAGGCAAAATAGTTTTCGTTGAAGGCGACGTGGCGCCCATCGGGAGAGACCAGATAGTTCGCAAGCAGATCGCCCGTTGCGTGAACGCGCTTGGCCTCGCCGTTCAAATCGACGCTGATCAGCTTTTGAAGTTTGTCCTCGGCGACCGTCATGAAAACGCGTGACGTGTCGTCGCCGAAATGCGGATTGGTCCCGCCGTCAAAGACGCGCGTCATTGCGCCGCCCGAGGCGGAAACGCGATAGACGCCCGGCGCCTCGGCGTAGCGGTCGGACAGAAGATTGCCGCCGGCGCCTTTTTCAAAGACGATGGTCCTGCCGTCCGGTGAGAAACGCGGGCGCCGGAAGACGCCCGGCGTCTGCGTCACCGCCGATCCCGCGCCGCCGCCGGCGGAGGCAACGCGAAGGGTTCCAAGACCATCGTCCGTCCACGCCACATAGACGATGCGCCGGCCGTCGCGCGAGAAGGAGGGAAAAAGCTCCATCCCGGCGCCGGAATTCGTCAATCTCTTCGGCGCGCCGTTCGGAAGAGATTTTACATAGAGCTTGCCGAGCGTTTCAAAGACCGTAATGCGCCCGTCGGGCGACACGCTCGCAAACCGCGGCATACTCGTTTCAATGCGGTCGGACGCGACCTCGACCGCCGGGCGCGGCGGATCGATAACGACGCGGTCATCGTTGACGCGGAACGGAATTTCCGACGCCGCGCCATCGGTTGTGACGCGGCGGATCTTGCCGCCCGCCCAGAACACGACCGATTTGGAATCGGGCGTCCAGTCGATCATCGGATAGACGCCGTGCACGGCCCATGCTTCCTGCATGTCCTGATCGAGGGCGTCATGGAGTTTTTTCTGCGCGCCGCTGGCAAGGTCTTTCAGAAAGAGTTTCGACCTGCCGCGTTCGCGCTTGACGAAAGCGAGCGATTTGCCGTCCGGCGACGGGGCAGGGCGCACCGCGCCGCCGGCCCCGCCCGCGATCCGCGTCGTTTCGCCGGTTGCGATGTCAAAGCGCTCGATCGCGAAGACTTCGGCGTTTGAATCCTGCGCGTAAATGAAAATGTCGCCGGGCGTCGTGTTGTGCGAATAGTAGATCGACCCTCCGCCGGGTGCGAACACCGGCTCGCCGAGTTCCTTCTGATAGGTCTCGTTCGGTTTCTTGACCAGCGCGACGCCCTCGCCGCCGCCGAGATGGTACATCCAGATCTCGCCGGTGCCGAGCGAGCGCGCGGTGGTGAAATGCTTGCGCCCGATCAGGTATTGCCCGTCCGGACTCCAGTCCGGGTTGTTCAACAGGCGGAAGGTCTCTGTCGTCACCTGCCGCTTGTCCGAGCCGTCGCGGTTCATGATCCACAGATTGTCGCCGCCGCCGCGGTCCGAGGTGAAGGCGATCTTGGTTCCGTCCGGCGAAAAACGCGGCTGCATCTCAAAGGGAAGGCCGTCGGCGATCCGGGTCGCCGCGCCGCCTGCAATCGGCATCGTGTAGATGTCGCCGAGAAGGTCGAAAGCAAGCGCCCGCCCGTCGGGGCTGACATCGACATTCATCCAGGTTCCTTCATCGACGTCGATCGCGATCTTTCGCGTTTCCATCGGCGGCGCGGCGACGTCCCATTTCTTTTCGTCTTTCTTGTCCTCTTCGTGAGCGACGGCGGGAGCGATGAGCGCCGCGACGGCGGCGCCCGCAAACAGAATGCGTTTCACGATGGTACCCCTCATTTGTCGCCGCGATCATAGGCGCCTCACCCGTTGCGGCAAGCCGAGTCCCGTTAATTGACTTGGCCCGGATCGCGGCATACGCCTCGCAGCCTTTTCAGACGGAAATCCTCGAGTGGAAACGCCGGTTGCGACGAACAGTGCGTCCAGAGCGGCGTGGCGAAGCGAATTCGACGCGCTGATCGCGCTTGGGGTCCCGATGGCGCTGACGCAGCTCGTGCAGTTTTCCGTCATCACGATCGACGTCTTGATGATCGCGCGGCTCGGGCCCGAACCGCTCGCGGCGTCGTCGCTCGGCCTCGTCATCTATTTCGCCGCCTGGCTTGTCGGCTTCGGCCCGGCGATGGCGGTCTCGCCGCAGGTGTCGCAGGCGCTGGGCGCCGATGAAAACAATTTCGACGATGTCCGCATTTCGGTGCGCATGGCGCTGTGGTCGATTGCGATTTTGACCTTGCCGCTATGGCTCGTCTTCCTGTTTGCGGAGCAGATCGCGCTGGCGCTCGGGCAGCCGCCGACGCTCGCCGCGCTTGCCGGCCCCTATGTGATTGCGCTTGCGCCCGGCTGGGCGTTTGCGATGGGCGTCATCGTCCTCCGGAATTTTCTCGCGGCGATCGGCGAGACGCGCGCGCCTTTGCTGATCGTCGCCGCGACGACGCTTCTCAACGCCTTTTTCAACTGGCTGCTGATTTACGGCAATTGGGGGTTTCCGCGACTCGAGCTTGTCGGCGCCGGGATCGCGACCTCGACCGTCAATTTCTGCGGCTTTGCTGCGCTTGTTCTCTTTATCCGCGCCGATCGCCGGTCGCGCCGGTTTCATCTGTTCAAGGAAGTGTTCGATCCGCATTGGGCAAGGCTGAAAGACATTGCGCGCCTCGGCTGGCCGATCGGCGTCGCCATGGTGTTCGAGGGGATGCTGTTCAATGCCTGCGTGCTGCTGATGGGCCGCATCGGGGTCTCCGAAGTCGCGGCGTTTCAGGTGGCGCTGAATGTCGCCTCGATTGCGTTCATGGCGCCGTTAGGGCTGTCGATGGCCGGCAGCGTCCGGGTCGGCCTCGCCGCCGGCGCCGGCGACGCCC
>JBGTLL010000046.1:0-5230 GCA_041744115.1 Parvularculaceae bacterium | reverse complement strand
GGCGCGCGGCAAAAGGACGGGCGCGGACAAAATCGCCGGCGAGAACTGCGCTGTCTGGGAATTCGCGCCGGCGGCGGAAGGCGAAGCGCCGACCGAGGTTTGCGTCACCGGTGACGGGATCGTGCTGCGTGCGGCGAGCGGCGGCAAGACCCAGATGCTGGCGAAATCGATCGAGCGCGGCGCGCAAGACCCGGCGCTCTTTGCGCCGCCCGCGGGCTACGAGGTTGTCGATATGGGCGAATGCATGCGGCTTGGCGCGGAAATGATGGCGGCGGCGCGCGAAGGCAAGACGCCGGACATGGCAAAGATGGAAAAGTGCCGCGCGCTCGGCGAGAAAATGGGCGGGATCGACAGCGGGGAGTAGACCCTGCGGCAAGGAATCCGCCAATCGCTTGACCGCGCCGCCCTTGGCGGTCAAAGGCGGGCGATGGTTCCGCGTCTTCATCATCATGCGCCGATCGTAGCCGGCGCCGTCGCCGCGCTGACTGAAGAGCAGGCGCATTATCTTCGCAATGTGTTGCGACGCGAGGCCGGAGCCGACCTTCGCCTTTTCAATCCGCGCGACGGCGAGTTCACCGCGACGCTGACGAAAATCGACAAGACGGGCGCGCTCGTTGCAGTCGGAGCGCAAACGCGAAAGCCGGAGGCCGAACCCGATATCCATTTGTTGTTCGCACCGGTCAAACGCGCGGCAATGGAAATGATTATCCAGAAAGCGACCGAACTCGGCGCCAGCGTTTTCGTTCCCGTGCTGACGGACCGCACCAACGCCGACCGTGTACGGACTGATCGTCTGAACGCCATCGCGCTGGAGGCCGCCGAGCAATGCGGCCGGCTGTCGGTTCCGGAGGTGACGGACCCTGTGCGCCTCGCCGACGCGCTCCGCGATTGGGATCGCGCGCGCGGGCTGATTTATTGCGACGAGGCGGGCGACGATCCGTCGAGGGCTTGGGGCGGAGGCGAGGGACGCGCCCCGCCAATGCTTGAAACGGTTCGGTCCGCTGGCGGCAATCCGGCCGCGATCCTCATCGGGCCCGAGGGCGGTTTCTCGCCGGGAGAACGTCAGACTTTGCGCGCGCAACCGTTCGTCACGCCGGTGACGCTCGGCCCGCGCATCCTGCGCGCCGACACCGCCGCGATCGTTGCGCTGGCGCTATGGCTGGCGGCGGCGGGCGACCACTCAAATCGCTGACAGTCGTCCTCACCCGGACGTGAGCGCAATTCGCTTGGCGACGGCCGGCAAGCCCGATAAAGCCCTGCTTGTGACACAGGCGGGGGTTTCGACGGGGCGGAGACCAAATTGAGCGTGGAGCGGCAGGCAGCCGGCGATCTTCCGCCGATCGGGCGTCTCGATGAGCTGACCGCGTTCATGGCGGACGGCGCTAAGCCGAAAGCGCAATGGCGGATCGGCACCGAGCATGAGAAATTCATCTATTGCCGCGAGACGTTGAAACCGGTCGGCTATGACGGCGACAACGGCATCAGAGCGATCCTCGAAAGATTGAGCGCCTCGACCGGATGGGAAATCCTTCGCGACGGCGACCTCCCGGTCGGCCTTAAAGGCGAAGGCGCGGCGGTCTCGCTCGAACCCGGCGGACAGGTCGAGCTGTCGGGCGCGCCGGTCGAGACCATCCATCAGACCTGCGACGAAGTCGGCCGGCATCTCGAAGCCGTGAAAGCCGTCGCCGACCCTTTGAATATCGCCTTTTTCGGCCTTGGCTTTGCGCCGACCTGGACCCGCGCCGAGATGCCGCAAATGCCGAAATCGCGCTATGCGATCATGCGCAATTACATGCCGAAAGTCGGCTCGCTCGGCCTCGACATGATGCACCGGACCTCGACGGTCCAGGTCAATCTCGATTTTTCGAGCGAGACCGACATGATCGCGAAGTTCCGCGCGTCGCTGGCGCTGCAGCCGATCGCAACCGCGCTGTTCGCCAATTCCTCGCTGGTCGAAGGCAAAGGGTCCGGCTGGGCGTCATGGCGCGCGCATATCTGGACCGACACCGACCCTGACCGGACGGGACTGTTGAATTTCGTCTTCGAGGACGGCTTCGGGTTCGAACGCTATCGCGATTACATGCTGGACGTGCCGATGTATTTCGTGCGCCGCGGCGGCGGATATATTGACGCGGCCGGGCTATCCTTCCGCGATTTCCTTGAAGGCAAGCTCCGCATTCTTCCCGGCGAGCGTCCGCACATCCTCGACTGGGAAGATCATCTGTCCACGGCGTTTCCGGAAGTGCGGCTGAAACGGTTTCTGGAAATGCGCGGCGCCGATTCCGGCCCCTGGGCGCGGATTTGCGCGCTGCCCGCGTTCTGGGTCGGGCTTCTCTACGACAGCAACTCGCTCGCCGCCGCCTGGGATGTCGCGAAAGACTGGACCGCGGAAATGCGCGACGGGTTGCGCGTTGACGCCGCGCATTACGGGCTGAAGGCGAAAATCGGCAAACGCAGCGTTCGCGAGGTTGCGCGCGAAGTCATCGCGATTTCGCGCGCGGGCCTTCGCCGGCGCGCGCGGGCGGGGGCGATGGCCGTCGATGAAACCCATTTCATCGATCCCTTGCAGGGTATCGCGGAATCGGGCGTCACCATGGGCGAATACATGGCGCATCATTTCCTGACGGAGCTTCAAGGCGACGAACGGCGGCTCCTTGCTGAAATCTCGTATTGATGGCGATCGGGAAACCGGCGATCGACGTCTTCAGCGATGTCGGCCGCGCGGCGCGCGCGCTGGCGCGAAAAGACGCGGCGCTGAAATCGGCGCTGAAAGCGATCGACCGCCCGCATATCCGGCGCCGCGACGGCGGGTTCGCCGGGCTGTTTCGCATCATCGTTGAACAGCAGGTGTCGGTCGCCAGCGCGCAGGCGATCTGGAACCGCTGCATCGCCGCAACCGACTGCGCTTCGCCGTCCGTGATCGCGACGCTCGGTGCGGACGGACTGAAGCGCCTTGGCCTGTCGGGTCCCAAAGCGCGCTATGTCGTCGGCGTTGCCGGGGCGATCGACGAAGGCGCGCTGGATTTCGCGGGCCTCCCCCGTCTCGGCGACGAAGAAGCGATGGCCGCGCTCGTCGCCCTCAAAGGCGTCGGCCCGTGGACGGCGTCGATCTATCTTCTCTTCTGCGAGGGCCGTGTTGATATCTGGCCGCCGAACGATGTCGCCCTGAAACATGCTTATGGCGCCGCCGCGGGGTCGGCGGTCGAGCAGAAGGCGCTCGACCGGGGCGCCGCCTTGTGGTCGCCCTGGCGCGGCGTCGCCGCCCATATTCTGTGGACGTATTACGCCCATTTAAGAGGCCGTACGCCCATCTAGGGTGTGACTTCCCGGCAAATTTCAGGAAAATTGTCAAAATCTGGTCACGGAGAATCAGGTAAGGTTTTCCCCAAATCCGCTGGGTCATGTAGGATCGCGCGGGGAAAGACGCCGGAGGTTGGTCTTCAGTAGCTCGGAAAGTCGCAACGGTGCGGTTCTGACGTTCGCCCCGTCGGCGGGGGTCGGGGCGCCATGCATGTGACCCGTCATGCGCCGGATGGCTGCCCCGCGCTTGTTCTCAATGCGGATTTCCGCCCGCTGTCCTATTTTCCGCTCTCGTTGTGGTCATGGCAGGATTCGCTGAAAGCGGTGTTTCTCGAGCGCGTCGATGTTGTCGCGCAGTATGAGACGGTCGTCCGCTCGTCGAAATTCCAGATGCGGCTGCCGTCGGTCGTATCGCTGAAGACCTATGTCAATCATGCGCGGACGCCCGCCTTCACCCGGTTCAACGTCTTTCTGCGCGACAGTTTCAGCTGCCAGTATTGCGGCTCGGGCGAGCGCGATGCGCTGACCTTCGACCATGTCGTGCCACGCTCGAAAGGCGGGCGCACGACCTGGGAAAATATTGTCGCCGCCTGTTCCTTCTGCAATCTGAGGAAAGGCGGGCGCCTCCCGGCGCAGGCGAAAATGCAGCCGGCGAGGAAGCCGGTCCGCCCGACCATGTTCGAACTGAACGAGCGCGGCCGGGCCTTTCCGCCGAACTATCTGCACGATAGCTGGCAGGATTTTCTCTATTGGGACAGCGTTCTGGAACCCTGATCCGTGGAACGCTGACCCCTTGGCGATTGTTTACTGGCGGGCGCACGGCCTATCTTGTGGCCGCGCCCGTGTCACAAGGAAGCCGTGTCACAAGGAAGCCGCCGTGAATCAAGCTCTCCCCATCGTCACGATGTCCCGCCGCGAGATCATAAGGGGCCTCGCCTGCGGCAGCGTCGTCGTCATGGCGCCGGGCTGCGCCTATAATGAAGAGCTCGGGCGCAGCCAGCTGCTCTTTGCTTCGCCGGGCCAGATGGCGCAACTCGCGTCCTCGGCGTGGACCGATCTCAAGAAACAGGAGCGGATTTCAACCAATCCGAAATATGTCGATCGCGTCCGCCGCGTCGCGCCGCGCATTATCTCCGCGTCCGGCGGCAACCCGTCAGCTTGGGAAATCCAGGTCTTTGAGTCGAAGGATCTCAACGCCTTCGCACTCCCCGGCAACAAGATCGGTCTTTACACCGGCATTCTCGACGTCATGGAAAATGACGACCAGATCGCGACCGTCATCGGCCACGAAGTCGCGCATGTGAACTACAATCATTCCGGCGAGCGCTACAGCCAGTCGACGCTTGCGCAAGGCGGCCTGTCGATCGCGCAGGTCGCGGTTTCAGGCAGCCAGTATCAAAACCAGATCCTCGGCGTTCTCGGCGCCGGCGCTTCGCTCGGCGTCATTTTGCCGTTCTCAAGAAAGCACGAGCTTGAGGCCGACAGGTTCGGCCTGCGCTACATGCACCGCGCCGGCTACAGGCCCGACGAGGCGATCCGCTTCTGGACAAAAATGTCGGCGCAAAAACAGGGCGGCGGGCCGCCGGAATTCCTCTCGACCCACCCGGCCGACGCAACGCGCATCGACCAGCTCCGGCGCGAAATCGCCCTCCTCAAATAGTTGCAAATCGCGGTCGCGGCGACTAGGTTCCGCGCCCGATACCGGCCCACCCGGTACTGGCCCACCCGGTACTGGCCCACCCGGTACTAGCCCACCCCATGCCGCCTAATGTGCCGCCTTAGCTCAGTTGGTTAGAGCGCTTGATTGTGGATCAAGAGGTCTCCCGTTCAATCCGGGAAGGCGGTACCACTAGAGCGGGGCGCAATTAATCCGCATTGGACACGAACCTCGTTCCGTCATGCCTCTTCCGTCATGCTGACGAAAGTCAGC
>JBGTLL010000045.1:0-11749 GCA_041744115.1 Parvularculaceae bacterium | reverse complement strand
GGTCCGCGCTCGCCGATGGCGCCGAAATCATTCTCGGGCCGCTGTTTTCGGAAACGGTCGCCGCCGCGGCGCCGGTCGCCAAGGCCGCCGGCGCGCCGCTGATTGCCTTTTCCTCCGATGTCGAATCCGCCGGCGACGGCGTTTATCTCCTCAGTTTCCCGCCGGAAATCGAAGTCGCGCGCGTCACCGATTACGCCATGCAGAATGGCAAGATGCGCTTCGGCCTGATCGCGCCGGCGAACAATTACGGCCAGCGCGTGGCGACGGCTTTCTCGCAGGAGCTGGCGATCCGGGGCGGCGTCCTTGTCCACGAGGAACGCTACGAACAGGATCCGGACAAGATGCTGGCGCCGGCAAAGCGCCTCGCCGCCTATTCGACCGACATCATCCCGCCGGAGCTTCGCCACGGCTACGACCCGAACAATCCGGGCGCCTCGGGGGTTGCCGGCGGCAATGCGCAGGGCTTCCAGGCGGTATTGATACCGGAGCAGGGAACGCTCTTGCGCGCGCTGGCGCCGCTCCTTCCCTATTACAACGTCAATATCAACGAGGTGAAACTGCTCGGCGTTTCAGCCTGGAACAATCCGCGCCTGACGCGCGAGCCGGCGCTGAAAGGCGGCTGGTTCGCGGCCCCGGATCCAACGATCACCGCCGCCTTCGAAGAACGCTTCAGGGCGGCGTTCGGCGAGTCGCCGCCGCGCCTTGCCTCGCTCGCCTATGACGCGACCTTGCTGGCGGCAAGGCTCGGCCAGGCGCCGAGGAGCCGCGACCGCTTCGACGAGCGGATGATCGAAAACCGCGGCGGTTATTTCGGCGCCGACGGCCTTTTCCGCTTCC
Organism: Parvularculaceae bacterium; assembly: GCA_041744115.1. Classification (GTDB taxonomy): domain Bacteria; phylum Pseudomonadota; class Alphaproteobacteria; order Caulobacterales; family Parvularculaceae; genus Amphiplicatus. Next base: position 10,912 of record JBGTLL010000045.1, on the reverse strand, counting down.
GGGAGGACGGCACGATTGAGCGCGGTCTGGCGATCCTCGAAATCCAGCCCGGCGGCATCCGCGTCATCGACCCGGCGCCAAAAGCGTTTTCGCCGGGAAGCTGACGTTTCGGGCGATCAATCAGGAGAGCCAAAGACCGCTTGCCTCTCCCTTGGGAGAGGCCAGCGAGCCCTTGCGAGCGGGTGAGGGGTCGCCCGTCCGCCCTACAAGAGGCTCCCAAGCACCGCGTTCAAGACGCGCCGCCCGCTGGCGGTTGCGATCAGTCGTTCGCCGCGCCGTTCGAGCAATCCGTCCACGAACAAAGGCTCGGCCTTTGACGCGAGGCGATCCCACCCCGCTGTCTTCAAGGTGACGCCTTCGGTCGTCCGCAATCCCATCGCGAGGCGCTCGGTCATGGCCGCTTCATCCGTCAGCGGATCATTGACGACGGCGCCAGAACCGTTGCTCTCGACCAGCGACAGATAGCGTTCCGGCGCACGCTCGGTCACCGTCTCATAACGGCGGCCTTGCAAAGTCAGCCGCCCATGCGCGCCCGGGCCGACGCCCGCATAGTCGTCCTGCCGCCAATAGAGGAAATTGTGGCGGGATTCGTCACCGGGAACTGAATGGTTCGAGACCTCGTAGGCGGGAAGGCCGGCCGCGGCGGTCAGGTCTTGCGTCAGGTCGAAAAGATCGGCGCCTCGGTCTTCATCGACGGGCGTCCACGCCTTGCGCGCGACGGCCCGGCCGAACGCCGTCCCCTGTTCGATCGTCAATTGATAAAGCGAGAGGTGACGAAGTCCGGTCTCAAACGCCCGCGTCAGTTCATCCGTCCACTGATCGTCCGTCTGGCCGGGCCTTGCGTAGATGAAGTCGGCGCTGACGCGCGGGAACGCTTCGAGCGCTTGCCCGATCGCGCGAAGGCCCGCCGCGCCGTCATGATCGCGCCCGAGAAACTTCAGCGCCGCGTCGTCAAACGACTGCACGCCAAGCGACAGCCGGTTGACGCCGGCGGCGCGCAAACCCTGAAATCGATCAAGCTCGGCGTCGGTCGGATTGGCCTCGAGCGTGATCTCGGCATCCGCGGCAAAGCCCCACAGCCGGCCGCAGGCGGCGATCACGTCGGCGATGACGGAGGGCGGGGCAAGGCTCGGCGTGCCGCCGCCGAAATAAAGGCTGGTGAGGCTGCGTCCTTCTGTCTTCGCGGCCCAGTGTTCGAGGTCGCGCGCCAGCGCCGCCGACCACCGCGCGGCGTCGACGCCGCGGTCCTTGTAGACGTTGAAATCGCAATAGGGGCAGATCCGCGCGCAATAGGGCCAGTGCACATAGACGCCGAAATCAGACGCCATGCTGATCGCGGGGCGTGTTCAGAAAGAACCGCACCATCTCCGCCGATGCGTCGGGACCTTTGGGGTCGGCATAGGATCCGGCGGCGCAGCCCCCGCTCCAGGCGTGGCCGGCGCCGTCGATGATCCAAAGTTCAGCCCCTGGCCTGGAATTTGACTCAGCCGAGATCGTTCGCGTGAAGGTGCGGCCCTTGGCGCCAGCGATCTCCACCGTCTCAATTCCCGAGCCGCCAAAAATTTGTCCGGCATTGCGGGGATGAACGGTCTGATCCGCGCCGCCGTGAAAAATGATGGTGCGCACGCTCGATTGACGCGCCTTTGCGCTGGCCTCGCCTTGCATCGCGGCGAAGGCGGATACGACATCCCTGGCCGAGCCGACGGCCAGTCCCGAATGCACGCCGATGGCGGCGAACAAATCAGGATAGGCCTCGCCGATCACCGCCGCCATCGCGCCGCCCGCCGACAAGCCGGCGACAAAAACGCAATCCCTGTCGACGTCAAACTCCATGATCACCGAGCGCGTGATTCCGGCGATAATCGCCGGCTCGCCGGCGCCTCTTTGCTGGTCGCCCATCCGGAACCAGTTCCAGCAGCCATTGGCGTTCGCCGTGCGGGGTTGCTCGGGATAGGCAACGAGAAAACCATGCGCCTCGGCGACGGCGTTCATGTTGGTGCCCGTTGCAAAATCGTCCGCACCTTGCGTGCAGCCGTGCAGCATCACGATGAGGCCGCGCGGTCGCGGCGACGGGGGGATATAGAGCTTGTACTCGCGCGTCCCCGCCGGGCAGGCGTAAGAGCGCCGGACAAATTCGGCGCCGTCGCAAACCCCCGGCGGCGCCGGGGGCCGGGGCCGCGGCAGGTCAAAATGGCGTCGGCCTTTCTTTAGCAGGCTTACCACATCGCCGAGCGGTCTTCGGTCGCGGCGCGCCGGCGTCCCTGCGCCGAAACTGCCCGGCGGCGTGAAGGGCGGCGGCAGTTTCGCATCGAGGCCTGGCGGCGTCGCCGCACGACCGCCGCCGAGGGCGGCCTGAATGATGCGGGTCGCATCGACCGGATTTTGGGCGCGCGTTGAAAGGACCGCCTCGCGCATCGCCGCGGCGAATTTCGACATCATTCAGTTGGTCCTTTGCAAATTGTTCGTGCGCGAATTGTTCAGGCTCTGACGTTTGGCGGCGTTCATTTAAGTCTGCCCGCCAGCGCCGCTTTGACCTCGGCGCTCGCCTGCAAGGCGCCCAGGACCGTGATCGAGGAAATTGTCGCGAGCGCCAGCTTGGGGGATACGTCCGCCGCAATCCGCGCCAGCCCGACGACCCTGATATGCAGGCTTTCGCCCGCCGCCTTCACGGCCTCAAGATCCGCCCTGGTATAATCGTGCAACCCCAATTCCAGCGTGTGGCGTTCGATCGATTGGGCGACGCATGCTTCATGAACGCCGATCTGGTTGCGGATCGCGGTCCGGATGAAATCCGTCCGATTGGAGTAAAACCCGTCATGAACGAGCAGATCGATCCGCCCGAGATCGATAAACCCCAGATTGATCGTAATTTTTTCGGTCTCTCCGCCTCGATCCCGAAGCCTCGTCACAATATCGGACATTGTTTTTTCCATCCACTTGGATGGTATATAGATGGCGTCGCGTCCTTAAACAAGACCAATCGGCTTGCGGGGCCAAGACGCCAAAGCCGGTCGTCATTTTTCCAGCCGCGGCATCACCCGCTTCATGAAGCCGTCGAACAGCGGAACGGTGAAGGCGCTTTCGCCGTGCGCCAGGCTGAATATCATGCCTTTCTTGATGAGCGAGTTCCGCACCGGTCCAAGGGCCGTGACCTTGCGCCCCATCAGATCCGCGATTTCGCCGGACCGGTAAGGCCCAAGCGACAGCTCCGCCATCGCACGAAGATAGGTCTTCTCAAGCTGGGTGAGGCGGTCAAACCGTACACGGAAGAAACTCGCGTCGAGTTCCGCGAGGGCGGACGCCGTCGCGGCGGCCGCGACGTCGGCGCCGATCGGCGATGCCGCGGCGAGGTCCCAGCAATGCTTGCCCCACTCTTGCAGAAAATAGGGATAGCCATGAGTCTGGCCGAGGACGCGGTCGATGGCGGCTTGGTCGTAATCGATGCCGGCCTCGCGTACGGGTTTTACAAGGGCGCCGATCGCCGCCTCACGATTGAGCGGCCCTAGAGGGATAAATTCAAAAAGTCGTTCCGCGTAGGACTTGGCGCGTCCAAGCTGCCCGAGAAGCTGCGGCAATCCCGCGGCGACCAGCACGAACGGAAGCTGAAGCTGTTCAACACGGTGGAGGGCTCCGATCAGTGAGGCGAGTTCCTTTTCCCTGACATATTGCAGTTCATCGACGAACAGCGCGACCGCCGTTTTCCGTTCTTTCGCCGCTTCGCCCATCGCGGCGAGAAGCTCCGGCAAATCGATGTCGAGGTCTCCCGTGTCGGCCACGCCGGGTTCAGCCGGGAACTGCGCCGTCACTTCAACATCCCCGTATTTGATTTTGACGGCGTTGATGAATCCGGCCAGCACGCGCATCGCGCGCGCGGCGCCAGCTTTGATCGCTTCGCCGCGACTGAGACGCACCAGCGCGGACTGAAACAGCGGCGAAAGCAGCCCCGGAAGCGAACGGTTTTCAGGCGCCTCAACCGTAATCGTAAGGATGCCCTCAGCAGCCGCGTCGTCGGCAATTCGCCGGAGCAGGACCGTTTTGCCAACGCCGCGAAGCCCGTAATAGATGAAGCTGCGGGCGGCGCGGCCATTGCGGAAACGGTCAAGCGCGATCGAAGCGCGCTCGATCAGGTCGTCTCGGCCGGCAAGTTCAGGCGGCGGCTTTCCGGCGCCGGGGGAATAGGGGTTCTTGCGAGGGTCCATTTATACCGAAATTAGCTAGTTTATGCTCAGAAGATAAATACTCTAATTTCCGTATAATTCAACCCCCAAAACACGCGGCGACCAGCTTCCTGAACGCGTCCGCCCGGTGGGACATCGCATGTTTTGCGACTGGATCGAGTTCGGCGAAGGTCTTCGTTTCGCCCTTGGGGACGAAAATCGGATCGAAGCCAAAGCCCATGACCCCGCGCGGCGGAAACGTCAGATCGCCCTCGACCCTGCCGAGAAAGGTTTCCCGATGGCCGTCCGGCCAGGCAAGGCAGAGGCAGCAGACGAAACGGGCCGAGCGATCAGGCGAGCCCGACGCCTCGAGTTCGCGGCGGACCCGTTCCATCGCCCTGTAAAAATCGCGGCCCTTCGGCGTCTCCGCCCAATCCGCGGTATGGACCCCCGGACGCCCGCCGAGGGCGACAACCTCAAGCCCTGAATCGTCGGCGAGAGCGGGAAGCCCGGACGCATGCGCCGCCGCCCCGGCCTTGATCGCGGCGTTGCCGACGAAAGAATTTTCCGTCTCTTCAGGGATCGGCAGGCCGAGCGTCGCGGCTGCAATCGCTTCCTGCCCGTATGGCTTGATCAACTCATTGATTTCGCGTATTTTTCCGGCGTTATGGCTGGCGATAACCAGCCGCCCAGGGGCGAGTTTTCGCGCTGTCACCTGATCCTCCATATCGGCTATCGAAAAAAAATTATCGTTTTTCGACGAAAACCTCTTGCATCGTTTTTCAATAAGTGTATATCGATATTCAACAAGACGCGGATACAGCAGCGCCCGCCGGCGGAAAGACCGGACTGAAGAAAAAGAAGACGAAAACAGCCAGAAGACAAAAAAAGAGCGGCAAGCCTTTAAGCCCGCCGCTCAAGAAAAACAGCCAAAAAACGCGTTCGCGCACCAACGAAAAGGAAATTCAGATGTTACGCAATCACGCTTCCACCAACATCGGGTCTGTCGGCTTCATTGTCAACAGTTTCGTGACGGTTGTTTCCCTCACCCTGATCGGGGCGACCTATTTCGCGGCCCTTGGCCAGTTCGTCGCGTAAGCGGCGACCCGTGAAAAAGGGGTGATTTTATGGCCAGAGCGATCAATCTCCTCATTGCCGCGGCGCTTGCCGCCGCGGCGCTCGCCGCCGCCGTCAGCCTCGCGCGGGTTGCCGGGTCGGCGGACGAAGGGCCTCAGCGGGTGTGCGCCGAGCGGCTCTGCGGCGTTGTGTTCTTCTAGGCCGCAAGCGAGCCTTATCCGACGCGGCATGGAGGACAAAATCATGATCAGAGCCATCGGCAAGGGATCGATCGCGTCGATTCTTTCGATCGGACTGCACATCGTTCGCGTCATCGTCTGGATCGGCTTTGCCGGCCTGTCGGCGGCGCTGGTCGCGATCCCGCTATTGCCGCCCTTCGCCGAGTGGATCGCCGGCATGGACGGCGTCTCGTTCGACGGCGGCCTCGACATCGACGCCGGCGATTTCGTCAAGGTGCTGCATCACTTCATCACCTTCGGGGTCATGCTTTATGTCGTCGAGCGGCTGCTCGAACTTTTGAAAACGCTGCGCTTCGGCTCGCCCTTCGTGAAGGAGAACGCGGTCAGGTTCCGCCGCGTCGGCATCGCGCTTCTCGTCGGCGAGGTCTCGAAAATCTTCATCAGCATTCTCGCAATGGTCGTTGACGCCGATGTCGATGTCGGCCTCGATTTCATCACCTTCATGTCGATCGCCGCGGTGTTCGTCCTGTCGGAAGTTTTCCGCGAGGGCGCGCGCATGAAGGAAGAGCAGGATCTGACCGTCTGATGTCGATCTCCGTCAAACTCGACCGGGTGCTTCTCGACCGCGGCATGAGCCTGACGGAGCTCTCCGAACGCGTCGGCGTGACGATTGCGAACCTCTCCATATTGAAGACCGGCAAGGCGAAAGCGATCCGCTTTTCAACCCTCGAAGCAATCTGCAAGGAGCTTTCGTGCCAGCCGGGCGACATCCTCTTCTTCGAGGACGACGGCCGGGCGAGTGAGGATTAGAGCGCCACAGGATAAATTCCGTTCACGGACTTTGCCGCCCATCCTTCGAGACGCCGCGTGAAGAACGCGGCTCCTCAGGATGAGGAGTGCTTGTTTCAACAAGAAAACTCCTCATCCTGAGGAGCCTTGCGCAGCAAGGCGTCTCGAAGGATGTGAGGCGGGCGCCGATGTTGCGGATTTATTGCCCGGCGCGCCAGTGACATCGGTCAGGCGTTCGTTTCGCCTGGATCATGAAATGCTTCAATCCCGGGCGCGGACGACGCAGGCGCAACCGCCTTCCGCAAGGCTTTGAGGTCCGGATGCGCGCCAACCTCGTCGGCGGGGATCGCCCCGCGCGCGCCCATCGGTTTTTCCGCGCCGTCGGTTGTGTCTCTCACCGTCTGCCGTTCGGCTTCGGCGTTGAGGAGGCCGCCGAGGAGGAAAATGATCGTCGACAGGAGGACCCAGATCATCATGGTGACGACGCCGGCGAGCGGTCCGTATATTTCGTTGAAGACATCGAAGCCGCTGAGCACGTTGGCAAAGAGGATGGACATCAGCGCCCAGACGAAGGCGGCGGCGATCGCGCCCGGCAACACCCAGCGCCAGGCCGGCGGATTGCGGTCCGGGCCGTAACGGTAAATCACCGAGCCATAGGCCGCGGACACGAAAAACAGAAACACCCAGTTCGCCCAATAGACGGCGCCTTCCCACGGGCCGAGCCAGACTTTCTCCAGAAAAATCGGCAGCAAGGTGACGATCAGGGCCGCCGCCGCGAAGATGAAGATCGAGCCGACGGTAAGCCCCGCCGAGACGGCGATCTGCGTTGCAAGGCTTCGCTCCGTTGTCTCGTCCTGGACGATCGTCAGCGCCGCGCAGAACTGGCGCATGCCGCTGTTGGCGCCCCAGAGCGCGAACAGCAGCGACACAAAGAACCCGAGCGCGACCGATGTGCTTCGCGATTGCGCGAGACCGATCAGGATATCTTCGAACACCTTGTAGGCGCTGGCCGGAAGCACGTCGCGAAGGAGGTTGGCATGCGCCGCCGCCTGCGCCGGTTCGGCGAACAGGGCATAGAACGATACGAGCGCGATCAGCGCCGGCGCCGCCGAAAGAATGACGAAAAACGAAACCCCGCCGGAGATGAGAACGATATTGTCTGGCCCCCATCGGCCGGCGCAGCGCGCGAGGATCCGGGCCCAGCCGCGGGGCGAAATCGCGGCCGGGCTGCTGGCGCGCCAGCCGGGGCCGTCCGGAATCGCGCGTCGATTGGGGTCTCGCGTTGCAACCGTCATCTCAAGCGAACAATTGAAGCAATCGCCTCGTTCCGCGCCGCAACCTCGCCAATTGGTTTGCGCGCGGACGTTCATTGCCGCGCGCGGGCTTCTCCCCTATATCCGCCAGTCCCGCTCGCTGGCCCCGGGAATTGAACGATTGCGTGATGGAAAGCCCTGAACTGATCGCCGCCGAGCCTCACCGGATTTCCATCTTCGGCCTGTCGCGGGCCGAGATCGCGGACGTGATCGGCGACGCGCTCTCGCTTGACGCAAAGCGCGCGCGGATGCGCGCCAATCAGCTCTGGCGCTGGGTCTACCATTATGGCGTCGCCGATTTCGAGGCGATGACCGATATCGGCAAGGACATGCGCGGCGACCTGGCGCGTCTTTTCAGCCTCGAGCGGCCGGAGATCCTCGACCGTCAGGTCTCGATCGACGGCACGCGCAAATATCTGATCCGCGTCTCGCCCGGCGCCGAGATCGAATGCGTGTTCATTCCGGATGTCGGAAGGGCCGGGGCGCTCTGCGTTTCTTCGCAGGTCGGCTGCACGCTGAATTGCACGTTCTGCCATACCGGGACGCAAGGCCTCGTCCGCAATCTGACCGCCGGCGAGATCGTGGCGCAGGCGATGGCGGTCAAGGATGACCTTGCCGAATGGCCCTCTGGAAGCGAAGACCGGCGGCTTTCCAATATCGTCTTCATGGGCATGGGCGAGCCGCTTTATAATCTGGAATCCGTCGCCCGCGCGATCGATACGATCGCCGATGGCGACGGCATCGCGATTTCGCGGCGGCGCATCACGGTGTCGACGAGCGGCGTCGTGCCGGAAATCCGCCGCCTCGGCGAGACGACGAACGCGATGCTGGCGATTTCGCTGCATGCGACGAATGACGGCTTGCGCGACCAGCTGGCGCCGATCAACCGGAAATACCCGATCGCCGAGCTGATGGACGCCTGCAGAGCCTATCCGGGCGCCGGCAATACGCGGCGCATCACCTTTGAATATGTGATGCTGAAAGGCGTCAACGATTCGAACGCCGAAGCGCGGGCGCTGGTCAAAATGCTGAGCGATATCCCGGCGAAGATCAATCTGATCCCGTTCAACCCGTGGCCCGGTGCGCCATATGCGTGCTCCGACTGGGAGCGGATCGAGGCCTTCGCCTCGATCGTCAACCGCGCCGGCTACGCCTCGCCGATCAGAACGCCGCGCGGGCGCGACATTCTCGCCGCCTGCGGGCAGTTGAAGTCGGATAGCGTGAAAGTGCGGGCGAGCGAGCGGCTGAAGGAAGGGCTTCAGGCCGCCGATCCTTCGTGACACAGAAGCTTTTCACCCGCAGAATCAAGCCGAAAAGTATTCCCGCAAAGACAAGCAAAAAAACCGCCGTCACCCCGGGGCCGCGTGTCTTCACGCGGAACCCGGGGTCGATCTCTCAGCGAATCCCGGGTTGCGCGATGGATCGCGGGTTCCGCCAGAGGCGGCGCCGGAATTTGCTGCATTGGTTCCCGGTCAGCCTCGGAGGAGGAACAAGCAGATGGCGATCGAGATTCTTCGCCCGACGGCCTACGCCGCGTCTTCGCCGAGGAGAATGTCGCGCTTGCCGGCGTGGTTTGCCTCGCCGACGACGCCTTCCTGCTCCATCCGCTCAATCAGGGTCGCGGCGCGATTGTAGCCGATCTGCAAGCGCCGCTGGATATAGGAGGTCGACGCCTTGCGGTCTCTGACAACGATGGCGACCGCCTTGTCGTAAAGCGCGTCCGCCGACGACGTGTTGCCGCCGATGTCGAGACCGTCAAAGGCGCCGTCATCGTCCTCGTCGGGAAGCTCGGTCACCGCCTGGACATAGACCGGCGTGCCCTGCTGTTTCAGGAACGCAACGATCTTCTCAACCTCCGCGTCCGAGACGAACGGGCCGTGGACGCGGCGGATGCGTCCGCCGCCCGCCATGTGCAGCATGTCGCCCATGCCGAGAAGCTGCTCGGCCCCCTGCTCGCCGAGGATGGTGCGGCTGTCGATTTTCGAGGTGACCTGAAACGAAACGCGCGTCGGAAAGTTGGCCTTGATCGTTCCGGTGATGACATCGACGGACGGACGCTGCGTCGCCATGATCAGATGAATGCCGGCGGCGCGCGCCATCTGCGCGAGGCGCTGCACCATGCCTTCGATGTCCTTCCCGGCGACCATCATGAGGTCGGCGACCTCGTCGATGACGACGACGATGAAGGGCATCGCTTCGTATTTCAGTACTTCGGTCTCGTAGACGGGTTCGCCCGTCTCTTCGTCGTAGCCGGTGTGGACGCGCCGCGAGAGGGTTTCGCTTTTCGCCTCCGCTTCGAGGAGCCTCTGGTTGAAGCCCTCGATATTGCGGACGCCGACCTTCGACATCCGGCGGTAGCGCTCCTCCATCTCGCGCACGGTCCATTTCAGCGCCACGACCGCTTTCCTTGAATCGGTGACGACAGGCGCGAGGAGATGCGGGATTCCTTCGTAGACGGACAGTTCCAGCATTTTCGGATCGATCATGATCAGCTTGCAGGCGTCGGGCGAGAGCCGGTAAAGCAGCGACAGGATCATCGTATTGATGCCGACGGATTTGCCCGATCCGGTCGTCCCGGCGATCAGGAGGTGCGGCATCCGCGCAAGATCGGCATAGACCGGCTCGCCGCCGATCGATTTGCCGAGCGCCAGGGTCAGATCGCCGCGGCTGTTCTCGAATTCGGCGGCGCCCAGAAGCTCGCGGATGAACACCGTCTCGCGGTCGAGATTGGGAAGTTCGATGCCGATGACATTGCGCCCCGGCACCACCGCGACGCGCGCGGCGACGGCGCTCATCGAGCGGGCGATGTCGTCGGAAAGGCCGATGACCCGCGAGGATTTGACGCCGGCCGCGGGCTCAAGCTCGTACAGCGTGACGACGGGGCCGGGGCGGACATTGATGATCTCGCCCTTGACGCCGAAATCGGCGAGGACGTTTTCAAGCATCCGCGCATTCTGTTCGAGCGCCTCGTCGGAGACGACCCTTGCCGCTCTCGCCGGGGGCTTGGCGAGAAGGCTCAGCGCCGGCAACTCGTAGGAGCCGGGCCTGAAGACCGGGAGTTCCGGCTGCGCCTCGCGGGCTTCGCGCCGGCCAGGCTTTTTCGCCTCGGTCTTGCGGATAATGTTGCGCTTGCGGGAGGCGGGGGCGAGCGGCGGCTCGGCTTCGGCTCCGAAATCATCTTCGCTCTTGGCGAGATCGCCGGTTCGGGCCGCCGCATCCTGGCGCGAAATCGCGTCATAGCGCGCCGCGGCAAAATCGCGGATGGCAAGGCCCAGCGCTTCGGCTTCGCGGATCGCGGCTTCGATGCGCGCCAGGGTGAGCCCGCATGCGTAGAGATAGGCGCAAGCGCCCAGCGCGACCAGCAAAACCCCGGCGAGAACGGCGGGAACCGGCGCCG
>JBGTLL010000044.1:0-11540 GCA_041744115.1 Parvularculaceae bacterium | reverse complement strand
AGCAGCCGCCCGATCAGGGTCGACTTGCCGTCATCGACGCTGCCGCAGGTGATGAAGCGCAGCATCGACTTTTTCTCGTGCGCGTCGAGATAGGCGATGATGTCGGTGGAGGCTGTCGCAGCAGCGTGACTCATGGTTGGTTCCGGGTAATGGGGGATTTGGGATCAGGGATTAGGGATTTGGAACCGGGAACCGCGAACCGGGAAAAGACGGTGCTCGTCGCCCATCCTTCGAGACGCGCGCGAAGAAGCGCGCTCCTCAGGATGAGGGATTTTCTGGTTGCAACAAACAACACCCTCATCCTGAGGAGCGCGCCGCTATGCGCGCGTCTCGAAGGATGGGCAGCGAGCGACGCCATCAGAAATACCCTTCCTGCTTCTTCTTCTCCATCGACGCCGACTGATCGTGATCGATCACTCTTCCTTGCCGTTCTGAAGTTGTCGTCAACAACATCTCCTGGATAACCTGCGGCAACGTCGTCGCCGTCGACCGGACCGCCCCGGTCAGCGGATAGCATCCCAAAGTCCGGAACCGGACAACTTCCATTTTCGGCGTTTCGCGGGGTCCCAAAGGCATCCGTTCGTCATCGACCATGATCAGCGCGCCGTCGCGTTCGACCACCGGGCGCGCCTTGGCGAAATAGAGCGACGGGATCGGGATCTGCTCGCGGTAGATATATTGCCAGATGTCGAGTTCGGTCCAGTTCGAGATCGGGAAGACGCGGATCGATTCGCCCTTGTGGATTTTCGTGTTGTAGATCGACCACAACTCCGGGCGCTGATTTTTCGGATCCCAGCGATGCTGCGCCGAACGGAACGAGAAAATGCGTTCCTTCGCCCGCGATTTTTCCTCGTCGCGCCGCGCGCCGCCAAAGGCGACATCGAATTTGTATTTGTCGAGCGCCTGTTTCAATCCTTGCGTCTTCATCACGTCGGTGTGGATCGCCGAGCCGTGCGTGAACGGACCGATCCCCTGTCTGAGACCGTCCTCGTTGACGTGGACGATGAGATCGAAGCCGAGCGCCTTGGCGATCTTGTCGCGATGGGCGTACATGTCGCGGAATTTCCAGGTCGTATCGACATGCATCAGCGGAAAGGGCGGGCGCGAGGGGTGGAACGCCTTTGACGCCAGATGCAGCATCACCGACGAATCCTTGCCGATCGAATAGAGCATCACCGGGTGTTCGGCTTCCGCCGCGACCTCGCGCATGATGTGGATGGCTTCCGCCTCGAGCCGGTCGAGATGCGACATCGCTTGCGAGGGGGCCCGCGGCCGCGCGAAGGCGGGTCCGCCCGGCGCGCCGTCCGCCGGCGGCATGAATTTTCTCTCCAGCATGTCGCCGCCGAAATACGCACGCGTCAGTTGCGCGTCCGGGTTTTGGCCCGATTCAAAAGCAGACAATCGTTGCAGCGCGGTTTCCATGGTGCGCAGGGTCAACTGCCCGCCCGCTTTCAGCCGGGCCAGCCCCTTGCCGTCGTTCAGCAGCTTTCGCGAAACGGTCGAGAGCGAAAGTTGGTCGCGTTCCGCCAGCCGTTCAGCGCGGGATACAAGGTCGGCAATGGACGGCATGGGATAAATCCCCTCGTTTAATCGTCTATCGGCCTGTTTATAGCCTATCCCACGCGTGGGAGTCAAGAGGTTTTTGGAGAAAGATGGGATTTATTCTTGCGGGGTCTGTCGGGCGCATTGCGCATCCTTCGAGACGCGCGCAAAGAGGCGCGCTCCTCAGGATGAGGAATTTCTCTGTTGAAACAATAAACTACCTCATCCTGAGACGCGGCTCCTCAGGATGAGGAATTTCCCTGTTGAAACAATAAACTATCTCATCCCGAGGAGCCGCGTCTTTCACCCGGCGTCTCGAAGGATGGCCGCGAGGGGCGCCCGAATGCGCGCGCGTTCAATCAATATTAGGGGTGATGATGCTAGATCACCGCCCAGGGGAGCCACAAGAAAACTGGCGGCTGGTGACATGCTGAAATGGAACAATCGCGCGGCGGTCGCGCTTCTTGGATTGCTGTTTGCGACCGCGCCGGCGGCGGCGACGCCGGCCGATACCGTGTTCGAGCCCTCGCACGGAGAAAACGAGGGGCCGGCCCAATTGCATATGCTGGCGCGCTTCATCAAGGTGATGCTGCAATACAGTCCGGCCGCGGCCGCCGATAGCGCCGACAAGTCCGAATTCAGGGTCTGCCTCACGGGCGCCGCGGACGAGGCTTATTCGCTTCACGACCTCCAGAACCTCGCGGTCCAGAACTGGCGCATCGTGGTCGATGTCGTTCCGTCGCCCGAAAACCTTTCGGCGGCCTGTCACCTTGCGTTCATCGCCAAGGACGAAGTCGATGCGTTCGATTACGCGAAACTGACCAAAGAGGGAGTGCTGACGATGAGCGACTCCTATGATTTCGCCAGAAAGGGCGGCGTTCTCGAGGTTGAATTCAAGGACGACGGCGTCGCCTTTTTCATCGGCTTTCACAAAATCCGCAAGACCGCGCTGTCGCCGAGTTCGAAATTCCTGCGCCTTGCGACGGATGTCTATCGCTAGCGGCGAAAGAGACAACAGCTTCAGTAATAGGCCCACGGGGGGCGCCATGACGACATCCGACGCCAACATTTTCAGCAGCGGGCTATTCGGATTTCTGAAGCGATTCAATTCGCTGAAGACCAAAATCCTCGCCGTCACCCTGATCGCCTGCGCGACCGCGCTCAGCCTGCAGGTCGTGGCGATCATCGGCTACGAACTCGTCAGCTACCGCGACAGCGTCATCACCGAACGCGCGAACCTCGCGCGCCTCGTCGGCGCCAATATGGGCGCGGCGATCCTGTTCGAGGACGATGAGACGCTGAAGGATGACATCAACGTCTTCGCCCAGGCGCCGGAGATCAGGGCCGCCTATGTTTTTTCGGCGAGCGGGCGGCTGCTTTCAAGCTATGTCAGCCGCGATTTCACCGAGCCGTCAACGCCGGCGCCGCTCGCGGGGGACGCTTCCGCCGAAGTCATCGCGGAGACCAGGGAAGGCATTTATATCCGCACGCCGATCATCATCGACGGCGAGAACATCGGCAGCCTGCAGATTCTTTCCGGGCAGGACAAATTGCGCGAAACCATCCGGCGCTATCTGATGATCGCGGGCCTCGTTCTGCTGACCGCGATTTTCATCGCCTATATCATCGCCGACAAATCCGCGCAGGTGATGGCGCGCCCGCTTGAGCGGCTGCTCGGGACCATGGACCATGTCCGCAATACGCGGAATTACGCGACCCACGCCGAGAAGCTCGGGGATGACGAATTCGGCAGGCTGACGGACGCCTTCAACGCGATGCTGAACGAAATCCAGCATCGCGACGAAACGCTTGAGGAAACCGTCGACAACCGCACCGCCGAACTGATGAAGGAAAAAGAAAAGGCGGAAGCGGCGAGCCGTGCGAAGTCTGAATTTCTCGCGAATATGAGCCATGAGATCCGGACGCCGATGAACGGCATTCTCGGGATGACGGAATTGCTGCTGGAAACCGCGCTTGACGCCAAGCAGCACGAGCTGGCGTCGGTCGTCATGTCCTCCGGCAACGGCCTGCTCGCGATCATCAACGACGTGCTCGACTTCTCGAAGATCGAGGCGGGCAAATTCACGCTGCGGCCGGCGCCGTTCAATCTGCGCGACGTCGTCGAAGAAACCGGGGCCCTCGTTTCCTCCCGCATCCTTGAAAAGGATCTGGAGCTCCTGATCCGCTATGATCCCAATCTGCCGGCCGGCTTTGTCGGCGACGGCCCGCGCCTGCGCCAGGTGATCACCAACCTCCTCGGCAACGCCATCAAATTCACCGAATCCGGACAGATCCTGATTGAGGTCGAAGGCGATGTTCAGGGCGGCAATGTCGCGGTGCGGTTCTCCGTCGAGGATACCGGAATCGGCATCGCCCAGGACAAGATCGACAAGATGTTCGAGAAATTCGAACAGGCCGACACCTCGACCACGCGGCGCTACGAAGGAACGGGGCTCGGTCTCGCGATTTCGAAAAGCATCGTCAATCTGATGGGCGGCGAGATCGGCGCGCGGAGCGAACTCGGCAGGGGTTCGACGTTCTGGTTCACGGTTGAAATGCCGATCGATCTGTCGGTGCCGAATGTCCTCGACCGCGAGGTCGCCCATCTTGAGGGGCGCCGGCTTCTCATCGTCGACGACAATGAAGTGAACCGGCGCATCCTGCTTGAACTCACGCAGTCCTGGGGCATCGTCGCCGACGCCGCCGCTTCCGCCCACGAGGCGCTGCATCTTCTTAAAGATCCGATCCGGCGGAAAAGCCGCTACGACATCATCATCAGCGACTGCCAGATGCCGCGCATCGACGGCGAAGAGCTGGCGCGCCGCATTCGCGACGACGATCATTACGCCGCCGTGCCGATCATCATGCTGTCGTCGGTGTGCGAGCGCACGGCGGTCGAGACGATGGTCGGCGACTATATCGACGCATGGCTGACCAAACCCATCCGCGCCGCTCAGCTGCAGCGGGAGATCTGCAAGCTCATCGTCAGCGGACGGATCGCCGACATGCGCGCGGCCGCCGCCCAGAAACTCGAATCGGATCAGATAACCGCCGCCACCCGCGCGCCGGCCGATCGCGCGAAAATCCTCCTCGCCGAAGACAACATCGTCAACCAGATGGTGTTCACGAAAATGCTCAACGCCGCGGAGTTTGAAATCGTGATTGCCGGGAACGGGCGGATCGCGGTCGAGAAATTCCTCGACTTCAACCCCGATTTCGTGGTCATGGACGTGTCGATGCCGGAAATGGACGGCATGCAGGCGACGCGCGAAATCCGCCGCCTTGAAGCCTTGCGCAAACTTCCGCGGACGCCGATCATCGCGATGACGGCGCACGCCATGGAAGAAGACCAGCGCAAATGCCTCGACGCGGGCATGGACGACTACATGTCGAAGCCGATCAAGCTCGAAAAGGTCAAGGCGCTGGTCGAGAAATGGCGCGCCCGAATCGGCAAGGCCGCGTGAGCGCGACCAGCGAGGCGCCAGGCCCACGTTCAGGATTTGGTAAGCACATTCGCGGTTCGGCAATCGGCAATCGGCGATCGTTGTAGGTTGAGGCGCCCCTTGCCGGTCATTCCCGCGAAAGCGGGAATCCAGACCGCCGGCGCCATGGATTCCCGCTTTCGCGGGAATGACGGGTGAGTGTTCGTTGGTGCACATATTCCGGTTGCTGATTGCAGGTCGCCGATCCTTCCGCTTGCTTAACGGCGCATTAGCGCTTGCCTCTTAGCGTCAGGCCGATGCGCGGGTTGGGCGAAATAAAGACGAATTCTCTGATGACCGCGTTCGCCTCCGGCATGGCGGAGGCGATGGCCGTCCGCCGCTGCGCGCTCGACGCCAGGGCCGCCCGCGCGGAAGCTGAAATGTCGATCAGGGCGCGCGCTGAATTTTTCGCCAACATGAACCACGAACTCAGAACCCCCCTGAACGCCATCATCGGCTTTGCAACGATGCTGAAGGAAAGCGCGACTTATCAGGTTTCGGCGGAGCAGCGGGAGGCCTATGCCGACTATGTTCTGCAGTCGGCGGATCTGCTCCTTGCCCATATCGACACGCTGATTGAAGCGGCCGCGCTCGACGGCGGCGAGCTGACGCTCGATGCGGCGCCGGTCGATCTTTCCACGACCCTCGCCGAGGCGGTGAAGCGCGCAGGCGTTGCGGCGTCCGCCGCGAAAGTCGCGCTTGAATTGAAATCCGAAGGTCCGCCAGTCGAAGGGTGGGGCGATCATGTCCGCATGGGCCAGGCGATCGACCATGTGATCCGCACCGCGATCAAATTTTCGCCTCCGGGCGGGCGGGTTCTCGTCCGTGCGCTGACCGACAAGGACGGCTGGGCCGAAATCGCGGTCAGGGACCGCGGCGAGGGCATGGCCCCCGAAGCCGTCGAGAAAGCCTTGCGCGCTTTCGAGGAAACCCATCGCGGGCTCGACCGGTCGTTTGCCGGGCCCGGCATCGGCCTTGCGATCGCCAAAACCTTCGTCGAATTGCAGGGCGGGCGCTTCTCGATCAAATCGAAACCGGGCGAGGGAACGCTCGTCCGCATCGCCCTGCCGCCGCCGAAAGCCGAGCCTGCCGCTGACGCCGCGCGGATGCGGCTCGCCGGATAAACTGGAGACAACGATGTCGCAAGCCGCCGCTGAAAACCCGACCGCCGTCGACAAGCTGCGCGCCGCCGCAAGGCGCAAGCAGCGGCTTGGCGAAGTTGTCTCCGTCAACGGAACGCACGCGCTCGTCATGCTCGACGAGGATCGCCCGGACCTTGACCGCGTGCATCGCCCGCAGCTCGGCGCGATCCTTTCGATCGACACCGGCGCCTGCATCGCCCTTGGTCTTGTGTCGGCGATGAGCGTGCCGGCGCCGTCGCTCGATTCAGGCGGCAAGGATCTGCGGATCGTCGAGCTTGAGCTGATCGGCGAATTCACCAAGCCGACGCCGAAAACGCCGGCGCGGTTCCGCCGGGGCGTTTCGACCTATCCGACCTTGCATGACGAAGTGCATCTTGCCGCGCGCGAGGAACTGGCCGCCCTCTTCGCCGCCAACGGCTCGGCGTCGGTCCGCATCGGGGTCGTCAAGCAGGACGTCGCAATCCCGGCGACGGTATCCGTCAACGAACTTTTCTCCCGCCATTGCGCCATTCTCGGCACCACCGGCGCCGGGAAATCCTGCGCCATCACCCTGATGCTGTCGGCGGTCCTTGAGCGCTACCGCAACGGACACATCGTCATTCTCGATCCGCACAATGAATATTCGCACTGTTTCGGCGAGGACGCGGTCGTTTTCGACGCCAACAGCCTGACCTTGCCGTACTGGATGCTGACCTTCGAGGAGCTTGTCGAAATTCTCTATCCGGGGCGCGCCAATTGCGCGGAAGAGATCGAAATTCTCGGCGACCTCATCCCGACCGCCAAGAAGATGAACCTGTCGAGTGCAACGTCGGGCGCGCGCCTGATGACCGACCGGCGCGGCGAAGCGGCGACGATCACCGTCGACACGCCGGTTCCGTATCGCATTTCGGAACTCCTGACGCTGATCGACAAGACGCTTGGGAGCCTTGAAAACGCCCGCGCGACGGGGCCGTACAAGCGCCTCCGCGGCCGCCTTCACGGCATCAGCCAGGACGCGCGCTACGCCTTCATGTTCGGCGGCCTGACCGTGCAGGACACGATGTCGGAATTTTTGGGGCAGCTGTTCCGCATTCCGGTCGAGGGCGCGCCAATTTCGATCATTGAACTTGGCGGGCTGCCGGTTGAAGTCGCGCAAGTGATCGTCTCCGTCGTCGCCCGTCTCGCCTTCGAATTCGGCCTGTGGAGCCACGGCGCGGCGCCGATCGCGATCGTCGTTGAAGACGCGCACCGCTACGCGCCGGCCAAAGAGACCGCCGGCTTTGCGCCAACGCGCAAAGCGCTGGTCAGGATCGCCAAGGAAGGCCGGAAGGTGGGCGTCTCCCTGTGGGTCGCCTCGCAGCGGCCGACCGAGCTGGACGCGACGATCCTTTCCCAGTGCAACACGATCTTTGCGATGCGGCTTGCAAACCAGGCCGATCAGGACGCCTTGCGCGCCGCCGTTCCCGACGCCTCGACCAGCCTCCTGTCGTGCCTGCCTTCGCTCGGCCTCGGCGAGGCGATCGCGGTCGGCGAGGGCGTCCCGCTGCCGACGCGCATCCGCTTTGACGCTTTGCCGCGCGAAGCGGTGCCGCGAAGTTTGACCGCGAGTTTCACCGACGGCTGGTCGGTCGATGTCGATGACAAGAATTTCATCTCGCGCATCGTCGAACAATGGCGCGCGCAGAAGATGCTGTTGCCCGGGGTTTAGGGCGCCGGTCGCGCACGGGGCGCTTGTAAGCGTCACCCTGACGAAAGTCAGGGTCCAGCGCCGCGGGCGATTCCCTTGCCGCTCTGGATGCTGACTTTCGTCAGCATGACGACGGGGGCGACGGCAAGCCAGCCGCATTCCAATCCCCGCCAACCCGACGAACCCTCGTCACCCTGACATCCAACCCTCGTCACCCTGACGAAAGTCAGGGCCCAGCGCCACGGGCGATTCCCTTGCCGCTCTGGATGCTGACTTGCGTCAGCATGACGAAAGGGGGGGCGAAGGCAAGCCAACGGCATTCCAGTCCCCGATTCGCTAATCGACCTTTTCCGCGAGCCACGTCTTGATCAGCGACTGATACGGCACATCGCGCTTGTTCGCTTCGATCTTGATCTGATCGAGAAGATAGGCCGGAAGTCGCAAGGAGATCGATTTCGTGGTCGGTTTTAGGTTGGGAAACCGGACGCGCTTCGCCTTGCTCCAATCCAGATAATCGGTTGAGTCATGAGTTTGCCAAAACTTGCGCTCTTCCTCTTCGCTCCGGAAATTGGGGATCGGTTTAAGTTTCCTTGGCATAAAGCGCGCGCTCCTTTCGGTTCATTGGACGTGCGGAAATCACTCTGACCAGTTTGGTGTCGCCTCGGAGCGTGAACGAGACCTGCAGAAACCGCCCTTCGTTACTCGACCCGAGCGCATGAAATCGGGGTTCCTTGAGGCTGTGTTTCGGGTCTTCAAGAACCATTGGTTCATTAAAAAAAACCTGCTCCGCCTCACCGTCGCTAACGCCATGCTTATCATCGTTCTTGCCCGAGTTTCCCTCGTCCCACTGAAAGCCTTCTATCCGATCGTAATCGAGCATCAGAGATGTATATTATGGTAATATACATCAATGTCAAGCGCTCGATCAAGAGCGGGAATGATGCTTGATTGCGTCGGCGGTCTTGCGCACATTGGCGCGAGGAGGCTCCAATGTTCCGTACTCTTCTCGCCGCCGCATTCTCGATGCTTTCGTCGGTCGCGCTGGCGAAGGCGCCGATCACCATCGTCATTCACGGCGGCGCCGGCGCCATGGAAAAGGGCGCGTATTCGCCCGCGGAGGAAGAAGCCTACAAGGCGAAGCTCTCCGAGGCGCTCGACGCCGGCTACGCCGTCCTTGAGCGCGGCGGATCGGCGGTCGACGCGGTCGAGGCCGCGATCGTCCTGATGGAAGACTCGCCGCTCTTCAACGCCGGCAAGGGCGCCGTCTTTACCTACGAAGGCAAGAACGAGCTCGACGCGTCGATCATGGATGGGGCGACGGTCGCCGCGGGCGCCGTCGCCGGTGTCACCCGCATTAAAAATCCGATCCGCCTTGCGCGCGCCATCATGGAAAAATCGCCGCATGTGATGATGACGGGCGACGGCGCCGAAGAGTTCGCGAAGGAACAGCAACTGGTCATCGTCAAGCCATCCTGGTTCAGGACCGAATCGCGCTGGCGCGCCTACAAGGCCGCGCAGAAGAAGGAAAAGGAAAAAGCGTCCGCGAAAGAGGAAAGCGCGCTGCCGCACGATTTCAAATATGGGACGGTCGGCGCCGTCGCGCTCGACGCCAGCGGCAATCTCGCGGCCGGAACCTCGACTGGCGGCATGACGCTGAAGCGCTATGGCCGCGTCGGCGACGCGCCGATCATCGGCGCCGGCACCTTTGCCGACAACAAGTCCTGCGCGGTCTCGGGAACCGGCTGGGGCGAATATTTCATGCGCCTCACCATCGCGCGCGATATCTGCGCGCAGGTCGAGTTTGGCGGCAAGTCGATCGCCGAGGCGACGACTGACGTCATTCACAACCGGCTGCAAAAAAGCGGCGGCGACGGCGGCGTCATCGTCCTTGCCCCGAATGGCGACTTCGTCATGGACTTCAACTCCGCCGGCATGTTCCGGGGGATGAAGCAGGGCGCGCGGAAAGAGGTCGCGATTTATCGGGAGTGAGTGAGGCACGCGGAAAATCCTGACGTCCAACCCTCGTCACCCTGACGAACCGTCGTCACCCTGACGAACCGTCGTCACCCTGACGAAAGTCAGGGTCCAGCGAGGCAAGCGAATCCCTTGCCGCTCTGGATGCTGACTTTCGTCAGCATGACGAAGGGGGGAGCGTCGCTCAATCGCAAGGCTCGCCGCCGCCTCTCAGTTCCGCCAGCGCGCCGGCGTTGAGGTCGTTGGCGGAGGCGTCCTCCCCGGCGGTCGCGGCGATGAAGTCGCTATAGGTGAGGCATTTGTCTTCGGCTTCGTGCGCGAATTCTCCGCCGGTCGCGGCGGCCTGCCCCGTGGGCGGGTCTTCGTCCGCACCAAGAGCTTCATCGGCATCAGCGGGTCCGGTCTCACTCTGCTCGCTCGCCGAAGCATCGACCGGTTCCATCACCAGCGGCGCGAGCACGGTCTCTCTTGCGACCGGCAATGTTTTTTCAGTCGCGACAGGCGGCGGCGCGACCGACTCCGCGTCGTCATGGGCGCCGCCCGGCTTCAGCGTCTTGCGCGGGCGAAAGCTCGGCGGGCGGAAGGCGCGCGCCGGCGTTCTCGCTGATGGCGCGGCGGACTTCGCGCCGGCGGCGTTCGGCGGGGGCGGCTTCAGGCGAATGTGCGATAAAGCCGCCGGCGCTGAAGCGAGCGGAACGAGGATCGGTTCCGCCAGCGCCGCGATCCGCGATTGCACGTCCGGAATGACGCCTGTCGCGCTGACCGGAGAAATCGTCGCGATCCGGTTGTCGGGTCCGCCGCGCTCGATGTCGCTCGAAAGGGCGCCGGCGATCGCCGTCTTGCCGAGACGGCTGCGATAGATCTGGCTGTTTTCAAGAACACGCTGAACATAGTTGCGCGTTTCCTCGAACGGGATCTGTTCGATCCAGTCGACGGGATCGACGCCGGCCCCGCGCGGATCGCCATAGGCTTCGATCCATTGGCTGACGCGATTGGGCCCCGCGTTATACGCGGCGAACGTCATGATATAGGAGCCGCTGAAACGGTCGATCAAGTGCGAAAGATGCGCCGAGCCGATCGTCATGTTGTAATGCGGGTCGTCGAGCAGCGCCGATTTACTGTAGGGAAGGCCCGCTTTGCGCGCGGTCGCCTGCGCCGTCGACGGGATCAGCTGCATCAATCCGCGGGCGCCGGCGCTGGAATAGGCGCGCGGGTTGAATTCGCTTTCCTGCCGCGACAGACCGAGAATGATTTCGGCTGGCGCGTAGCGCGTCGCCGACCCTGGTATGCCGATGTCGGGATAGGCGATGTCTGGCGCGAACGAGCCGGTCCGGACGGCGACCTTGCCGGCGCGCACCGCGACATGCGGCGCGTTCATCCGCATGGCGAGATCGGCAAGCTCGCGGAATTCGCCGCGCGAGGCCAGCGCGTCGTCGATATGAAAAGCAAAAATCAGAAACGCCCGGTCGTCGCGGATGTCGGTCAGCATACGGAGCGCCGCAACCGCGGGCCGCGACCCAAAGCGGGCCTTCTCGTCGGGCGTCGCCGGCGGGGTTTCCTCGAAGGTCCGCTCGAGCGCCGCGCCGCCGATTTTCTCCGCCGCGAGCTGGCCGTAAAATGTATAAATATGTTCGGCCGCCCTGGCGTAGCGGCTCCGCGCGATGTTCGCCTCGCCCTTTGCTTCGGCGGCGCGCGCCAGCCAGTACCAGCCGCGCGCGACCGAGATCGGCGCCG
>JBGTLL010000043.1:0-4787 GCA_041744115.1 Parvularculaceae bacterium | reverse complement strand
GTCTCCCTGGCCCGCTCCTCCGCCGCCGCCATCATCGCGGCGATGGCGTCGGCCCCAGGGGGGCGCGGCGCCTCGCTGGCGGGGGCGTCGTTTTTATCGGCGAAAGCGGGGGTCGCGGTCACGGGAGGCGGTCGCTCCGGTTCTGAGAAACCGCGGACTATGGGGCGACTCGGCGGGCCGCGCTACACGGCGCGGCGATTAAATCCGGCGCGCAACCACCGGCTAATTCACCCGCCGCCGGGACTTGCCCATGACAAATCCGATCACCCTGGCGACGGCTTCGTAATGCTCCAGCGGGATTTCCGCTTCGATCTCGACAGCGGCGTAGAGCACCCGTGCGAGCGGCGGGTTCTCGATGACCGGAACGCCGCATTCATCCGCCCGCGCCCGGAGACGGAGCGCCAGTTCGTCGAGACCCTTGGCGACGCAGAGCGGGGCGCCGCTCGCCGCCGCATCGTATTTCAGCGCCACCGCGTAATGGGTCGGGTTCATGACGAGGACGGTTGCGTCCTTGACCGCCGTCATCATGCGGCGGCGGGCGCGCGCTTCGCGCTGCTGGCGCTGGCGGCCCTTGATCTGCGGATCGCCTTCCGATTCCTTCAATTCGCGCCGGACTTCCTCCCTGGTCATCCGCAGGCGCTTCAGCCATTCGCGGCGCGCGAAGGCGTAATCGAGCGCCGCGATCACCGTCATCGCCGCGACAGCGATGGCGACAAGCTTTGCGACCTCCTCCGCCGCAACCTTCAGAATGGCGCGCTCATCCGCATACGGAAGGCCCATCAGGCGATCGCGGTCCGGCCACAAGGCGAAAGCGAGAATGGCGCCGACGAGCCCGATTTTGCCGACGCCCTTGGCAAAGTTGACGATCGCCGTCGGTCCGAACAGGCGCTTAAGGCCCTCGGCCGGGGAGAGCCGTTTCAGCGATGGTTTCAGCCGGTCGGGCGAGAAAACCGGCAGCGCCTGCCCGAAATTCGCCGCGAGCGCGGCGGCGACGAAAAGCATACCAGCGCCGGCGAGCGCCGCGCCCGCTTTCAGCGAAACAACAACGAACAGGCGATTGAGGCTTACCGCGTCCGCCGCAAATTCGTGGGGGCGGTCGAGAAAAGCCGCGCCCGCTTCCGTCAGCGACGTCGCAGCCGGTCCCATCAGCAGCGACAGGCAAAGCCCGGCGGCGGCGATCATCGTCATCGCGACGATCTCCTGGCTTCTTGGCGCGTCGCCTTTCTTGCGCGCGTCTTCGAGCCGTTTGGGCGTCGGTTCTTCGGTGCGCTGATGCTGGTCCGGCGCGTCCGCCATCGCGTCACCCCAGGAATTGCGCCATGTGCGCTTCGAACGCGCCCAGAAACACCGTCATTATCAGGCCGGTCGTCAGCATCAGGAGCATCAGTCCGAGAATGAGGTTCGCCGGTATCAGCATGAAGAAGACCTGCGCCTGCGGCATCAGCCGGTTGAGAACGCCGGCGCCGGCGTAAAAAACGAGGCCGAACACGATGAACGGCGCCGCAAGCCGCACGCCGAGCGAGAAGGCGGCGGAAAGCGTCCCGATCATCGTCCCGGCCATCGCGCCGGCGTCGATCGCGCCGCCGGGCGCAAACAGAAGGTAGGAATCGCCGAGCGCCGCCAGCAGCAGATGATGAAGATCGGTCGCGAAAATCATCGTCGTGCCGAGCACGGCGAGAAAGCCGCCGACGATAGCGCCCTGAATCTCCTGGCTCGGATCGAAGATCTGCGCGAGCGAGAGGCCCATCTGCAAGGCGATGACCTGGCCGGCGACGTTGAGCGCGGCGGCGAAGATCCTGGCGACAAGGCCGAGAAAAAGGCCGATGACCACTTCGCCGATGATGAGCGCGAAAAGCGCCAGCGCGCCGCCCTCGCCGGCGCCGTCCGGAAATGCCGGCGTTGCGGCGGGAACGAGCGCCGCGGCGACGGCGAGCGCCACGGCAAGGCGGATTTTAGGGCTTAACGTGAAATCGCCGAATGCCGGCGCCGTCATCATCATCGCGCCGACCCGCGCGAATACCGCGAAGGCGACCACGGCATCGACCGGGAGCGCCGCCAGAAGCTCCGTGGAGGAATAGAAGTTGGTCATGGCTGACGATGCGGCGAAGCGCCCGCCGCTCCCTCGGGAGAGGCCAGCGAGCGCTCTTCGCGCGAGCGGGTGCGGGGTCGGCCCTCACATCGAGAGCGCGGTCCCCTCACCCGAAAATCCGAAGGCGGATTTTCGACCTCTCCCGAGGGAGAGGTGAAGGTCCGCACGCGTTGCGCCGGTCCTGTCACGGCAATTCGCCGCCGGCGATCACCGCGAAGATCCTGGTTGAAAACCGCCCGAGCGTCGCCCCCATGAACGGCAGGGTGACAGCGATCACAAGAAACATGACGATGATCCTCGGCACAAAGACGAGCGTCATTTCCTGCACCTGCGTCAGCGCCTGGACGAGCGCGATCGCAAGACCGACGACAAGGCCGGCGATCATCGCCGGTCCGGCGACCAGAAGCGTCACCCAAAATCCCTCGCGCGCGAGATCAAGCAGTTCCGCCGCCGTCATCGACATGCCTCGTTCGAACCCGGCAGATTTTGCCGGGCGTTTGGTTAAGGGACGGTCAAAGGTGTCCGGAAAATCGCGCGGCGGCGCTTTGATTTCTCCCTGACGCTTGCCCAAGCCGGGAGGGGTATGCGAGCATCGGGGTCATCAACCTGAAGGTGAGTGGCCCTTGGAAATTACTCGTATACATCTCGCGATGCCCTCCCTCGCTGTTGACAATAACCTCGTAAAGCTCTATTTATGAACTCTGGCGGCCCCTGATGGGGAAAAAGGGCGGGCGCGCGAGCCGTTTTGACCGTTGGCGGCGGCACGAAAAGCAAGACCGTCCGTTCGGCGACGCGCGTCAGGAGCCGGACGAAATCGTCGAGCCGCGATTTGACATAAAGGATGGCGCCAATCAGCCTCCCAATCAGCCGCAAGGACCGAAATGAAAGCGAGCGTTGCGATGCGTATTCCTGAAACCAAGAGATACCAGTTCGATGTGCCGGCCGAAGAGGTCGGACATATCGATCAGATGAAAGCCGTGATTGGCGCCGGCAGCAACGGCGAGCTCTTCGACAATGCGCTGACCCTGCTCGACTGGGCGATCACCCAGGTGAAGGCGGGCCGCAAGCTGGCTTCGATTGCGGATGACGGCTCGACCTATCGCGAACTGGTCATGCCCGCGCTTGAGAAGGCGCGGACGCGTTCCTACGCCCAAGCGGCCCAAGCCGCCGGCTAGGCGCCGCGATGAAAGAAGCGCGCCCGGCCGAAAACCTTCGGCAAATGTTGGCGAGGCGCTTTGGGCCCAAACTCGGCGAAGGCAGAAACATCCCGGCGCCGAAGGCAGAGGCGCAAGCCGACCGGATCGACGCCAGGACGGTTTTCAGCAATGGGCGGATTGTCGATGTGACGGCGCTCTATGCGCTGCCCTGGCTGATCATTCTGTTCCTCCTGACATTGATTATTCTATTCGTTCTGCTGCGGTTTGGCGCAGGCGTCGGCGGGATCGCGAGCGTCACCGTCGCTTTCGGTCTCGCAGCCGGCCTCGTCGTCGCGCTGACCTTGATTTTACGGCGAAAGCGACTCAGCGATATTTTCGCAGGCGGGGCCGTAACCGCGCTGATCGGCGGCGCCTTGCCGTCCGCGCTGCCCAACGCTTCGTTCACGCTCAGCGCCGCCGGCTGGTCCGCGACCGTCAGCCTTGGCGTGATTGATCAGGCGATTTCCTTTGTCGTCGGTCTCGCCCTGGCGGCGCTGTTGAGCGCGATTGCGTGGAAGATCAGGCGGTCAGAATGACGCGCCAGCGTCAGATCGGCATCCGCATGATTTCCTGATAGGCCTCGATGACGCGGTTTCGGACCGCCAGCGCCGTTTCAAGGCTGACTTCGGCGGCCGAGATCGCGGTGACGACATCGACAAGGCTCGCCTCGCCCGCGGCGACTTGCGCCGCCGCGGTCTCGCCGGCTTTAAGCGAGGTCGCGGTATCGGCGATCGCGTTTTTCACGAGATCGGCGAAATTTGCACCTCCCGTCTCGGCGGCGACCGCCGTGCGGGCGGCCTGCGCGTAGGCCTTGGCGGCGTGGATTGCGTCGATTGACATCGCTTACTCCAGTATTCTCAACGTCGCCGCCGCCATCGAGCGCACCTGGTCGAGCGCGCCGAGATTGGCTTCGTAACTGCGCTGCGCTTCCCGGAGATCCATCATCTCGATCAGCGGATTGACATTCGGCAGCTGGACATAGCCTTCCTGATCGGCCGCCGGATGGCTCGGATCGAAGCGCAGCGTGAACGCCGAAGGGTCAAGTTCGACGCGCGCCATCCTGACCAAGTTGGCGTCGGAGCCGCGATCGAGATAGCTCGAAAACACCGGCACCTGCCGGCGATAGGGGTCAAGCCCCGGCGCCGGCGCCGTTGAATTGGCGTTGGCGAGATTTTCGGCGACGATCCGTATACGCCCAGCCTGCGCGCGCATTCCGGACGCGGACACCGATAGCGCTGTATTCAAATCATCCATGACCTATGCCCTACCGCCCGCCGCGCGCGGCAAGGCGGATCAGCTCGATCCCCTTGCGATAGACGGTCGAGGCAAGCTGATAATCCATCCGCGTTTCGGAAAGCTTCATCATCTGCGTTTCGACCGAGACTTCATTGCCGTTGAGCGAAGCCTCGCCGTCCGGCGCAAGATGGGGGCGCGGCGCGGGCGTCGCGGCGCCCGTATGCGCGATGTGGCGCGGATCGCTGACGCGCAGCGCCTCGGAGATC
>JBGTLL010000042.1:0-13909 GCA_041744115.1 Parvularculaceae bacterium | reverse complement strand
GGCGGGCGGAAGCGTCCCGGCGGTCGCCGAGCTCGCGGCGGCGCCCGTTCGCGCCGGCGTCACCGTTCAGCTCACCGCCCGCGAATTCATGCGCCTTTCCCTCGGCGCGGCGGACCTTGACCTTTCCTCGCAGGATTTGATCGCCGAAGCGATCGAGGAATATCTCGACGCCAGAGGCGTCCTCAGCCTCGGCGGCTGTTCATGCCTTGACGCGCTCGCGAAACCGCCGGGGGGCTGAACGCCGGCCGAGTTATTTGCAACAGCGATCCTCGCGGCCATCGTTCGAGACGCCGCGTGAAGAACGCGGCTCCCCAGGATGAGGACGTTTTTTTGTTGAAACAAATACCATCCGCATCCTGAGGACCTGACCGAAAAGTTTTCTCGCAAACACGGTCCAAAAAAGCCCGCCGCCACCCCGGGTTCCGCGTGTCTTTCACGCGGAACCCGGGGTCCATTTCTCAACCAATCCCGTGTTGCGCGATGGATTCCGGGCTCCGCCAAGAGGCGGCCCCGGAATGACGCTGCCGGAATTTGCCGCATCCTGGCGCGCGTCTCGAAGGGGGCGCGATGCGAATTTTACACCGGCTGCCCTAATCAAACAGACTCGACACCGATTCCTCGTTGGCGATGCGGCGGATCGCTTCGGCGAGGAGGCCGCCGATCTCGACCTTTTCGATTTTCTTGCAGGCGTCGACTTCGGGCGTCGACTGGATCGAGTCGGACGTGACCAGCCTTGTCAGTTCTTTGGCTTTGGCGATGCGCGCCGCCGCGCCGTCCGACAGAACGCCGTGCGTCACATAGGCGGAAACGCTTTTCGCGCCCTTCTCCATGATCGCCTGCGCGGCGTTGCAGAGCGTGCCGCCCGAATCGACGATGTCGTCGAACAGAACGCAGTGCCGGTCCTTCACGTCGCCGATGATGTGCATGACTTCAGAGACGCCGGCGTGCTCGCGCCGCTTGTCGACAATCGCCAGCGGGCTGTTGTCGAGGCGCTTTGACAGCGAGCGCGCGCGCACGACGCCGCCGACATCCGGCGAGACAACCGTCACCTCATCGATATCGCCATTGTGGACGGCGCGAATTTTCTGCTCGAAGACTTTGACCGCATAGAGATTGTCGGTCGGGATATCGAAGAACCCCTGAATCTGTCCCGCGTGAAGATCGACGGTCAGCACGCGGTCGGCGCCGGCGGTCGTGATGAGGTTGGCGACGAGCTTTGCCGAGATCGGCGTCCTCGGGCCGGCCTTGCGGTCCTGCCGCGCGTAGCCGAAATAGGGGATGACGGCGGTGATCCGGCTTGCCGACGCGCGCGTCAGCGCGTCGATCGTGATCAAGAGCTCCATCAGATTGCCGTTGGCCGGGTTCGACGTCGACTGGATGACGAAAACATCCTCGCCGCGGACGTTTTCCTTGATTTCGACGAAGACCTCGCCGTCCTTGAAAGTGCGGATGTCGGCTTCGGCGAGCGCGGTCGACAGGCGTCTCGAAATATTCTCGCTGAGACGGCGGTTTGAATTGCCCGAAATCAGCTTCATGCGGTCGGCCTTGGTCTGCCCCGCGCGGGTTGTGACGGTTTCCTGGCGCCCGATCAAGCCCCTCAGCCACGCGAAAGGGCGATCGCCGAGAGGTTGCGGCCGTAATCGGCCTCGCCGGCGCGCCGGCCCGCGCGATAGCTGAAATAGCGGCCGCTTTGCGCCAATGTGCAGACGCCCGGATCGTCGAGGCGTTCGACGCCGGCGGCGGCGAGGCGGGAGCGGCCAAAGCCGATCAGATCGAACTGCCGTTTTTCCGGCGAAGCGCCGGCGGCGAAGAATTGCTCCGCGTCCGGATATTTTATCGTGAACGCATCGCGCACGTCGAGGCCGACTTCGAAATCCGGCTGGCGCAGGGACGGACCGACGGCGGCGGCGATCCTGTCCGCGCGCGCGCCGATGGCGATCATCGCGCCGATCGTCGATTGAAGAATGCCGGCGAGCGCCCCGCGCCAGCCGGCATGGGCGGCGCCGATGACTTCCGCCTGCCTGTCGACAAACAAAAACGGCATGCAGTCGGCGGCGAGAACGCCAACCGCGACACCTCTGAGCTTCGTCGCCATCCCGTCCGCTTTGGGTCCTGCGCCAGGCCACGGCTCGGTGACGATGACGGCGTCGGCGGAATGAACCTGATACAGCGTCAGCAGATGATCGACGCCGAGCGCTTCTTGGCAGCGCCGGCGGTTCTCCGCGACATTTGACGGCGCGTCGGCTGATCCAGGACCGGTGTTGAGTGACCGGAACATGCCGGTCGAAACGCCGCCGGCGCGGCTGAAGAATCCATGGCGCACGCCGTCGCGATCGAGAAGGGACGATTTGAGATGCGGCGGCGTCATCGGCGAAATCCGGCGGGTTCGGCTAGCCCCGGTGAAGAGAGGCACATAGCCTTGAACAGTTCGCCCATTTGCGACGGCGCTGAAATCCGGTGCGCGCCGCTGAAGAGGACGGCGATTTCCTCGGCGGATTTGCCGGCGCTCAATCGTTCGAGGCGAACCGGTAGCCCGAGCTGTTCCAGAAACGCGCCTTGCGAGACGGGCCCGTGCGCCGCCGCGCCCGCGGCGAAGGCGGCGCCGGCGATACGCTCGAAATTGACATGCGCGGTGATGTCCGCTTTGCCGGGCGCCGACAACACCGGCCAGAAGGCGTGCTGGCGCACCGCCTGCAGGGTGTCGCCGAAGCCGCAACCGAGATGCCCGTAGTCGACGGTCAGCGCCCGCCCGCCATCGCGGACCAGCGCGCGGGCGATTTCATCCGCCATCGCTTCCGCCGCTTCGCTGAATTCGAAGATGTCGCCGGGCGCCGCGAGGTCCTTGTCGGGAAGGGCGAGCCTCGGCAACGGCGGCGTTCCGGACAGCGTGAAGGCGAGTTCGGCGGCGGACGCATCGACGCCGACAAGGCGCTCGCGCCAGCCGGTTTCTGTACGGACGAATTGACGGATCGGCAGGCAATCGAAAAACTCGTTGGCGACGATCAGCGTCGGCGCCGGCGGGATTTCGGAAAAAGCGTCCGCCCAGTCCGTTGCAATGCCCGCGCCGCGCAGGCGCCGCTGCTGTTCATGGCGGAGCCGGCCGCTGGTCTCGACCAGCCAGACATGGGCGGCGTCGAGGAAATCGGGGCGGAGTTTGGCCGCGCGCAGAATATCCTGCATGAGAACGCCGCGCCCCGGCCCCAGTTCAACGAGATTGAACGATTTCGGCGATCCGATGTCGGTCCAGCACTGGACGAGCCAGAGTCCGATCAATTCGCCGAAGATCTGGCTGATTTCCGGCGCGGTCGTGAAATCGCCCTCGGCGCCGATCGGCGCCTGCGAGGTGTAATAGCCGTCATGCGGGTGGAGGAGCGCATCCTCCATATAGTCGGCGACGGTGATCGCGCCGTGCGATTGGATGAGGGCGATCAGGCGTTCTTCGAGCGGCGAGATCTCGCGGGCGGAAGCGCCGTCGTTCATGACGCCTCGACCGCCTTCGGCGCGGGCTTTCTATAAGCCCGCCACACCAGCCACGCGCCAAGCGCAAACATCGGCGCCGAAAGCATCATCCCCATGGTCAGGCCAAGCGGGAAGTCCGGGAGGAAGGCGTCAGGTTCGCGGAAATTCTCGACAATGATCCGCGACAGCGCATAGCCGGCAAGGAATACTCCCATCGCCGCTCCCGGTTTTTTCAATAGGGCAAAGCCGCGCGTTAAAATCGCGATGATCGCAAACAGCGCGACACCTTCGAGCGCCGCTTCGTAAAGCTGGCTCGGGTGGCGCGGCACGCCGACAGGATCGTCCGGGAAAACCATCGCCCACGGACCATTCCACGGGCGCCCGTAAAGCTCGCCATTGATGAAATTGGCGATGCGCCCGAAGAAAAGACCGATCGGCGCCGCGCAGGCGAAGAGATCGCCGAGCGACAGCGCGTTCACCTTGTAGCGGCGCGCGTACCAGAGGCCCGCCAGCGTCACCCCGATCAGTCCGCCATGAAACGACATCCCGCCGCGCCAGAGCATCAGCGCGGGCGGGATCGGAATCCAGCCGATGAGCGTTTTCAGAATGCCGTCGCCCATATTGGCGCCGAGGGGCTCCCACGCGCCGATCAGGAGCGAAGGCTCGTAAAAGAAAACATAGCCGAGCCGGCCGCCGGCCATGACGCCGATCGCCACCCAGAAGATCACGTCATCGAGCTGGAGCTTGCTCACCGGCGCGCCGGCGCCCGGCCACAATCCGGGTTTCTTGACGAGGGTCAGCGCATACCACCAGCCGGCGGCGATCCCCGCGATATAGGCGAGGGAGTACCAGCGGATCGGCAGCGGCCCCAGATGGATCGCGACAGGGTCGATAGCGGGGTAGGGTATGGTCATCGGAATCCGGGTTCTTTGCGCAAATTGGAAAAGGCCTTCACCCTGAGGAGCCCTTTTGCTTCGTCCTTCGTGACGGCGCTGCGCGCCTCCTCGGGATGAAGCAAAAGGGCGTCACGAAGGGCGAAGGCCGTCGTTCCGTCATGCTCTAGCGCGGTTTTTCGCTGCTGTCGCCTTTGCGGTGAAAAGCTCCTATTTACGCTTGAAAGGAGCGCGCCATGCAGACCGAGAGCCCCATCTTCGATGAGATCGCCAAGCTGATGTCGGAGGCGGCCGGCGCCGTCGATGGCGTCCGGCGCGAGGCGGAGACGGTCGCCCGCGGGCAGCTGCAGCGGCTGCTTACCGATATGGACCTCGTCGCTCGCGAAGAATTCGAAGCGGTGCGGGATCTGGCCGCGGCGGCAAGGGTCGATAATGAGCGGCTGACGGCGCGGGTCTCCGTGCTGGAGGCGAAGCTCACCGCCCTCATGGGCAAAACCAGCTAGATCTCCACAGGATCGAATCATTGCGGCTGCTTTCGACTCGCACCGCTATTGGCGGTGTGCAGTCACTATTGGACGCTCCATGTCGATTGAACTCCTGAAAACGCCGAAGCCGCAGATCGATCCGCTCGAAGCCCTTGAATCCGTCGCCGACGACCTCGCGCTCAGTGTCGAGCGTGTCGACGCCGATGAATTGCATCTGGCGATTCCCGGCATGTGGCGCGACGCCGGTTTCTGGTTCACCTGGCGGCCCGAGCTTTCGACCCTGCAGATGGGGGCCCCGCTCGACCTCAAGGCGCCGAAGGCGCGCCTCGCCGATGTCGCGCGCCTCGTCGCCATGGTGAATGAGCGGCTGTGGATCGGGCATTTCGATCTGTGGTCGGATGACAATTCGATCGTCTTCCGCAATGCGGCCGTGCTGCCCGCGAACGGCGCACTCGATCGCGGACAGGCGGAATGTCTGATCCGCGGCGCCCGCGAAGCGATCGACCGTTTCCTTCCGGCGTTCAACTTTCTGATCTGGGGCGGCAAGTCGCCGGAAGAGGCGCTCGAGGCGTCGCTGTTCGAGACCGCCGGCAACGCTTAGGAAGAACCCTCACCCTGACGTAACGAACGGTTTTGGCCTCTCCCAAGGGACAAGCAAGCGCTCTTCGCCTCTCCCTTGGGAGAGGCCAGCGAGCACTTGCGAGCGGGTGAGGGTCAACGCTGCTGCGCCTACTCCGCCGGCGCCAGGTCGTAATCGCGTTCGCGCGGCGCGGGGACCAGTCCATCGACGAGCATGGCGAGGCGGATGATCCCGGCAAGGCCGATGAAGACGAGGAGCGCGGCAAAGCCGAGGACGATCAGGAAGATGACCGACGATCCGCCGGGTTCGATCACGGCGAGCGCGCTGTCGTCCGGCGCGACATGCACCGCGACCGGTTTTCCCGGCTCGTAGATCTCGCCCGATCGATGAAGGGCGCCCGTCCAGAAGCGGACGCGCTCGCCGGTGTGCGACGCGCCGTCCGCGAACCACGCATAGCGGACAGTTCCGGCGTCCGCGTCATGGCTGAGGACGACGCCTTCGACGGCCGGCCAGGCCATGCTCGCCCGCGCCCGCGCATAGTCCTCGACCGCGGCGTAAGCGGCGAAAGCGCCGGCGGAAACCACCGCGCCAAAGAGGATGAACGCGCCGAGCGCGCCCTTGAAATTGTCCCGGTGGTCCATGTTTGACCCGCAACCTGCCCCGATATACCCCCGACGACGGTATGGTCACCGATGATAACGAAGCGTTAGCCGCCGTCCAGCGAATGTCCGAAGAAAGCCAGGCTGATATTCACCATCTTCACGGCGGGGCCCTGATCGCCGACGAAGTCTCGCGCCTGCCTGCAAGGCCTGGCGTCTATCGGATGATGAACGAGGCAGGCGACGTCCTCTATGTCGGCAAGGCGCGGCGGCTGAAGGCGCGGGTTGCGTCCTACGCCAAATCCGGCGGCCATTCGAACCGGATCATGCGGATGATCGCCGAAACCCGGGCGATGGAATTCGTCGTCACCGCGACCGAGACCGAAGCGCTGCTGCTCGAAGCCAATCTCATCAAGCAGTTGAAACCCCGCTACAATGTCATCCTCCGGGACGACAAGTCGTTTCCGTTTATCCTGATCGCCGAAGACCACGAAGCGCCGCAGATCGTGAAGCATCGCGGCGCGAGGAAGCGCAAGGGCGCCTATTACGGCCCGTTCGCCTCGGCGGGCGCCGTGAACCGCACGCTGAATACCTTGCAGAAAGCGTTCCTGCTGCGCTCGTGCACCGACAGCGTCTTTGAAAACCGCACCCGCCCCTGCCTCCTCCACCAGATCAAGCGCTGCTCGGCGCCGTGTGTCGGACTGATCGCGTCA
The DNA here is from genome assembly GCA_041744115.1 of Parvularculaceae bacterium. GTDB lineage: Bacteria > Pseudomonadota > Alphaproteobacteria > Caulobacterales > Parvularculaceae > Amphiplicatus. The sequence continues at coordinate 7,180 of JBGTLL010000042.1, read as the reverse complement.
GCCGATTACGCGGGGCTGGTCGCCGCGGCGAAAACATTTCTCGACGGCGATTCACGCGCTGTTCAGCAGCAGCTGTCGAAAGACATGGAAGCCGCCGCCGGCGCGCTCGATTTTGAACGCGCCGCGCGGCTGCGCGACCGCATCCGCGCGCTGACTTATGTGCAGGGGTCGCAGGACATCAACGCCGAGGGCCTCAAAGAAGCCGATGTTTTCGCGATCCACGCCGAGGGCGGCCAGACTTGCGTTCAGGTCTTCTTTTTCCGCGCCGGTCAAAACTGGGGCAATCACGCGTTCTTTCCAAAGCACGACCGCGAGGAGGAAACGCCGGCGATCCTCGCCGCCCTGATGGCGCAATTTTATGACAGCCGCGAACCGCCGGCCTGTATCCTGACGAGCCAGACGCCGGAGCAGGCGGACCTCCTCGCCGAAGCGCTGACGTTGCGCGCCGGGCGCAAGGTGACCTTGCTGACGCCGCAGCGCGGGGAAAAGCGCGGGATCATGGATCAGGCGCAGATGAACGCGCGCGAGGCGCTGTCGCGGCGGATGGCGGAAAGCGCGAGCCAGCAGAAGTCGCTGGCGCGCCTCGTCGAGGCGCTGTCGCTTGAACGCCCGCCGCGCCGGATCGAGGTCTACGACAACTCGCATATTTCCGGCGCGAACGCCGTCGGGGCGATGATCGTCGCCGGGCCGGAGGGCTTCGAGAAAAAACACTATCGAAAATACAACATCAAATCGACGGACCTCACGCCCGGCGACGATTACGCGATGATGCGCGAAGTCCTGACGCGGCGCTTCTCACGGATGATGAAAGAGGATGACGAGGAAACAAGGCCGGACCTCGTCATCATCGACGGCGGCAAGGGCCAGCTTTCGGCGGCGCTCGGCGTCTTCGAGGAATTGGGTCTTGATCCGCAGGCTGAAGGCATTGCGGTCATCGGCGTCGCCAAGCCGCGCCGCGAAAACGAGGCCGGCGAAAAGCGCATCGACCGCACCATGGGCGCCGTCGGCGAACAGATCGTGACGCCGGGCCGCGAACCGTTTCTGCTGGCCCCGCGCGACCCCGCGCTATTTTTGATTCAGCGATTACGAGACGAAGCCCACCGCTTCGCCATCGGCGCCCACCGCGCCAAACGAAAAAAAGCCCTCGGCGCCAATCCGGTGGATGACATCCCGGGAATCGGCGCCGCGAAGAAGCGGGCGCTCTTGAATCACTTCGGCTCGGCGAGGGAAATCGCACGCGCGAAGAAGGAGGATTTAACGGCCGTCGACGGCGTCTCCCCGGCGCTGGCGCAGCGGATCTATGATTTTTTTCATGGGGGGTGAGACCCTCACCCGCTCGCTTCGCTCGCTGGCCTCTCCCAAGGGAGAGGCGGGCTCCTTCTTCGCCTCTCCCTTGGGAGAGGCGAAAACCGTTCTTCACAGTTTTGGGTGAGGGGTCTGCTTAAGCCGCGGCGACCGAGCGTGGGCCTTGCGGGCCGCGCGAGCGGCGGCGGCGCGGGGGGCCGCTGCGTTTGGGTTGGCCGCCATTGCCGTTGTGATGGCGCGGGCCGTTATTGTTCCGTCCACGGACGTCGCCTTTTTGAGCTTGTCGCTGCTCGGAGCGGGGCTCGGCCGGAACGACGAAGCCTTCCGGCAGGGCTTCGAGCGTGATGCGCTGGCGGGTCAGGCGTTCGATATCGCGCATGAACGGGCGTTCGTCGTCCGAGACGAAGGAGATGGCGACGCCGTCGGCGCCGGCTCTCGCGGTGCGGCCGATGCGGTGGACGTATTGCTCCGGGACGTTCGGGATCTCGTAATTGATGACGTGGCTGACCGCGTCGATGTCGAGGCCGCGGGCGGCGATGTCGGTGGCGACGAGGACGCGGGTGCGCCCCTGCCGAAACGCTTCGAGCGCCTTTTCGCGCTGCGGCTGGCTTTTGTTGCCATGGATCGCCGCGGCCCGTACGCCCGCATGTTCAAGATTGCGGACAACCTTGTCGGCGCCGTGCTTGGTTCGCGTGAAGACGAGCGCGCGGCTGACTGCTGTGTCCTTGAGCTTCAGGGTGAGCAGCGCCTGCTTGTCGGCCTGCCGCACAAACGTTGCGCGCTGTTCGACGCGCTCGACGGTCGTTGCGACCGGCGCGACGGCGACGCGGACGGGCCGCGTCTGATATTGCTCGGCGAGCGCCGCGATCGCTTTCGGCATCGTCGCCGAAAACAGCAATGTCTGCCGCGATTTCGGCATCAGCGGCATGATCGTCCGCAGCGCCGGCATGAAGCCGAGGTCGAGCATCTGGTCCGCCTCGTCGAGGACGGCGACTTCAACCTGGTTCAAAAGGACCGCCCGGCGGTCGATCAGATCGATCAGGCGGCCGGGCGTTGCGACGAGAACATCGACGCCGCGATGCAGCTCGCGGATCTGGCGATTGATCGGCATGCCGCCGAAGACGGTCGCGACGGTGACGCGGATGAAGCGGCCATAGGCGAAGAACGACGCCGCGATCTGCGAGGCAAGCTCGCGCGTCGGCGCGAGGACAAGGACGCGCGGCGATTTCGGCTTCAAGGGCGAGGGGTTGCGCGCGAGCCGGTCGAGGATCGGCAGCGCGAACGCCGCCGTCTTGCCGGTCCCGGTCTGCGCGATGCCGAGGAGGTCGCGGCCTTCCAGGACCGGCGGGATCGCCTGGGCCTGGATCGGGGTCGGGGTTTTATACCCTTCCGCGGCGACGGCTTTCGCGATCGGCTCGGCGAGGTTCAAGTTGATAAATTCGGTCAAAACAATAGTTCCAATGGGTTGAGCGGCGCTGGCCGGACGCGACGTGCGCGTTTTCCGGCCAAACGGCTCGGGTGAAAACGACCCGCGTGACTCAGGGCGTAGGGGGATTTTGGGTCTGAAGACGAGGGCTCAAAGTCGGGATTTTTCCCCGCAGCGCTTCACGCCGCCCTCATCATGCAGTCGTTCAGACCACAGACGTTGACGCGCATATGGAGGCGTCCGGGTTAAATGTCAATGAAGGGAGATGGGGAATGGGGAAAGGGGAATGGGGAATGGGGAATAGGGAAAGCGGTTCGTTAACTTTATTCCCTATCTATTCCCGCCCGATATCCTCATTCCACAAATCCGGATGCTCCGCGATGAAGCGGCGCATCAGCGCGATTGAATCGGGATGCGCGAGATCGACAATTTCGACGCCGCGCGAGGCGAGCCATTGCTCATTGCCGCCGAAATTTTCCGTGTCGTTGATGACGACGCGGGGAATTTTGAACTGCACGATCGTCCCTGCACACATCATGCAGGGCGAGAGCGACGTGTAGAGCGTCATCCCGGCGTAGGTCTTCTGGCGGCCGGCTTTCCGGAGGCAATCCATTTCGCCATGCGCGATCGGGTCGCCAAGCTGCACCCGCTGGTTATGCCCGGACGCAATCAGCCGCTCGCCCTGCGCGAGGACCGAGCCGATCGGCAGCCCGCCAGCGTCGGCGCTATTCTTCGCCTCCATGAAGGCAAGCTCGGCGAAACGGATATCCCAGCGATCAGTCATCAGGGATCAGGTATCAGGGATCAGAAAAAGGCGCTATTGGTCTCGTCACTGATCCCTGATCCCTGATACCTGATGCTCACTGTCGTTTCCCACCCGCTCGTCCAGCACAAGCTCACGCTCATGCGCGAGAAGACAACGACCAACGCTCTGTTCCGCCAGACGTTACGCGAGATTTCGTTCCTGCTCGCCTATGAGGTGACAAAAGATCTCGACCTCGGCGCGCGCGAGATCGAGACGCCGCTTGAGCGCGGATCGTTTCCCTGGCTCGAAGGCCGGCGCCTCTGTTTCGTGTCGATCCTGCGCGCCGGCAACGGCCTCCTTGAAGGAATGCTCGATCTCGTCCCCGAAGCGCGGGTCGGCCATATCGGGCTCTATCGCGACCACGCGACGCTTCAATGCGTTCAATACTATCTGAAGCTTCCCGAGGCGATCGGCGAGCGCGAGGTGATTGTCGTCGATCCGATGCTCGCGACCGGAAACTCCGCGATCGCGGCATTGTCGCGGCTGAAGGAGGCCGGCGCCGCGCGGCTGAAATTCATGTGCCTTCTCGCCGCGCCCGAAGGCGTCAAAGCGGTCGAAGCAGCGCACCCGGACGTTTCGATATTCACCGCCGCCGTCGACCGCCAGCTGAACGCGATCGGCTACATCCTCCCCGGCCTCGGCGACGCCGGCGACCGGATCTACGGGACGGTTTGAGACTTTCAGAAAGCCCCGCCTTCAAACGATCAGGCGCCCGCCCCGATTCCGCCGCGATCTTTGGCTTTGCTGCGCCGAGGGATAGGCTCGCGTCGGTATGCTGTCGTTTTCATCACCGTTTCCGCAAATCCGCGATGCGCGCTGGTTCCAGCTCGGCGGTCAGGCGGCGATTCTTGGCGTCGGTCTCGCCGTGCTCGGGTTCAGCGTCACGGTGGCGCAGATCGCCGCGGCGATTGCCGCCGCGCTCGCCGCGCAATGGATTGGCGCCGCGCTGATCGCCGGCCGTTTCGACTGGAAGAGCGCCGCGATCAGCGGGCTTTCGCTGGCGCTGCTGTTGCGGGCGAACGATGTCTGGCCCTTTGTCGTCGCGGCCTTCATCGCCATCGGGTCGAAATTCGCGATCCGCGCGCATGACCGCCACATCTTCAATCCCGCCAATATCGGCATTGTCGCGATGATCTTTTTCTCTGACGCCGCGTGGACATCGACTGGCGAATGGGGAAGCGCGCTCTGGCTTGCGGCGCTCATCGCCGCTCTTGGCGCGCTATCGACCTGGCGCGCGTCGCGGCTCGACGTGCCGGTCGTCTATGTTGGCGTTTACGCCGCGCTGATGATCGGCCGCGCGTTATATCTTGGGGATCCGCTCCCCATCCCCGCGCTCCGGCTTTCACATGGAGCGCTCATTCTCTTTGCGTTCTTCATGATCTCGGACCCGAAAACGACGCCCGAGGATCCAAGGCTGCGCGCACTCTTCGTCGCCGCGGCGGCGCTGATCGCCTATGTCATGCAGGTTCATTTCTTCATCAGCGATGGGATTTTTTATGCGCCGGTGATGCTGGCGATCATGCGCATCCTGATCGGCGGAGCCGGCAAGGGCGGCTATGAATGGGGCCGGGCGCCAGCGCCATTCATTCGATGGACGAATCGGACGCCAAGCCGCGCGCCGGCGGAATGAAAACAGGAATGAGGGAGCAGACGATGAAACGACGAAACCTGAAGAAGGCGATGATCGCCGCCGCCTCCGCGGTCGCCCTTGTTACAGCCACGGGGAGCGCCGTCGCCTTTTGCGGCTTTTACGTCGCGAAAGCCGACACCAAGCTTTTCAACAAGGCGTCGCGGGTCGCGATCATGCGCGACGGCGAGCGCACTGTGATGACGATCTCGAATGACTATCAGGGCGAGTTGAAAGAATTCGCGATTGTCGTGCCGGTGCCGGTCGTCCTCGAAGAGGGGCAGATTCACGTCACCGAAAACGCCATTCTCGATCATCTCGACGCCTACACCGCGCCAAGGCTGGTCGAATATTTCGACGAAGACCCGTGCGAGACCCGGTACTACGACAAGATGGCGAGCGCGCCGATGGCGATGGCGGAGGGCGCCGTGAGCGAACGACGCGGCGACGACGCGCTGGGCGTGACGGTCGAGGCCGAATACACCGTCGGCGAGTACGACATCCAGATCCTGTCGGCGAAGGAATCCGGCGGCCTTGCAACCTGGCTGAAACAGAACGGCTACAAACTTCCCCGTGGCGCCGAAGAAACGCTCGGCAGCTATATAAGGCAGGGCGTCAAGTTTTTCGTCGCCAGGGTCAATCTGAAGGAGCAGTCGAAGACCGGTCTCAAATATCTGCGTCCGCTGCAGATGGCGTTCGACTCGCCGCGTTTCATGCTGCCGATCCGGCTCGGGATGCTCAACGCCGACGGCAAGCAGGAACTTTTCGTCTTCGCCCTGACGCGAACGGGCCGCGTCGAAACGACGAACTACCGCACCGTGAAACTGCCGACCGGCATGGACGTTCCGGTTTATGTGAAGGATGAATTCGGCGAGTTCTACAAGGCGATGTTCGCCGACCAGGTTACGCGCGAGGCCGAGCGCGCGGTCTTTCTCGAATACGCGTGGGACATGAACTGGTGCGACCCGTGCGCGGCCGATCCGCTTTCAGCCGGGGAATTGCGCGAGCTTGGCGTCTACTGGTCAGGCGGCGGCGAGGGCGATGCGATCATGCGGCCGCCGCAACAGGCGCAGGACGTTTTCGTGACACGGCTTCATGTCAGTTACGACGCGGCGCATTTCCCGGAGGACCTGATGTTCAAGGAGACCGGCGAGCGCGAAAATTTCCAGGGCCGCTATGTGCTGCGTCATCCCTATAAGGGCGACGCGAAATGCGACGCGGCGCGGGAGTACAAAGCGGAACTCCCGAAGCGCTTTGAACAGGAAGCGCAGACGCTCTCGTCGCTCACCGGCTGGGACATCGACGGCATCCGCGCGAAAATGAAGACCGGCGGCCAGCCCTTCACCCCGCCGGACAAGGAAAAATGGTGGGAGCGGATCTGGGGGAAGGACGAGAACAAGGGCTGACGCTGTCGATCAGCCATTTTGACGTTTGCGCATTTGAGGAGAGAGCCGACCGCTCATCCAAAACCGTGGAGAACGGTTTTGGCCTCTCCCGGGAGAGGCGGGCTCCTCTTCGCCTCTCCCCTTGGGAGACCAGTGAGCACATGCGAGCGGGTGAGGGGCCTCGCGCAACGCGAAGTCCAGCCGCCAGCTATTTTTTCGGCTTCGGCGCGGTCGCTTTGCCGAACGCTTCGGAGACGCCGGACTTCTGCCCGTATTTCGACGAGGCGGGCGGTTTCTCCTTGGTTTTTTTCGGTTTCTTGGTTTCGCGATTTCCGCGGTTCTTGTCTTTGGACATGTGGTTTCTCCATGATGAAGGGGAAAGGCGCCGCGACGCGCTTCCTCGCCGACTCGCGTATTCTGCTTAAGGCGTCCCGGGCGGGAAAGCTACCGACAAAGAGCGGAGACAGTTTGGCCAATATCCTGACGCTTTCGCGGATCGTGCTGATCGTTCCCTTCGCGGCGATGTTCTTCATCAGCGCGCCGTGGGCGCTGACCGCCGCGCTCGGCCTGTTCGCGCTTGCCGCCGCGACCGACCTTCTCGATGGACAGGTCGCGCGGGCGCGCGGCGAAAC
>JBGTLL010000041.1:0-6278 GCA_041744115.1 Parvularculaceae bacterium | reverse complement strand
GGCGGCGCGTCGCCGCCAGCGGGTCTCATCCGCTTTGCGCTTCGCCCCGACGGCGTCGTCACGCCCGATTTCGCCGGCAAGCTTGGCGGACGCGGCGCCTGGGTAAGCGCCGATCGCGCGCTGCTCGCGAGAGCCGTTTCGAAAGGTCTGTTCGCGCGGGCGTTCAAGACGGCGGCGACGGCGCCGGAAGACCTTGTTGCATCGGTTGAAGCGGGGCTTGAGCGCCGCGCGCTCGATGCGCTGGGTCTTGCCCGCCGCGCCGGAGAAGCGGTGCTCGGTTTCGATCAGGTGAAGAAGGCGCTGACCGAGGGCGCGGGCGCCGTCCTCCTTTCGGCGTCCGACGCCGCGGACGACGGACGCGAAAAATTGTCGAGGCTCGGCAAAGACATTTTCCAGTGTCGCGCGTTTACGAGCAGCGCACTGTCGTCGGCCTTCGGCAAGGACGGGGTCAAGCACGCCGCGCTGCTGAAGAGCGCGGGCGCGGATCGGTTTCGGCGGGAAGCGGCGCGCCTGATCGGATTGCGGTCGGACGGATCGCCGAATACGTCAGTAGGGAATGACAAAGCGGTCCAGGGCGACCCCGCGGGATTGTAATTTTTGGTCCACGAGATCGTGGTGGACCGGGGCGGCTTTGAGCGTTATGTCCAAAGCCGCTTTCAAAAGGCTCTCCTTAAAGGGAGGGGCCGATTGCTGAAAGTCCGCTTCAATGAAGCGGGAACGGAGAATGAATGACTGACGACGTCGAAACGAAGACTGACACCGAAGCCAAGCCCGATCGTCGGCCGCTGTCGCTGCGCCGCTCGGAAATGGGCGCGGTGAAACAGAGCTTCAGCCACGGCCGCTCGAAGACCGTCGTCGTCGAGACGAAGAAGCGACGCGCCGTTGGCGCGAGGAAAGAGGATGAGGCGCCGGCGCCGGTTGCGCCGCCGAAGCTCCGGACTGCCGCGGCAAAACCGCCGGAGACCAAAGCCGCCGACGCCGCCGACAAAAAGGCCCAGCCGAACGTCCTCAGATCGCTGTCGGAGGAGGAAAAGCAGGCGCGCACCGCCGCGCTCTTCCAGGCAAGGAAAGACGAAGACGTCCGCAGACGGCGCGACGACGCCGAGCGCGTCGATCGCGAGGCGCGCGAGGCCGACGAAAAAACGCGCCTCGACGCGGAGCGGCTGCGCGTTTCCGAAGAAGAAGGAAAGCGCGAACGCGAAACCGCCGAACGCCGCAAGGCCGAGGACAGCGCGCGCACGGCGCTTGAAGAAGAAGAACAGCAGAGAAAACAGCGCGCGGCGGCGAAAGCGGAAGCCAAAGGCGGCAAGCCCCGCCCCGAAGACGAAAAACCGGCCGCCGACGCCGATCCCGACAATCCGCTCGCAAAGCTCGGCGGGCGCCTGAAGACAAAACGCAAGCCCGTCGTCGACAAAAGCGAGCGCGAGAACGCAGCCAAGGAAGCGCCGCGCCGGAGAGCCGGGCGCCTTACAATCGCCAATGCGCTCGAAGACGACGATCGCCAGCGCAGCCTTGCTTCCGTCAAGCGCGCGCGGGAACGCGAAAAACTCGCCCGCCAGCAGCGCGGCGGCGGCGCCCCCGCGATCGTTCGCGAAGTCGTCATCCCGGAAACGATTACGGTCCAGGAACTCGCCCAGCGGATGTCGATGCGCGGCGTCGATCTCATCCGGGAGCTGATGAAGCAGGGGCAGATGGTGACGGCGAACTCAACGCTCGACGCCGACACCGCCGAGCTGATCGTCTCCGATCTCGGGCACACGCCGCGGCGGGTCGCCGAATCCGATGTCGAGGAAGGCCTTGCCGGCGCCGCCGATGAATCGGAAGCGCAGGAATGGCGCCCGCCGGTCGTCACCATCATGGGCCATGTCGACCACGGTAAAACCTCGCTGCTCGATGCGCTGCGCCAGACCAATGTCGTTTCCGGCGAAGCCGGCGGCATCACCCAGCACATCGGCGCCTATCAGGTGACGGTCAGGGACGGCCGCAAGATCACCTTCCTCGATACGCCCGGCCACGCCGCCTTCACGCAGATGCGGGCGCGCGGCGCCAAGGTCACCGATATCGTCATTCTCGTCGTCGCGGCGGACGATTCAATCATGCCGCAGACGGTCGAGGCGATCAATCACGCGAAGGCCGCGGGCGTCCCCATCATCGTCGCCATCAACAAGGTCGATAAGCCATCCGCCAATGCGCAGAAAGTCCGGACCGACCTCCTCCAATACGAGATCCAGGTCGAAAGCCTCGGCGGCGAAGTCCAGGACGTCGAAGTCTCGGCGCTGAAAAAACAAAATCTCGACGGCCTTCTTGACGCCATTCTTCTGCAGGCGGAGCTTCTTGACCTCCAGGCCAACCCGAACCGCTCGGCCGAAGGGTCCGTCGTCGAATCGCGGCTCGACAAGGGGCGCGGGCCGGTTGCGACCCTGTTGATCGAACGCGGCACGTTGAAGCGCGGCGACATTGTCGTCGTCGGCGCCGAATGGGGCCGGGTCCGGCTTCTCGCCGACGACAAGGGGGAAACGATCACCGCCGCGGGTCCCGCGATGCCGGTCGAAATGCTCGGCCTTAACGGCGCGCCCGAACCCGGCGACCAGTTCGCCGTCGTTGAATCAGAATCGCGCGCGCGCGAAGTCGCCGAGTTCCGGGCAAGGAAGCGCCGCGAAAAAGCCTCCGCCAAATCGTCGGGCACCTCGCTCGAACAGATGATGGCGCAGCTCCAGGACGCCGAGATCAACGAGTTCCCGCTCGTCATCAAAGGCGACGTGCAAGGGTCGGTCGAAGCAATCGTCAACAGCCTCGAAAAACTCTCGACCAGCGAGGTTCGCGTCCGCATCCTTCACACCGGCGTCGGCGGCATTTCGGAATCGGATGTCATCCTCGCCGGCGCCTCGGGCGCGCCGGTGATCGGCTTCAACGTCCGCGCCAATGCGCAGGCGCGCGAGGAAGCCGAACGCACCGGCGTCGAGATCCGCTATTATTCGGTCATCTACAATCTGATCGATGACATCAAGGGCGTCCTTTCCGGCATGCTGAAGCCGGAAATCCGCGAGACCTTCCTCGGCAACGCGCAAATCCTCGAAGTCTTCACGATCGGCAAATCGACCAAGGTCGCCGGCTGCCGCGTCACCGAAGGCCTCGTCCGTCGCGGCGCAAGAGTGCGGCTGATCCGCGACCAGACCGTTATTCACGAAGGCGAGCTGTCGCAATTGAAGCGCTTCAAGGACGACGTTCAGGAAGTCCCCTCGGGCCAGGAATGCGGCATGAGTTTCGCCAAATATGACGACCTCAAGATCGGCGACGTCATCGAATGCTTCTCGGTCGAGACGATCAAGCGGACGCTGTAAGAGGCGAACTTGGCTGTCTGGCGGCTACCCTATGTGCTCGCCGTTTTAAGCTCTTCGCAGGTGACCATGAGGCGCACCGATGTCGGCGAACTATTCTGCTGCCAACCTCTCGTGGCGGTCGAAGCGGTTGACGGGAAGAATATCGTACGAACAATTGGTGGCGATGCGATATCATTGATTGGCGGAGCCGGTTACGCTGTCGTCAATCCCTTCAGCACCCTTGAGCCATTGTTTTCAGAACTCGACTACGCTGTGGCGATATTGGCGCACGGAATGCGACAGCTTTTTCGTCGCCCGACACTTACAGCGCCCGATGTCGCAATTCGTTTGGAAGGGCGTCATTCGCCGCTTTCTGAAAATGAAATTGCTCGTTGCGCGGATCTTGCCGAAAGGATTGGCGCCCGGATGGTGCATATCTTCCTCGACCAGTCACCGTTACCGGACGTGAAAACAATCAACCGGCGCGCCTTGTCAGCCGCTGACTACGTCGCCAGCCCGTTGAAATATCGAAGGTGACAATGTTCCTCCGCCCTCTCGATCCCGACCGCGACGGCGAGGCGCTGCACGCGATTTTCGGCGATGAGGAAAGTTCGGTCTACATGGCGGGGCCGGCCTACAAGACCGTCGCGGAGACAATCGACAATCTGAAAAACTGGACCAAGGGCGCTGAAGACACGTCGTGGTCGGTGATCGATCGCGACGACGGGCCGTCGCTCGGCCGGATTTCGCTGTTCACGAAGGGGCGCGACATCTGGGAGGCGGCGTGCATGATCGTCCCGGCGGCGCGGGGGCGAAACCTCGCCGCGCAGGCGCTGGCGCAGGCGATCGATTTTGTGTTCGACGTCAAAGGAGCCCGCCGCATCTTCGCGGATGTCGATCCCGACAACACCCCGTCAATCCGCACGTTCGAAAAACTCGGCTTCCGCCATGAAGGCGTCCTTCGCGGCAATTGGGAGACGCATATCGGCGTCCGCGACAGCGTCATCCTCGGGTTGTTGCGCGACGATCCGAGGCCTTGGCGCGCATGATCCCGTTCAAAATCTGCTGCATGCGGTCGACCGAGGAGGCTGACGCCGCGATCGCCGCCGGCGCGCTCGCAATCGGCCTCGTCGGCGCCATGCCGAACGGACCAGGAACGATCGACGACGAATTGATCCGCGATATCGCCAGCCATGTTCACGCGCGCCATGGCGAGCGCGTTTGGACGACCTTGCTGACCTGCGAGACAGAAGGCGAAGCGATCGCAGACTATGTCGAGGCGACGCGCGTCAACACCGTCCAGATCGTCGACGCTCCTGCAGCCGGCGCCTACGCGCATCTCCGCCGCGCGCATCCCGCCTTGCGCATCATGCAGGTCATTCACGTCGAGGATGAACGCGCGCTCGACGAAGCGCGCGCCGTCTCGGTGCATATCGACGCGATCCTCCTCGATTCCGGGAAACCGAGCGCCGCCGTCCGAACGCTTGGCGGAACGGGCGACATTCACGATTGGGCGATTTCGCGCCGCATTGTCGATGCCTGCGGCGCGCCGGTTTTCCTCGCCGGCGGCCTCAACCCGTCGAATGTCGTCGAAGCGGTGCGGCGCGTTCGCCCCTACGGCGTCGATCTTTGCACAGGCCTTCGCGACAAGGAGCGCGGCTACGCGCTCGAGGCGGACAAGCTTGCGGCTTTCGCGGCGGCGTTGCGCGAGGCGTCCCTGAAGCACTAGAATTTGCGAATGGCGAAACGATATTCCCCGGTCCGCGGCCCAACCCAGCGCCAGCTCCGCGCCGGCGAGCTGATCCGTCACGCGCTGGTTGAAATTTTCCAGCGCGAGGATCTGCGCGACCCGGCGCTTCACGGCCTCTCGATCACGATTTCTGAAGTGAGAATGACGCCCGATCTGAAACAGGCGACGGTTTTCTCGGCGCCGCTCGGCGCCTCGATCGATCCCGAACAGCACCCGGAGATCGTCAAGGCGCTGGGTCGCGCGGCCCCGCACCTCCGCCATCTCCTGGCGCAGAAGATCGAGATGAAATTCACGCCGGCGCTCGTTTTCCGTTCGGACGAGAGTTTCGCCGAAGCGCGCCGGATCGACGACCTCCTCGCTTCGCCGGACGTCGCGCGCGATCTGAAGCACGAATAGCAGGAGGTTGACGAGAGCCGGGCGCGCGCCTTACGTCGCGGCGACATGGCTTCCCGCGCGTCCGATCCGCGCGACGAGCCGGTGACTCGAAGCAAGGCCAAATGAGCAAACGGCGCAAGAAGGGCCGGCCAGTCAACGGCTGGATCATCCTCGACAAGGGCTACGATGTCGGCTCGACCGAGGCGGTGTCGAAGCTGAAATGGCTGTTCGAGGCGCAAAAGGCCGGGCACGCGGGAACGCTCGACCCGCTGGCGACGGGCGTCCTCCCGGTCGCTTTCGGCGAAGCGACGAAGACCGTCCCCTTCGTGATGAATGCAAAGAAATGCTATCGCTTCACCGCCAAATGGGGCGAGGCGACGACGACCGACGACCGCGAAGGCGACATCGTCGCGCGTTCCGACAATCGCCCGACGCGTGGCGAAATCGAAAGCGTCCTCGGCCGTTTCACCGGATCGATCGAACAGACGCCGCCGCAATTCTCGGCGGTCAAGATCGGCGGCGAGCGCGCCTATGATCTGGCGCGCGAGGGCGAGACGGTTTTGCTCGAAGCGCGGACGATCGACATTCATGAACTGACGCTTGTCGATTGTCCGGATGCGGATCATGCGTTGTTCGAGGCGGTCACCGGCAAGGGCGCCTATGTCCGGGCGCTCGTTCGCGACATGGCGCGGGCGCTTGGAACCGAGGGCCATGTCGACCAGCTCCGCCGCACCGCCGTCGGTCCTTTCCGCGCCGACGAGGGCGTGACGATCGGGGCGCTTGAAGCGCTCCAAACGCCCGCCGCGCGCGATGCGGCGCTGCTTCCGATCGAC
>JBGTLL010000040.1:0-11268 GCA_041744115.1 Parvularculaceae bacterium | reverse complement strand
GCTGCCACGATCGGAGTGATGAACCAGGCCGCTGCCAGAGCAAGGTCTTCGATCATGCAACGCTTGTTCGAGGGCATCGAGCACAAAGCCCGCATGCGCTGTCCGGCTGACCCGCCAGCCGACGATGCGGCGGGCGAACACCCCGATCTCGACCGCTTTCTCAACGCCGTCCAAGTCTATCCCTTCATGGAGGGCGCCCTCTATCAGCTTTACGGCGCGCCGGAGCAGGTGACCGACATCGCGCTCGAACCCGGCGAGCGCCTCAACTCAGTTTCCGCGGGCGACACCGTGCGCTGGATCGTCGGCGACACATCGAGCGGCGACGCCGATGGCAAGAGCGGCGGCGAGCGCGTCCACATCCTGGTCAAGCCGATCGCGGCGAACCTCAAAACCAATCTCGTCATCGCCACCGATCGGCGCGCCTATCACCTCGAAATGCGCTCGTTCCGCGAGACCTATATGGCCGCGATTTCCTGGACGTATCCCCAGGACCAGCTGGTCAAACGCCGCAACGACAACGATCGCGCCATTGAAAAAATCCAAAGCACGATCGCCGCCGGCGTCGATCCGGGTGAACTCAAGTTTCGCTACGACATCGAAGGCGACAAGCCGCATTGGCGTCCCGTTCGCGCCTTCGACAACGGGAAACAGGTCTTCATTCAGTTTCCCGACTCGATCGGGCAGGGCGAAGCGCCGCCGCTCTTCATATTGGGGCGCGAAGGGAAACCCGAACTCGTCAATTACCGCATGCGCGGCAATTACTACGTCGTCGACCGGCTCTTCGCCGCCGCTGAGCTCCGCCTCGGCGAAAAGAACCAGGACATTGTCCGCATCGTCCGCACCGACCTGAAGGGTCGGAGCTGACATGGACGCCGCCGTCACGAAAGAGGAGCCGGAGGCGCTGAGACTGCGGGCGAGCCCGCGGCCCGTGACGCGCCTCAATCGCACAGCGCTGATGATCGCCGCCGGCGGGGCGGCGATCCTCGTCTTCGGCGCGATGACGATCGCGCTGCGGCCGCCGCGTGCGATCGGCGAAACTAAGGGGAAGGAACTCTACAACACCGAGACCAAGCCGACCGCCGAAGGCCTCGACGCGCTCCCCAAAACTTACGCCGACGTGACCCCGAAACTCGGGGCTCCACTGCCCGGCGATCTCGGCGCTGCGATTCTCAACGCGGAAGAGGCGGTCGATATGCTGGGCGATGAAGCCTTTCTCGATCAGACCGACTACGCCGCATTGTCGCCGACGCCGTTCCGGAACTCGCCGGAAGCCGATGCCGCGCGCGAAGCCGCTTTGCGCGAGGCGCAGATCGCGAGCGAAGCGCGCGGGGCCGGCGTCTTCTTTCAGTTAAAGTCGAACGCCGGCGCCGCAGCGCGGCGCGCCGATGTCGCCGACCTCTCCGGCCAGATTCCTCAATCGCTCGCCGATCTTGGCCTCGGCGCGCCGAATGTTCCGTTCGGAGCAGAGCGCGAGGAGGACCCGAATCGCCAAATCCGCAAGCTCGATTTTTTGGAAGAGGGCGGGCGTGTGGGCACCGACAATCCGCACCGCATCGAAGATCCGATCACGCCGTTCGAAGTGATGGCGGGGACCGTCATTCCCGCAAGCCTCATTACTGGGGTCAACTCCGATCTGCCGGGGACCGTGATCGCGCAGGTGACACAGAATGTTCGAGACACCGTCACCGGCCAGTATCTCCTGATCCCGCAGGGCGCGAAGCTGATCGGCCGCTATGACAGCGTCATCGCCTTCGGCCAGTCCCGCGCGCTCCTGGTCTGGTCGCGGATCATTTACCCGGATGGCGCGTCGATTGTCATCGACAACATGCCGGCGAGTGATGTCGCCGGCTATTCCGGTCTCTCGGATGATGTCGACTTCCACACGTTCCGGCTGCTCAAGGGCATCGTGCTCTCGACCTTGCTCGGGGTCGGGACCGAACTCTCCTTCGACGACGCCGAGAGCGACATCGTCGCCGCCCTGCGCGAGTCCGCGCAGACCGCGACCAATCAAGCCGGTCAGAAGATCGTCCAGCGCAATCTCGACATCCAGCCGACGATCAAGATCCGGCCGGGCTGGCCGCTGCGCGTGATCGTCCACAAGGACCTTGTCCTACGCCCGGTTCCCTCGAAGGAGGCGTCTCTGTGACCCTCAAGATCGGTCCCGTCATGGATCGCGCAGCCGTAAAGGTGGCGGTGATGCTGCATCCCGACGCGCACGACGCGCTTGCTGATTACGCGATTATTCACGCGCGGGAATTCGGCCGCGAAACTCCGATGGCCGACCTCGCCGCCCTGATGATCGAGCGCTTTCTGCAATCTGACGCGGCGTTCAAGCGCGCCCGCAAAACCATCGGAAAGAAAGAAGCAGCAAAGGAGTAGGCCATGGCCGTCATAGGAACATTCTCGAAATCCCCGGATGGATATTCCGGAACCATCCGCACCATGACCATCAATGTGAAGGCCGCTTTCGTCACCAATGACAAGAACGGCAACGACAAGGCGCCGGACTTCAAGGTGCTCGTGGGCGGGCAGGAACTGGGCGCCGCCTGGCGTGCTAAGGCCAAGTCCGAAGGCGCAAAGCCATTCCTGCGCGTCGAACTCGATGACCCGAGTTTTTCAGCGCCCATCCGCGCTGCTCTGTTCGAGAACGGCGAGGAGGGGAAGGGCTCGCTCGTGTGGAGCCGGAACCGCAAGTCAGAGACCTGATGACGGTCAATATGAATCATTCGTGCAATGGAGTTTTCAGTGAGCACCACAGTCGTGAGCAACGCAGGCCCCGGTGAAAGGCTGAACAATCGCGAGGCGGCGAATTATCTTGGATTGAAGGCGGCCACGCTCAACAAATGGCGGTGCCACGGCGACGGCCCGCCCTTCATCAAGGTCGGACGGCTGGTCCGTTATCGAAAGGCTGACCTCGATGCCTTCTTGATGGGGCGAGTGAGGCGGTCGACTTCGGATTGCGGAACCGCCGATCTTTATCGCTTTGCTTCAATGCAGCGTTCGCGCTGAGCGCGGGTTTACGATCAAACGACCTGGTCTGAAATCAGGGTCGTCCGTCGGGCCGATCCGACTCTCTGCGCTCTGCTTTCGTTTGCAGGCGACGCTTCCATCTTCAGCGCTCGCAGAATCATTGCCAAGTTTGTCTCGAACGATTCCAAACCCCGAGAGGCGCATCATGAGTTATAGCGTCGAACAGGGGATCGACGAACGCATTGAGCGCGGCGATCAACGCACCGAGTGTTTGTGGCGCAGACTCCGCATTGATCCGATCGCCGGCGAATGCCTTCCAGAGGCGCTGCTTTTCGGCGTCGCCCGAGAAGACTTCAGTCAGGGCCGGCGGTGGGGACGTCGGCAGTCTCGTCCCTCGTCGAGCGAAAGTTGCTTTTACCGCCGCAATCAGCATCCCTCCTTCAAAATCGAAAGTCTGCGCGATCGCCCAGATGTCGAAGAAGTCCTTGATGCGGCTCGTCGCCAGACCGATCGATATGATCGCCTCGAGCTTTTCCGCGATGACTGTTTCCGGCGGATAGGCTTTGAGTCGCGGCGGCGGCATATCAAGCAATGTCGGAAAGATTATGTTCGAAGGCGCGGGCGTTATCGCGTCGCCGAAGCCTATGTCGATCTGCATGCGCAACCGGGCGCGGCCGAGAAGGGCGTCGAACCGCAGGGCGACGCCCGTGTATTCAGTCGCGAGGCGCAGTGGTTCGGTCTGTATCTCTGTCGTATTGAAGATGAGACCGTCCGACGCCTCTGGCGCGATGGCGCAAATCTCCCGAATTGTTGCAATCAACGCCTCTTCGGTGTTTGAGCCAAAGCCGAGGAGATCGAGATCGCCGGTGGCGCGGTAGGGAGCGCTTTCCCAGGCGCCGAAGAGCATGGCGCCTTTCAGGACGAATTGTTCCTTGTAGGGAGAGACGCTGAGCCGGAACAGAAACCGTTCGTGGGCAAATCGAACGAGGTTGCGCTGAATGTCCTCGCCGTTTTTGCGCGCGAGATTGTCCAGCCGCTGACGGATTGACTGGATAAGGGCGCGGTCAGGCGTCATAGCATCGCCTCGAGATAAGACCGGGCGACGCGATCAATGCGATCGATCCTGGCCATGGCAAGAAATTCGTCCGGCGTGAACGCGCGTTTTTTTAGCCCCTCTTTGAGCGCTTCGATGGCGACGTCGGCTCCGATTCGGCTTCGATATTTGAAACAGTCGGCGACGGTTTTGGCCGGCGTGGTGATCGGAACGACGACACCGTCGAGGCGATGCTGCGTGATGCCTGCGGACATCGAGGGTCCGCTCGCCCGTATGATATTCAGCCGTTGCGCCGCGCTTTTCGGCGCTCGGGCTTTATGGTCGATCATCAGCCAAACCGCATGCGGCAGCTGCGTCGTCAGTCCATGAAATCGCAGCGCTGAGAGCAGGCAAATGACGCCTTGCGGCGCTGCTTTCGATGTTTCGATCAGGCTTTGATGTTCGGTCTCTTCTTTTTGAGCGCGCCGATAAAGCCCGCGTCCAACGCGTTCTAGTTCTCCTTGGTCGATAAGGCGCGCAATCGTGGCCGGGGTGACCCCCGCTGCCGCAAAATCCCGCCATCTGGCAACGGCGTGCTGGTCAGCGATCGAAATGGCTATATCTCGAAGGGATCTCATGCTGGTAATAAACGTCGGCAAAAGTTAACAACTGCCGACGTTTATTACCATGAGGGTATACAAAGGTCAACTGAGCACAGTCGCCAAACCCGCGTTCCGCGCGGATCAAGACGCCCACGAAACTTACGGCTTGCCCAGGATGGCGTCGCCAATCCTGTCTGAAACACGCGCTGCCGCAGCCTTGATCGGCGCATTCGCCAGATGCGCATAGCGCGCCGTCGTTTGCACCTGAGTATGACCCAGCAATTTGCCGATCATCGGGAGTCCTTCGCCGAGCGCGAGCGCGCTGCTCGCGAACGAGTGCCTAAGGTCATGAATGCGAACGTCATTCAGCCGGGCTTTTGCGCGTATGCGTCGCCATGGATGCTGCAAATCCGTGAGATGGCCGCCCTGCCTCGCGCCTGTAATGACATAGGGGTTGCCATCGATCCTTTGAATGCTCTTCAAAATCGTCGCCGCGGCTTCTCCGAAGTGAACGACCTTGGCGCCGGTTTTCGAATCCGGCAGCCGTAGCTCACGCGCCTCCAAGTTTACATGCGCCCACTGAAGCGTCATGATTTCGCCGAGCCGGCAACCGGTCAGCATCAAAAGTCGAATTGCGTTGACGGCTGACTGGGTCTCCGTGCGATCGCGCTCAACTTCGATCAGAATCTCGCCGAGTCTCGCAAATTCCTCATCGCTCAGAAACCGCTCGCGCTTTCGTTCGGCATACTTCTTGACATGTCGGCAAGGATTGCTGCCGTCGGAGCGAAGTCCCCAAATTTCCGCGAGATTAACATCTTCGATAGGACCCCAAGCGTCCTGTTTGCTTGATACGGAGTCTGGTTCATCGAATGGTGGAGCTGGGCAATGTCTTTGCGCTCGACTTCCACCACTTTGCGGGTGCCCATGATCGGATTGATAAAGAGCTCTACGGAGCGCTTGTACTCCGTTTGCGTGCTCGGCTTGCACCGGATCGAAGCATGTTCCTTGAGAACTCTTTCACCGAGACTCTTCACGGTCGGCGATCGTCGCGCTTCGTCGTGTACCCGCGTGGGTTCGCCTCCGCCTTTCGCTTCCGACAAGATTTCGAGGGCGCGGATGCGCGCTTGCTCCGCGGTGATCGGGCCGTGCGGTCCGATCGTGATGAATTTCTGGCGGCCCTTGACCAGGCATTTGACGACGTACGTTTTCCGTCCTGACGGCAGAATGCGTAGACCGAAGCCCTTCAATTCGTCGTCCCAGATGCTGAAGGCCTTTGGTCTGGCTGCTACTTGGTCTACCGTTCGCTTCGTCAACTTCGCCATTTCCACACCTCAAAAACCTGAAGGTCCTGCCGCCGCCCGCGCTGCTACTGCGCAAATCGATTTCGCCGACAATTTTTTGCCTCCTTCAACATGAAAACCTGAAGGTTCGCGCTGCTACAAAATGGCTACAGTTCGGCGGGAAATCGGGTCGATCTCAAGAAAACACGATCAAACACCAACGTCAAGAAATTCTATTAATTACAAGCGTTTATCGCATTTCGGCAAACTCGGGAAAACCCCGTAAAAATCGAAGGACACGCACTCATAACCTGAAGGTCGTTGGTTCAAATCCAGCCCCCGCACCCAACTTTCTCAAATAATGCAATGAGTCGTTGGCCGCGAGTATCTGCAGCCGAAAGCTCAATCATCCGCCAGATGAAGATGAGCGGGGCGCTACATGTTGGCCGTCGCCCCACCAGAAGACCGTCAGCAGAACGATCATACCTTTAACTTGCTCAATCTCAGCGCGTTGGCGATTACCGAGACCGAACTCGCCGCCATCGCGCCCGCCGCGATCATCGGCGACAGGAGGTCGCCGGTCAGGGGATAAAGAACACCGGCGGCGATCGGAATGCCGGCGGCGTTGTAGGCAAAAGCGAAAAACAGGTTTTGACGAATGTTGCGCATGGTCGCTTTCGAGATCGTCCGCGCCTTGACGATGCCGCCGAGATCGCCCTTGAGCAGCGTCACCCCGGCGCTTTCGATGGCGACATCGGTTCCGGTCGCCATCGCGATGCCGACATCGGCGGCGGCGAGCGCCGGCGCATCGTTGACGCCGTCGCCGGCCATCGCGACGATGCGCCCCTCGCGCTGCAGCCGCTGGACGACCTCCGCTTTGTATTCAGGCAGGACTTCCGCTTCGACGGTATCGATGCCGAGCTTGCGGCCGACGGCGTCGGCGGTCGTGCGATTGTCGCCGGTCAGCATGACGAGCTTGATCCCCGCTTTGCGCAACGCGCCCAGAGCGGCCGGCGTCGACTTCCTGATCGGGTCGGCGATGGCGAAGACCGCCGCCGCCGCGCCGTCGATGCCGACATAGATCGCCGTGGCGCCATCGCGGCGACGCTCTTCAGCTTTGGCTTCAAGCGCGCCTGTCGCAATGCCGAGCTCTGAAAAGTAGCGCTCCGCGCCCAGTGCGACGCGGCGGCCGTCAACGACGCCGATGACGCCCTTGCCGGTCGGGGAATCAAATTCCGATGGTTCGGTCAGCGCGATCTTGCGGATCTTCGCCGCCTCGACGATCGCCGCCGCCAGAGCATGCTCGCTGCGGCTTTCAAGGCTTGCCGCGAGGCGGAGGACGTCTTCCTCCGTGAAACCCGCTGCGAGGTCGATGGCGGTTACGGCGGGCTTTCCCTCTGTCAGCGTGCCCGTCTTGTCGATGACGAGCGCGTCGATCTTTTCCAGTCGCTGGAGCGCCTCGGCGTTCTTGATGAGGACGCCGGCGCGCGCGCCGACGCCGACGCCGGTCATGATCGACATCGGCGTCGCCAGCCCCAGCGCGCAGGGGCAGGCGATGATCAGCACAGAGACAGCAGCGATCAGGCCATACGTCACAGCAGGCTCCGGTCCGACAAAGAGCCAGGTGAAAAACGCGGCGACGGCGATAAGGATCACGGCGGGAACGAACCACGACGCGACCTGATCGGCGAGACGCTGGATCGGCGCGCGGCTGCGTTGCGCTTCGGCGACCATGTGGACGATCCGCGCCAGCATGGTCTCGCCGCCGACGCGCGTCGCCTTGATGACGAGGGCGCCGGTCTGATTGACCGTGCCGCCGATGAGCGTGGCGCCCGCCTCCTTCGTCACCGGCATCGACTCGCCCGTGACCATCGATTCATCGACCGACGAGCGGCCGTCGATGACAACGCCATCGACCGGGACTTTTTCGCCGGGACGCACGCGCAAACGGTCGCCGACGATGATGTCGGCGATGTCGGCTTCCTCGTCGCCGCCGTCTTCGGTCAGCCGGCGCGCGGTCTTCGGCGCGAGGCTCAACAGCGCCCTGATCGCGCCGCCGGTCCGTTCGCGGGCGCGCAGTTCAAGCACCTGCCCAAGCAGGACGAGCGCGATGATGACCGCCGCCGCTTCGAAATAGACCGCGACGGTTCCCGCTTCTGTCTTCAGCGCCGCCGGAAATACTTGTGGAGCAAGCGTTGCGACGACGCTGTAGCCCCAGGCGACTCCCGTCCCGATCGCGATCAGCGTGAACATGTTGAGGCGGCGTGAGACCAGTGACGCCGCGCCGCGCGTGAAGAACGGCCAGCCGGCCCAGAGGACGACCGGCGTCGCCAGAACGAGCTGGAGCCATGCGTTGAGCGCTGGCGATACCAGCCGGTCTATGCCAAACAGATGATTGCCCATCTCGAGGATGAGGACAGGCAATGCGAGCGCCATCGCGACGGCAAGGCGCCGCTGCATATCGGCGAGTTCGGGATTGGCGCCGGTGTCGGCGCTTGGCGTCACCGGCTCAAGCGCCATGCCGCAGATCGGGCAGGGGCCAGGCCCGTCGCGCAGGATTTCCGGATGCATCGGGCAGGTCCATTTGGACCCGGCCGCCGCTTTCGGCTGCGGTGTTTCCGCCTTGTGTTTGGGCGCGCTTGCGTTTTCGTCCGCGGACGCATGGTAACGCGCCGGGTCCGCCGCGAATTTTGCCTTGCACCCGGCGCTGCAAAAAAGAACCTCCTCGCCCTTATGTGTCAGCCGGTGCGGTGTGTCGGCGCCGACACTCATCCCGCAAACCGGATCGCGCGCGGCGTCTTTCGACGGCGCGCGCGATTGAGGGGCGTGGGTCGGATGGGAATGCGCAGTCATGGCGTCTCCTTGCGGGATCAGGCTTAATGATCGCGCGGACATATACCCGGGTCGTGCAGGGCGAGGCGACATGAGCGCCGCCGACTGACCGGGATCAAGGCTCGCCGTCGAACGGCGGGAGCGCCGCAAACGGGTTCCATCGCGGCGCGGAACTCCCGTCAGTGTTCGTGCTCGCCCTCGATCTCCGCCGACGACCAGTGAATATGCGCGATGCGCCATTGCCCATCGACAAGACGCAGGACCATGGTTTCCATCGACTGGCTGTGGATGGTCTTGCCCTTGTAGGTCCCGTGCATCTGGGAAGCGGTGACGATGGTCGCCATGTCCTGGCCCTCGATGACGTCGCGTTTCTTGATCGTAGTTTCGACCGCTTTCACGAACGCCATGTCGGCCGGCATGTGATGGCCCGCATATTCTTCAAACGAGCGTTCCGCGCCGCCGCCTTCGGCGATCACGACGTCTGGAGCGAGAAGGCGTTCGACCGCCGGGGCGTCGCCGGAGCGGAGCGCGGCGCTGAAGGCGTCTGCGACGGCGACGGGCGTTCGCGGCGAGGCCGCGGCCGCAGTTTCAGAAGATTGCGTCGTGTCACCGGCGTTCATCGCCGCCATGTCATGGGGTTCGGCGCCGGCGGCGTCTTCGGCCGGCGCCGCGCCGTGTTCGTGCTCGCCATGACCGTCGCCCTCTGCGTTGGGAGGCGCAGCGCTGTTTGCAGCACCATGCTCCTCGCCGGGGGCGTGCTCATGGTCGTGGCCCTCGCCCGTGACTTGCGGCATCGATTTGACGCCGAGGCCGTAGACGTAAACAAGCCGGCCGCCCCACCACGCGGTGACGCTGAGAAGTGCGGCGGCGACGAGGAACATGATGGCGAACACCGGTCCTGGATTCTTGCGGCGGCTGCGGTATCGCAAGAAAGCGAGGCCAAGAATGACGATCGCGGTCGGTACGGCCCAATTTCGATGCGTCGTCATCGCGGCGTGCGACGGACCGTCATGCGCGACGCTGTAATAGGCCTCGAACCCGGCGGCGACGGTTGCGAGGATCGCCGCCGTACCGAAAAACATCATCCAGTTGGCGGCGTGGTGCAGCGACTCGCGCCGGGGCCCCGCCGGCAAGATCGCGACAGCAAGAAAGCTGAGTGCGCTGATCGTCAAAAGCGCGTAGGTGAAATGCACGAGGATCGGATGAATGTTGGGTTCGATCACGGATCTCTGGCCTTTCCTAAAGTCGAGCGTTTCGAACTCAGACGGCGATGGCGTATGAAGGCGCCGCCAATCGCCGCTATTATCGCGTGCGGCGCGGCGGGTCGCCGAAGTCGGGATCGCGGCTGATGCGGGCGGCGACCTGGCCGGCGGGCGGCTTGTACCAGCCGGGATCACGAAAATCGCCGGCCGTCAGATCGTCCCGCACCTTCACAAGCGTGAACATGCCGCCCATCTCAATGTTTCCATACGGACCTTTTCCGACCATCATCGCGAGCGTGTTCTCCGGCCCCTGATGGCCGCCGTCGGTGTGGTCCTGGTGTTCCGCCATGCCGGCGCGGCCCATGGGGAGGAAGCCCGGAAGCATTTTCTGCAATTCGTCGGAAACGCCGCTCTGGTCGACGCCGACCATGTTCGGCACCTCGTGCCCCATGGCGTTCATCGTGTGATGCGCCATGTGGCAATGCAGCGCCCAGTCGCCCGGAACGGCGACGAATTCGATGTCGCGCGTCTGGCCGACGCCGATGATTTCCGTGGTCTCGGGTCGCCAGAGCGCTGGCGGCCAGCGCCCGCCATCCGAACCGGTGACGAGATACTGGACGCCGTGCAGGTGGATCGGATGGTTCCACATCGAAAGATTGCCGATGCGCAAGCGCACGCGCTCGCCGGTCCGCGCGACGATCGGCTCGATCGCCGGGAAGACCTTCCCGTTGAAGGTCCACAGATCGAAATCGACCATCACCGCGGGATCGGGGCGATAGGTGCCGGGGTGCAGCGCCCAATTATGCGTCAGGAAGCAATAGTCGCGATCGACGGCGGGGGTCGCGCGCTCGCGCGGATGGATGATGAACAGGCCCATCATGCCGAACGCCATCTGCACCATCTCATCGGCATGCGGATGGTACATGTGCGAGCCATGCTGCTTCAGCGTGAACTCATAGGCGAATGTCTCGCCGGGGCCGATCTGCGGCTGCGAGACGCCGCCGACGCCGTCCATGCCGCTCGGCAGGATAATCCCGTGCCAGTGGACGGTCGTGTGTTCCTGCAGCCGGTTGGTGACGAGAATGCGCACGCGGTCGCCTTCGACCGCTTCGACCGTCGGTCCGGGCGTCGAGCCGTTATAGCCCCAGCACCGCGCGACGCTGCCCGGCGCGAATTCATGCTCGATTTCCTCGGCGACCAGATGGAATTCCTTGACGCCGTCCTTCATCCGGAAGGGCAGGGTCCAGCCGTTCAGCGTACGGACGGGCGTATAGGCGCCGCCGGATTGTTGCGGAGCCGGCGCATCAGCCGATGACGAGCGCGCCGGCGCCGTCGGCTCGGGCGGCGGC
>JBGTLL010000039.1:0-7665 GCA_041744115.1 Parvularculaceae bacterium | reverse complement strand
CGGTGTTGCGCGGGCAGGGTTCAACAATGATCGCAGCGGGATCAACGCCGATTTCCGCAAGCTGCGCGGCGATCAGGTCGGCGTGCGCCGCGCCGGCGATGATGACGGGCGGCAGAAAATCGGCGTCGCCGGCAAATCGCGCCGCCGTTTCCTGAAACAGCGAGCGCGCCGTGACGAGCGGCAGGAATTGTTTCGGGCGGGCGGTGCGCGACATCGGCCATAACCTGGTGCCGGCGCCGCCGGACATGATTACAGGCTGAATGCGGACGCGCTTCGTCATCGCAAGGGTCTATGCCGGTATTCGGCGGCGGCGCAAACCGCTTCGTGAATATGATAGAGAATGCTCGCCGGAACGTCCTCCGCGGCGGGCCGGCCTTCGGCGTCGTATTCGTCCTGCCATAGGCCCTCGGTCTTCTGGTCGAGATAGGTTGCGAACAGGGTGTTGATCAGGCGGCGCGCGTCTTCCTCCGCCTTCGCCTCGCCGGCGCGCGCCAGAACCAGCGCCGCGCGTAAATATTCCGTCTGCGGCCACAGCCGGCGCGCGCTTCGTTCCGGCTGCTGTCCGGGCGTCGCGGCGTTCGGAAGAAAGGGCGCGTCGTCCGGCGCGCCCATGGCTTTCGCCGAGCGATAGAGAATGCGCTTTTCGTCGCCGCGCGCTTCGCCCGTCAAGTGCTCAAAGCGGTCGAGCAGAAACACCCATTCCATCATGTGGCCGGGTTCGACGCGACCGCCCGCGTCCGGCGTCCAGTCCTTGTCGAAAAATTCACGCAACGCCCCGGCGCCGCGATCGAAAAAGCGATGACGGAAAAGCTGTTCAATCTCGCGGGCGCGCGTCAGATGCGCGTCGTCGCCGGTCGCGTCGTAGAGCGCCATCGTCGCTTCAAAGAGATGCATATGCGGGTTCTGCCGGCGCGGCAGGCTGCGCTTGTCATCCTCAAAATAACCGCCATGCGGCGACGCCAGTTCGGCGTCGAGGAAGGCGAGCGTCGTTTTTGCCAGCGCATGCGCGCGGCGGTCGCCCGACGCCTTGATGCGCGACGCGGCGGCGAGGAGGAGGAACGCCTGATCGTAAAGATCGCGGGTCGGATCGAGGACCGCGCCGTCATCATCGATGGCATGAACGCAGCCGCGCGCGCCGCCATCCGGGCGCGCGGTTTCGAGAAATCGCGTGAAACCCTTGGCCGCGATTGCTTCGCCCGCCGGCAGCCAGCCGCGCAATGCGGCCTCGGTGAATACATGGATCTGCCGCGCCTGCACGCGCGTCCGCCGCGGCTGTCCGGCGATCGGGCGCCCGCTGAAATCGAGGGTTTCGTAGAACGCGCCCGACGGGTCCACCGCGACGCGCGCCCACAAGGGGAGCGCGCGCTCAATGTACCAGTCGCACAGCCGATCGATGGCGGCGATCAAGCTTGGCTGCATAGTTGCTGACTCACGCGCCTGCCGCCCATCTTTCGAGGCGCGCGCCAAGGGGCGCGCTCCTCAAGGGTGAGGCGCATTGTTTGTTGCAGCATGACATGTTCGCGTCCTGAGTGTCCGACCGAAAAGTATTTCGCAACCATGGCGAAAAATCCCGCCGTCACCCCGGGGCCGCGCCTCTTCGCGCGGAACCCGGGGTCCATTTTTTCGACGAATCGAGCGTTGCGCAATGGATTCCGGGTTCCGCCAAGAGGCGGCCCCGGAATGACAGCCCCGGAATTTGCGGCTTTGGATTTCGGTCGGGCTCTGAAGAGCGAGCTCCTTGGCGCGCGTCGCGGAGGATGGGCCGCATGGGCGCAAACGCGGTTGTCAACGTCAAAGATCACTCGACCGTCACCGACTTCGCGAGATTGCGCGGCTGATCGACATCCGTGCCCTTGGTTGTCGCGGTGTAGTAGGCGAGGAGCTGGATGGGCGCGGCGTATACGATCGGCGACAGCAGCGGGTGTGTTTCCGGAACCTCGATCGAGGCAAAAAGGCCCGGTCCCGCCCGCGCGATCCCTTGTTTGTCGGAAATGAGGATCGCCTTGCCGTCCCGCGCCATCACTTCGTGCATGTTGGAGACGGTTTTGTCGAAATGCCGGTCGCTTGGCGCGATGACGACAACCGGCATGTTCGCGTCTATGAGCGCAATCGGCCCGTGCTTCAGTTCGCCGGCGGCGTAGCCTTCGGCGTGAATATAGGAAATTTCCTTCAGCTTCAGCGCGCCTTCCATGGCGAGCGGGAAGGAGACGCCGCGCCCGACATAGAGCGTGTCCGAAGCCTTGGCGATTTCGCGCGCGACTTCCTCGATGACGAGCGAATTCTTCAGCGCTTCGCCGACAAGCCGAGGCGTCTGCAAAAGCGCGGTGACGATGTCTTTTTCCTCCGCCGCGGAAAGAACGCCGCGCTGGCGCCCCGCCGCGACCGCGATCGAGGCGAGCGCCGCCAGCTGGCAGGTGAACGCCTTGGTCGAGGCGACGCCGATTTCGGGTCCCGCCGCCATCGGGAAGATGATGTCCGCCTCGCGCGCGATCGACGATTCCGGCACGTTGACGACGACGGCGATCTTCTGGCCGTTGGCTCTCGCTTCGCGGAGCGCGGCCAGCGTGTCGGCGGTCTCGCCCGACTGCGAGACGAAGAGCGCGCCGCCATTCTTCGCATACGGAACGTCGCGATAGCGAAGCTCCGACGCGATGTCGATTTCAACCGGCAGCGCCGCCCACGCCTCGAACCAGTATTTCGCGATGAGGCCGGCGTAAAAAGCGGTGCCGCAGGCGGAAACCGTCAGGCGGTCGAGCTCTGAGAAGTCAAACCCGCCTTTCGGCAGCGTGATTGTCCCCGTCGCGGCGTCGATGTAGCGCGACAGCGTGTGGGCGATGACTTCCGGCTGTTCGTGGATTTCCTTCGCCATGAAATGGCGGTAGCCGTCCTTGTCGACCATGTTGTCGGAGGCGGACGAAATCGTTTCCGCGCGCGCGGCTTCGGCGCCCTTTTCATCGTAGACGGAAAATCCGCCGCGGGTGATGATCGCGAAGTCGCCTTCCTGAAGATAGGTGACGCGGTTGGTGAACGGCGCGAGCGCATAGGCGTCGGAGCCGACAAACATCTCGCCGTCGCCGCGTCCGATCGCCAGCGGGCTGCCGCGCCTCGCCGCAACCAGCAGATCGTCCTCGCCGGAAAAGATGATGGCGAAAGCAAAGGCGCCGCGCATGCGGTCGAGCGCCTTCTTCACCGCGTCCTTCGGCGGCAGGTTTTCACGCTCGAGATAATAGGTGATGAGCGCCGCGCAGACTTCCGAATCTGTTTGAGACGTGAATTTGAAGCCTTTGGCTTTCAGTTCGTTGCGCAGCTCGGCGAAATTCTCGATGATGCCGTTGTGAACGAGGGCGAGGCGCTCGGTCGCATGCGGGTGCGCGTTTTCGTCGGTCGCCGCGCCGTGCGTCGCCCATCTTGTGTGGCCGATGCCGGTTTTCCCGTGCAGCGGATCCTTCTCCAGCCGCGCCGACAGAACCTGCAACTTGCCCGAGGCGCGGCGGCGGTCGAGCCGGCCCTCCCGGACAATTGCGACGCCGGACGAGTCATAGCCGCGATATTCGAGCCGCTTCAGCCCCTCGACAATCAGGGGCGCCACGTCCGACTTGCCGAGAATGCCGATAATCCCGCACATGGCTGTTCCTTCTCCCCGATCCAGTCATACCCATTAATGTTGCAGCGCGATACTGATCGCCGGGGACCGAAGCAAAGTTAAGGCCGGATTGGGGAGTTCAGGCGCCCGACCGGATCATCGCCGCCGCCTTTTCGGCGATCATGATCGTCGGGGCGTTGGTGTTGCCGGAGACGAGATTGGGCATCACCGAAGCGTCAACGACGCGAAGACCGCGGACGCCGTTTACCTTGAGCGCCGGATCAAGGACCGCGCGCGGATCTGTCCCCATCCGGCACGTCCCGACAGGGTGGTAGATGGTGTCGGCCCGCTCTTTGATGTCGGCGATCAGCGCGTCGTCGCCGGCGTCCGCGCCGGCATAAAGATACTTGCCGGCGACCCGCCGCATCGCCGGGGCCTCGAACAGGCGAAAGACCAGCCTCGCGCCTTTGACGAGGCGGCGGAGATCGTCCGCGTCGCTGAGGAAATTCGGGTCGATCGCCGGCGCCGCCATCGGGTCGGCGGAGGCGAGACGCACCTCGCCGCGGCTTTTCGGCCGCAAGACGCAGACATGGCAGGAATAGCCGCCGCCGATATGTTTTTTCTCGCCGTGCCTGTCGACGAGCGCGGTGAGGAAATGCAGCTGGATGTCGGGTTCGGCGAGCGCGGGATCGGTTTTCAGAAAGCCGCCGGCTTCCGCGATATTCGAGGTGAGCGGTCCGCGCCCGTGCTTTTTGTAGGCGTAGAGCGCCGCCGGCATGCCGGCGGCGAAGGAAAACGAGAGCCCGACCGATTGAGGCGCCGTCGATTTTCTGAGCACGACATAGTCGATGTGGTCCTGGAGATTGCGGCCGACATCCGGCGCATCGATGATGACATCGATCCCCAGTTGTTTGAGATGGCCGGCCGGACCGATCCCTGAAAGCATCAAAATCTGCGGCGACTGGAACGCGCCGGCGGAGATGATGACTTCCCTCCGCGCCCGGACGCTTTTCGCCTCGCGCCCCTGCCGGAAGCGGACGCCGGCGGCGCGGCCGTTCTCAATCAGGATTTTCTCGCAGCGGCTATCAGGCTTCACGTCGATGCGCGCGCGGGCGGGATGGAGATAGGCGACGGCGGCGGAACATCGTTTGCCCTCGCGCTGCGTCACCTGATAATAGCCCATGCCTTCCTGGCGCGCGCCGTTGAAATCGCTGTTCGCCGGCAATTGCAGTTCGGCGGCGGCCTCAAGGAAAATGTCCGACAGCGGATTTTTGTAGCGAAGCTCGCCGACGGTGAGCGGCCCGCCGGTTCCATGAAACGCGTCCGCCCCGCGCGCCTGATCTTCCGCTTTCCTGAAATAAGGGAGAACGTCTTCCCAAGCCCATCCCGAGGCGCCCGCATCGGCCCAGCCGTCATAATCGGCCTTTGTCCCGCGAATATAGATCATGCCGTTGATCGAGCTTGACCCGCCAAGCGTCCGCCCGCGCGGCTGATGGCCGATCCGGTCATTCATGTGCCGCTGCGGGACGGTCTCGAACGACCAGTTGTAGATTGTCCCCTTCGGAAAGAACGCAAATCCGAGCGGCGTGTGGATGAGCGCGCTTTTGTCTTCGGGTCCCGCTTCGAGAATGCAGACGGTCGACTTTCCGTCTTCGCTCAGCCGGTTCGCAAGGACGCAGCCGGCCGAGCCGGCGCCGACGATGACGTAGTCGAATGTTTCAAAAACTTTTTCGCGATTCATGCGGCGGCGACGATCTCAATTTCAACGAGCCAGTCCGGCGAGAGCGTTTCGACGATAATCGCCGTCGTTGGAATGCGTCGCCCGTTCAGCGCCTCAAGTCTGGCGTTCTGGTTCGCCTCCACATACTCGCCGCTTCGCAAGTAACTCGTCAGGCGGACGATGTTGTCGGTCGACATCGACGCCGAAGCAAGGATGTGGCGCAGATTCGACCAGATCAAACGAAGCTGCTCGTCGAGGGACGGCGGCGCGGCGCCCCGTTCGTCGAGGCCCATCGTGCCGCTGACGAACAAGAAGCGTTTAGGGTCAATCACTTCCAGCGCGTGGGCGTAATCCGGCGTCGCTGGGTAAACGCCGGCTGAGGGATTGCGAACTTCCATGTGCATCAGATGAACTTTCTCACGATCTTCAACAATCTATCCGTCCTCTCCGAAAACGGCGGGTAGAGCATTTTGTTCGACGCGAACCGGCTTTGATGGAACACTGGCTTCATGTGCGAGAACGTCTCGAAGCCTTTTTCGCCGTGATAGGCGCCGATGCCGCTTTTGCCGACGCCCCCGAAGGGGAGGTTTTCCTGCGCCACATGCCATAGCGTGTCGTTGACGGTGACGCCGCCGGCGATCGTTTGTTTCAGCATATCGTCGCGCGCCGCGGCGTCCGCGCCGAACCAGTAGAGCGCCAGCGGCCGGTCGCCGCTGTTGACATGCCGGATCGCTTCGTCGCGCCCCGAGACGCCGATCACCGGCAGCACCGGCCCGAAGATCTCTTCTTTCATCAGGGCAATGTCCGCGGGCGGATCGACGACAATCGTCACCGGGAGCTTTCTTTGCGGATCGAGCGCGTTTGAAGAGCCGACCTCGACGACCCTGGCGCCGGCGTCCCTGGCTTCCGCGACGAGCGCTTTCAGCCTTGCGAAATGGCGCGGCGAAATGATCGCCGTGTAATCCTCCGTCCGGTCGATCTCGGGATAGAGCCGGTTGACGGCGCGCGTCAGCGCGTCGACCGTCGCGTCAAGCTTGCCCTTCGGGGTCAGCACATAGTCCGGCGCGACGCAGGTCTGGCCGGCGTTGAAGGTCTTGCCGTGCGCGATCGACAGCGCCGCCCCGGCAAGATCGGCGCTTCGATCGATGATCGCCGGCGATTTGCCGCCAAGCTCCAGCGTCACCGGCGTCAGGTTCTTCGCCGCCGCCATGTAGACAAGTCTGCCGATCGCGGTTGAGCCGGTAAAGAGGAGGTGATCGAAGGGCAGGCTCGCGAACGCCTGGCCGACATCGGCGCCGCCGGTGGCGACGCTCATCACGCTTTCGTCGAACGCCGCGCCAACGATGTCGCGCATGACTTCGCTGGTCGCGGGGGTCAGTTCGCTCGGTTTGATCATCACGCAATTGCCGGCGGCCAGCGCGGCGGCGGCCGGCGAAAACGCGAGCTGCACCGGATAATTCCATGGCGAGATAATTCCGATAACGCCGAGTGGCTGCGGCTCGATGCGGCTTTGCCCGGGCTTCAGATGCAACGGCGTCGCCACGGAGCGCGTGCGCATCCAGCGGTTGAGATTGTGTTTGGCCGCCTTCGCGGCGGACACGCTGACGATGATTTCGGCGACCAGCGTCTCGTGCCGCGAGCGGCGGGAGAAATCGGCGTTCACCGCTTCGATGAGCCGCGCCTCATTCGATTCGATCGCGCGGATCAGCGCGTCGAGCCGCGCCGCGCGCGTTTCCCGAGAAGGGTAGGGATCAGCCGCGAATGTCTTTTTCTGCCGTTCGAAGATGCGGCGAGGTCCAGCGTCGCGCGCCGGAGCTGGCGGCGGTTCAACCGGGCGGCTGGTGTCGGCCATGGTGTTTCTCCGGGGACGTGGAACACAGGGAACGGACGAGTTTCCCGCAGGCCGGCAAGATGGTCCAGCCTCGCGCACAGCAATCGCCGTTTCGGCTCCGCCATGGCAAACCTCCTCCGGGCTTCGGCGCCGCGCCAGCCTCCGGACCGCCGCTTTGCTGCAGTTCAATCGTCAACAACCTGGCAAAGACGGGTGGAGGTGAGCGGATGCTGGTCCAGGTTCGGCATCAAGACGCAACTCCACGCGCCGACGCCGACCTTTGCGCAATGATGTCGAAAAACAACAGTCAATTACGCAACGTCACCGTAATCCCACCTGTCACCGTAATCCCCACCGTAATCCCGCTCTATTGCCGGCGTTCGCGTTTGCCTAGGAGCTGTTGACAAAGTGGATTCCCAAAGGGTGCGAACGCTGATTCAAGACTGTCTTTTGGGAGACGGTCATGGTTCGCGGCTTGATGACAGATCGGGAATGGAAGTTTTTCGCCCCTTTCGTGATCTCGACGGGCGG
>JBGTLL010000038.1:0-5501 GCA_041744115.1 Parvularculaceae bacterium | reverse complement strand
GCCGGAAAGCTCGTCGCGGTCGCGGTCGGCGATCCGGCGCATGGCGGCGGCCAGCGCCTCCGGCCGTCCGAAATGATAGGTCTCGGCATAGGCGGGGTGGGCAAGGTCGGCGGCGCCGCCGATGTCGGGCGTCACGATCGGCAGGCCCGAACACAGCGCCTCGGCGACCACAAGCCCGTAAGTTTCCGCGGCGCCGCCGTGAACAAGGAAGTCGGCGCTCGCAAGACGCCGGGCGAGCTGATGGCGGTCGGCTTCGGGCCCGGCGACGAAAACGCCGGGCAAGGCCATTGCCGCGCGACTGACCGTCCGCCGCATCGGACCGTCGCCGATGACATAAAGCGCCGCCGGCTGTGTCGATGCGAAGTCCTCAAAGGCGCGCATCAGCATCGGCAGGCGCTTTTCGGGATGGTGGCGCCCGACCGCAAGGAACAGCAGCGCCTCAGGATTATCGACGCCGCAGGCGGCCAGCATCTCCCGCCGCAGCGCTTCGCTGCGCCATTGATGCGAGAATCCCGCTTTGTCGACGCCGAGCGGGCAGACCAGCACCGACGTGATCCCGAAGCGCCCGAGCCTTCGCGCGAAAAAATCGCTGGGTGCAACGGTCGCGTCGAAATGCGCCGCCAGCCGTCGCATATAGGACCAGAACCAGAAACAGACCTGATCGACCCGCCCGGCGCTGATGGCGGGACTAAAGAACGACTGCGGATAGACCGCGACCGGATCCTGATGAAGAAACAGCGCGCGGGCGGCCTCGCCCCGCCAGGTCGCGGCGATCCAGCCGCCGCGCCAGGTCGAGGAGCCTTCAATGACATGCGGGACAAGCTCGTCGAGCAGCGCGTGAACGGGCCGCATGTCGGCGAACAGGTGATAGCGGTGATCGAAGGGAAGCACCGGCGATCTGACCCAGATGATTTCGCCGCCGAGCCGCCTTTCGCGACGGTCGGCGGGTCCGGGCGCGATGATGACCGGATCGATCCCCGATTTCACCGCCGCTTCGAGTTTCTGGTGGACGTGAGTCCTGACGCCGCCGCCGAAGTCGCTGAAGAATTCCGAAATATCGACAAGCCGCATGGCTGGCGCTCCACGATGCGCTAATGCGGCTAGCGTGGAAGTGTGACAGTCGCTTCATCGCAAATGTCGTCAGCGCGCGGCGTTGAGGATCACGATCTCCTGATAATCCGCGATCAGACGGTCGAGAATTGCGTCCCAGCGGAAGGCGGCGCTCCTGGCGCGCGCTTTCGGGGCCATGCGCCGCCGCAGCATCGGATCGGCCGCCAGCGTTGCAAGCGCTTGCGCAAATCCCGCCGCGTCCTGCGCGTCGGCGACCAGAATCCCGGTTTCGCCGTCGTCGATCAGCGAGCGGCTTCCCGATGCTGATGCGCATACGGAAGGAAGGCCGGACGCCATCGCCTCAAGCGTCACATTGCCAAAGGTCTCGGTCATGCTCGGGTTGAAGAAGATGTCCGCGCTGGCATAGGCGCGCGCCAGCGCCTCGCCTTCAAGATAGCCGGTGAAGACGCCGTCGGGGAGCAGCTCCTCGAACCGCTTGCGCTCCGGCCCGTCGCCGACGACCAGTCCGCGGATCGAGGGATTGGCCGCGTGCGCCTTTTGAAGCGCCTCGGCGAAAACGTCGATCCCCTTTTCAAGGACCAGGCGTCCGACATAAGCGACGACGGTTTCCGCGTCGGCGATCCCGAGACCGCGGCGCCAGACAAGGTCGCGGCGTTCGGGATTGAAAAGGTCCTGATCGACGCCGCGCGCCCACAGGCGGATGTCGCGGCCGATGCGGTCCCGGTTCAGTTCATCGACCATCGATTGCGACGGCGCGTAGACGCGCGCGCAGCGGCCGTAGAAATAGCGCAGATAGCGGGTGACGTGCCGCTCAAGCCACGCCATGCCGTAATAGCGGGGATAGGTGTCGAACCGCGTATGGAACGAGGCGACGGCGGGAATGCCGCGCTTTTGCGCATGGTTGAGCGCCGCAAGCCCCAGCCAGTCCGGCGCCGCAAGATGCACGATCGTCGGCGCGAAGGCGTCGAGCCGCGCCCGCGCCGCGGCGCCAAGACCGAGCCCCAGGCGATATTCGCTGCGCGATCCGGGAAGCGCGACGGACGGAATGGGGACGAGCTCGCCCTTATGCTTGACCGCGGGGTGTTTCGTTGTCGGCGCAAACACCAGCACGGCGTGGCCGCGCGCCTCAAGCTGGCCGACGAGCATGTTCAGCGCGCGCACCGGCCCGTCCATGACGTAATTGTAATTGCCGGAAAACAGCGCCACGCGCAGCGGCGCGGCGGGTTCCGCCGCGGCGAACGACACGGGCTTCAAGGCGGCGAGATTGTTCATAGGACCGCCCGCCATAGACCAAAAGCGGGCGCAATCCTATCGCCAGATCAGGCTGGCCGGGCCTATCCGCGGTCGAGGCGCCCCTCGGCCCAGTCCCAGAACAGGGCGGAGATATCGGGGCCGCCAAAGCGCCTGACCTCCTGGAGGCCGGTCGGGGAGGTGACGTTGATCTCGGTCAGATAGTCGCCAATGATGTCGATGCCGACAAGGATGAGGCCGCGCTCGGACAGCGCCGGGCCGATCCGGTCGCAGATTTCCTGGTCGCGCGCGGTCATTTCGACCGCCTCCGCCTTGCCGCCGACATGCAGGTTCGAGCGCGTCTCGCCGCTCGCGGGAATGCGGTTGATCGCGCCGACGGCCTCGCCGTCAAGGAGGATGATGCGCTTGTCGCCCTGGCGGACGGCGGGAAGATATTTCTGCGCGATCACCGGATCGGCGAACGCCTGCATGAAGAGTTCGCTCAGCGCGTTGAAATTCGAATCGTCCGTGGTCAGACGGAAAACGCCGGCGCCGCCATTGCCGTAAAGCGGCTTCAGGATGATGTCGCCGTGTTCTTCGCGGAAGGCGCGGATCATCGCCACGTCTCGGGTCATCAGCGTCGGCGGCGCGAGATCCGGAAAGCGCGTGACAAAGAGCTTTTCAGGCGCGTCGCGGATCGATCGCGGATCGTTGACGACAAGAACGCCGGGCTGCAGCAGCTCAAGGAAAAGGCACGACGTGATATAGGCCATGTTGAAGGGCGGGTCCTGGCGGACCAGCACGATATCGACGCCGTGAAGATCAAGGATTTCCTCGGCCTCCAGTTCGGCGTGCGCGCCCTGTTCGCGCTTCAAGGAGACAACCTTGCGCGCCCGCGCCGAAACCCTGCCGTCGCGCAAGGAAAGGGCTTCCGGCTGATAGAGCCAGATCGCGGATCCCCGGCCATGCGCTTCGAGGGCGAGATCGAACGAAGTGTCGGCGTTGACGTTGACCCGCTCGACCGGGTCCATCTGAAGGGCGATTTTCATCGGCGAGGTCCTCGACGCAGGACCGAGCGGTTAGAACGTCGGTCCTTTCCGATCAAGCAGCAGGGGTCATAGCGGCTGAACCAGAACATGGCTGACGACCTTCGAAACGCCGCTTATCGAGCGCGCGATCTCGAGGGCGGCGTTCAGTTGCGCCTCGCTCCGCGCGACGCCAATGAGATAGACGACGCCTTTCGAGACCGAGGCTTTATAATCGCCGCTTTTCACGTCGCCGTCGGCGATCAGCCGCGCGCGCAAGCTCGCGTCGATGCGCGAATCCTCAAACCCCTCTCCGAACGAGGCGCCGTCGCCGACGAGCACTTCGTCGATGACCTGATCGACGCCGCTCGCCTTCCAGGCGTTTTCAATGAGCCGGCGGCGCCCTTCCTCCGATTTCATGGCGCCGGTCAGCATCAGCCGGCCCTCGAAGATGGTGAGGTCGATATCGCCGTAGTCGTGGCTGCGGTCGGCGAACAGCACCGCCTTCAGCTGGGCGTCGGCGCCGATATCGGTAAGGCTTTCGTCGAGATTGCGGCTCGACGCGCAGCCCGAAGCGGCGGCGAAGGCGAGGGCGACGGCGAGCATGACCGGTTTCATCATCGAAACGCTCCTTTTCTTGAAACGGCGCGGGGCCATTCCCTGATGCCGTGCGCCGGGCGGCGGTTCAAGCGCGCGCGCGCCAGGCGTCCTTGACCAGCCGGACGCGAAAGCCGGAGACGGCCGCGATGTCATAGCGCACCGCGAATTCGCCGAAATGAGGGCGGAGCGACAGATAGCTCGCCGCCGCCCTTTCAAATCGCTGGCGATTCTTCGGCGTCACCGCGAGGATCGCCGCGTCGCTGTCCCGGCGCAGCTTCACCTCGACAAAGGCGATCAGGCGTCCGCGCCGCACGACGAGGTCGATTTCGCCGCCGGGCGCGCGAAAGCGCCGGTCCAGAATTTCGTAGTATCGCATCGAATACGCCAACCGGACCAGAAATTCCGCGAACCGCCCGGCGCGTTCGGCGCGCTTCCGGCCGGACAAGGCCCGGTCAGCGGTCATGGCGCCGCCTTCAGCGCGATCGCGCGCTCATAGGCGACCTTGCGCGGAATTTTGAGCGCTTCGGCGGCGGCGGCCGCCGCATCCTTGACGCTCATCTTGGCGAGCGCCGCGCGGATGAAGGTGTCGATCTCCGCCGCCGTCGCTTCGATCGCCGGGGGCGGCGGATGGACGATGACGACGATCTCCCCTTTCGGCGGATTTGTTCGGTATTTCGCCGCCAGCGCCGGCAACGCTCCCGCGTCGAACGCCTCGTATATTTTTGTCAGCTCGCGCGCGACGATCGCCGGCCGGTCGCCGAACGCTTCCGCCATCGCGGCGAGACTGTCGCCGAGGCGCGAGGGCGCCTCGTAAAACACCAATGTCGCGTCGATGGCGGCGATCGGGCGGAAGAAATCGAGCCGCGCTTCGGTCTTCGCCGGCGCAAACCCGGCAAAGAAAAACCGCGCGGTCGGGGCGCCGGAAGCGGAGAGAGCCGCAATGACGGCGGAAGGACCGGGCAGCGGAAAGACCTCGACGCCGGCCTCGCGGGCGGCGCGGACCAGACGGTAGCCGGGGTCGGAGATCAGCGGCGTTCCGGCGTCGGCGACAAGACAGATCGCGGCGCCGCCCTTCAGCGCCGCGATGATCCCCGGCTCGACCGCATCGGCGTTGTGCTCGTTGTAGGCGGCGCGCGGCGTCGCGATCCCGTAAGCGGCGCAAAGTTTTGCGGTCTGGCGCGTATCCTCGCAGAGAATGCGGTCCGCCGATTTGAGGGCCTCGACGACGCGAAAGGTTACATCCCGGAGATTGCCGATCGGCGTCGCCGCCACATAAAGGCCGGGTTCGAGCTTCATCGCCTGACTGATAGCGCTGAATGGCGCGCCGGCGAAAGAACGCCGCCGCGGCATTCTTGGCTTGGGGCGTTTTCATGCGCCCGCCGGGTACCGCTGCGGCGGAAAACGCCTTAGGGTGCGACGCTCATGGTCGGCAAGGCAGGGGTCTTCATGCGTAAGCGATCGACGGGCGTTTCGAGAAGTTTCATCGCGGTCGCGGCGCGCCTGCTGGCGGCCTGCGCTTCCGCGCCCGCGCCGGGACCCGTCGTCGCCGGCGACGACCGCCCTCCCGTCATCGAC
>JBGTLL010000037.1:0-10104 GCA_041744115.1 Parvularculaceae bacterium | reverse complement strand
CGCTTGCCCAGATCGCACGAGCCGACGGCGGTAGCAGCAAAGCACCCGCCTCAGCGGCAGCATTGCCGCCGCGCGCAAGAAGCTCGATCCCCGGCATCAGGACGCCGCGCACGTCGAAATGTCCGGCGGCGACCGCGGCGTCAAGCGCTGCGCGCCATTGCGAAGAATCGCTGAGCCGCGCCGCGCCTGACAGGCCGTCGCGCCACGTGCTGGGCAAATCTCCCAGCAGTTTCGATTGCCCGCGTGCGTAGCTGACCAGTCGCTTGAATCGTTCCTGGTTCAGCCCGCGCAACAGGATGTCAGCCAAAGCCGCGCATGCTTGCCCGCCTTGCGTTGCGAGCGCAGGCACGCCGTGAGCAAAATAGAGCGGCAACTCCGCATCGCGCGCTAACGCAAGCAGATGGTCGTCCCAAGGCTGAACTGTCGCTGAACACAGCCCAATCTCCCTGGGCCCGACGCCCGCGGCGAGCAGCGAACGCAGCCACCGCAGCGCCTCGATCGCCTCGGCACGCGGACTCGCACAAAGCACATATTCTGGATTCGCAGGCGCCGTCCCAGAGTTCTGGATCGCTCCGCTGAACCAAGCCGTATCCGCCGGCGGGTCGCGCCACTTGAGCGTAGTCACACGGCCAAGCGCATCAAGCAAAGGCCGCCACACCGGCGCTACGTAAAAGACGCGGTCGAGCGTGATCTCGCCGAACAGCGTGTGCGCCAAGGCGACTCGCACAAGCGCCGCTTCACACAGATCAACTGCGGCGAGGACCCCCGC
This sequence comes from Parvularculaceae bacterium, assembly GCA_041744115.1. Classification (GTDB taxonomy): domain Bacteria; phylum Pseudomonadota; class Alphaproteobacteria; order Caulobacterales; family Parvularculaceae; genus Amphiplicatus. The sequence continues at coordinate 9,335 of JBGTLL010000037.1, read as the reverse complement.
TGGTAAGCCTGCGCGCACACGCGATTCCAACAGCGTCACATCGGCGGCTTGCGCGTTTGTGCCGGCGCTGCCGTTGACCGTTCGCCCCTCGTCCCAAAGGTCAGTCAGAGATCGGACGGCCGCACGTACAAAACCTGGCAGGTCTGCCGCCGCTTCGATCTTTCGGAAACCGCCCGCGTCCAAGGCGGCGCGAACAGCCTGCTCCACATCCGCACTAAGGGCGGGACGGCTGAAGCCGCCAGCGAGCCGCGCCGCCAGCAACGGCAGAGTCAAAATATCAAATCCGATTTCGCCGGCGCGCGCAGCGTCGATCCGGCGCATATAGAACGCCAGCGGCCCGTCGACGACTACAGTGCGCCGCTGCATCAGCATCTTCCTGGCATGACGCTATTCTCGCGATCTAGCTGACCGACCGTTGTGCTCCAAATGATGAAAAGACGGCTAGGAATACGGCGCTGGGGGCAAACTGAGGCCCATCTCCTCTAAGAACCGAGAAGGCTGTTTCGCCCAACCGCGATAGCGATCCGCATACGATAGGCAGAGCCATTCGCGCGCGCGCGTAATGGCAACAAAGCAATTGCGGCGCTCCTCTTCCATTTCTGCGCTGTGCTCACCGGCTTTGACACTTTGAAAGCTGGGCAGCACATCTTCGGCCAAGCCTACCACATAAACATGATCGAACTCTTTGCCCTTCGCGCTGTGAATGGTCATCAACGTCACGGTGTTCGGCCCGACGGGCGGCTCTTTAGAGCGAAGCGCTAACTCTTGAAGGAACTGCTCCAAGGGCGCGGCTCTGCCAATCGTTTGATTGATGCTGCGGTACAAGGTGCCCCAAGCCGCTCGATCCTCCTCAACGTCCGAAGCGTCATCGCCGGTCTCTCGGGGAACCAACTCCACAAACTTGGCGATAAAATCGCGAAAGGTCGTCGGCTGCTGTTCGAGCGCCAAAGCCAGTTGCGCCAGCGTCTTTTGCAAATTGTTGTCGAGGGTCGCCGCTACGCTCGCCCATTCGGCGAGAAGGGAGCGCGAGCTGATCTCGGCGGTGGCTGCGATGTTGTCAGACCAAATTTCGCTGTCGAACCAACGATTGAACGCGCCCGTGAGCGCGTCCAAGGCACGCCTGTCTAGGGGGCGAGACGCCAAGCGCAAAGCCGCCGCGAGCGACAGGAATTGCGCAGAGCGAAAATCATCGCGCCTTTGCGCGATGGCGGCGGGGACGTGCGCGTCCAACAGAGCTCTTCGCATAAGCTCAAGCAATGCCCTTGTGCGTGCGAGAACGGCGATTTCGCCGCGTCTCGCCGGATCGAGGCCGGCAATGCTGGCGGCTATCGCCTCCGCTTCCACGTCTTCCGTGGTGTAGCGCATGAGTGTGATGTGCTGCCCGTCCGGATACAGCAGCATTGTCTTGCCTGCCTCTAGCGGCTGTTTCGATGCCGTGCGCTGCATGTTGTGAACGACGAGCTGGTTCGCGGCGGCGACGATGCTCGGAGGGCAACGATAGTTGGTGGGAAGCTGAATCTCGGTGGGCTGGAAATCCGCGCGAAATCGCTGGATTTGCTGATAGCTCGCGCCGTTCCACTGATAGATGATTTGATCGTCATCCGCGACAGCAAACAAATTGCGAAAGCCGTCGCTCGCCAGGGACTTGATGAGCCGGTATTGCCCGTCAGTCGTATCCTGAAACTCGTCAAACATCCAATAGGCGTAGGCACGGCGGTAATGAACCGCGACGCCGGGATAAGTCGAAACCAGACGATATGCCTGCGCGATCAGCGACCCGAAATCGAGCGCGTTCGCGCGGCTCAGTGCGTCCTCATAGGCGCGATAAACCTGGCCCACGCGCTTCCCCACGGATGCGTCTTGGAACAATTTTGCGCAGCCGTCCGGTTGAATGAGCCTTGCCTTGAGCTTGTCGATCGTGCCGAGAAACCGCTCATCTTCGCTGCTCAATCCGTTCTCTCTGATCGCATCTTTGAGGAGGTCCGCCCGGTCGGATTCCAGCGAATAAATCGCGAAATTTGGGTTGATGCCGATATGCGAGCCGTGCTGCTGCAACATCTGCATGCAAAAGGAATGGAAGGTGCCGATGGTCGCCCGTTTCTGCTGATCGGGAACGAATGCTTCGATACGGTTCGCCATTTCGTCGGCGGCCTTATTGGTAAAGGTCAGCGCCAACACACGGAAAGATTTGTCTGGGGTTTCGGCGAGGAGTTTGGCAACGCGCGTCGTTAATACGCGCGTCTTTCCCGAGCCTGGCCCCGCCAACACGAACAGCGGTCCGTCGACCCAATTCACCGCCGCCGCTTGGGCTTGGGTGAGTTCCGTCATAGCATTCGCAAATTCGCTCATGGCAGCGCCCTTAGCGCGTCGATCGCCTCGCGCAACGTCAAGGGCATTCTCTGCGTGAGCGCCTGTCTTGCGGCGCATTGCGCGCCCAGTTCCGCCGCATATCCACATTTGTCGTCCTTCAACGCGTCGATAAGATCGGCGTCATTCATGGTTGCGGCGTTCGCCACACCCTGCGCCGCGAGAATGGCCTTCAACTCAGGTTGCAGCCCATCTGCCACAAGTTGATGCTCCAAGGTGTTCGCCGGAAGTTGCTTGCTCCGTTGTGCCATATGCGCAGCGTCGAAGTTTCGCCGGCTCACGGCGGCAAGAAACTGTTTGCCCTTCAAATCGCCGTCCACGACCATGATCCAGGGGTAGCCAAGCGCCCGACCGAGTGCCGCGAAACATTCCGGATTTCCGTTGTTTTGGAAATCGATCACGGCGACTCCGTGCTCATCAAAATCATAACCCATTGCTTTGGCCATGCCCTGCAGGATGTGATATTCTGATTGCCCCTCCACCAATAGCCACTTGCTCGCGAAGAAGATTTCGCCCCGGATTCGGCGGGCGAAAGTCTCTAGTTTCGTTAGCTCTTCATCGCGGATGTATTCCAGCGATGCGTCGTGGGCCACGCGCAGCTTTGCGTGATAATCGGCGGTTTCCGGCTGGCCGTGGTAGGCGACGAGCAACCTGTTATAGGTCGGCGTCGGCAACGTGCCCTTGATGACCAGTTCCGACAGGCCGCTATCATATTCCAAAAGCCCACCGGAACCCGCGACGATCGGCGCGAGAGATGGAAGCAAGGGAAGCCGGCAGCGAAAATCCCTCGGCAGCGACTTGATTTCGGTCCCGTCCAGCCCGGCCCGGACCACGCGAAGGTCTCGGAAAGGGACGTGCTGAAGGAAATAAGGCGAGTGAGTAGAAACGATCTTCTGGCCCTGCAGCGTGTTGATATGCGGAAACAGGCTGCGCGCAGCTTGGGGATGGAGGTGCGTTTCTGGCTCCTCCATTGCCAAGACTGGCGTGCTCTCGGCGCGATAGAGTTCTGCAAGCAGCAGCTCCACGAAGGAGCGGAATAAAAACATGACAGACAGGCTCTGAACGCCTTGCCCATGACGCTCCAATGGAAGCCACGGCTTCGCCCCGTCGGTCTGATAAATGACCTCCGCCTTGGACAGTAGATCCCATGTGTTGAGCGGTAGGACGCGCAGATTGGCTTGGCCGGGCGATCCTGTCGTGGCAACGCGGCTTATGTCGGAAAGCGAGGTTGCCAAGCCTCCGAGCATCGGGTCAGCCGCCAAGAGCTTCGCGTTGAGTAGATTGAAGATGCGGACGGATCTCTGCTCAAGCGCTTCGGGTATTTGAACGGTGCGTAAGAGCCGGCCCCAAAACTGGCTTCTAGCCGAGAATTCGTCACCAGCGTCGCGCAGCGCGTCGAGATAGAAGACGGGTAAGAACGAAAAGAACTCCTGAAGATTGGTTGCCCGCGCACCTTTGCCCGCGAGCGGATTCCGATCGACGTTCAGAAACTCCCACTTCGGAACGTAGCTTTCCTCGCCATCATCCCATGCGCAGCTCACGCGCATTATTATCGAGGCTTGGCCCGACAGCGGGTTAAGCTGGGTAATGTCGGCAAGCGTTTCGTGCAGCTCCTCCGGCCACTCGTTCGCGGCGGATTCCTGCATTTCCACCTCGATCGTCACCGGGTCGCCGACTTTAGGGTCCGAGCGCGCGGCACAAAGATGGACGTCGTATTCGGTGAATCCGGTACCACGTTGCCCCCAGCGCCGCGTCAACGCGATGCGGATTGCTTCGAGGATCGCCGTTTTGCCTGCATTGTTCGGCCCAATCAGCACGGTCGTCGCACCGAGTCCTATCTCGGCGTGCTTGATCGACCGGAAGTTTGATATCGTGACGCGTTTGATAAGCAAGAAACTCACCCCTTTCAGGAAAAATCGTATGCTTTAACATTCAAGGGACGGCAACAAAACTTGCATTTACCCAAAAGAAATCCCGTGTAGGTGACGCGCGCCGCTTTTACGCGATTTGGCCTGCTAACGAAGTGACGATTTTCTTGAGGGTCATCACTGCCAATATCCCATACCTCACGACTTGCTAAACACCATGTGATTGCAGTCATCGGTCAACCAAGCCGTTTATGCTATAGTATGTGTGCGTCGAAATGGTGACCATTAGTGCAAAGCCGAGGTGTCATTCGAAACGTCCGTTGCGTAAAAAAAGCGCCATCAGAGGCTCCGCTTACCGTCGGTGATCGAGGAGCGGGATGCCGAGGCGCTTGGCTTTGTCGGCGAGATTGTCGGTGACCCCGGAGCCGGGGAAGACGACGAGGCCGATGGGGAGCGTTTCAAGGAGCGCGTCATTGCGCTTGAAGGGCGCGGCCTTGCCGTGGCGTATCCAGTCTGGCTTGAAGAACATCTGCGGGATTCTGCGATTGTCGGCCCATGAAGCGGCGATTTTCTCGGCGCCGCGCGGCGTGCCGCCATGGAGCAGCACCATGTCGAGGTGCTTCGCGCGCACGCGGTCGAGGGCGGCCCAGATGCCAGTCGTGTCGTTGCAATCGACGCCGCCGGTGAAGGCGATCTTCGTGCCGGCGGGGGTCAGCGGTTCGATTTCGGCGCGGCGCTTGGCGGCAATGAAGTCGCGGCTGTCGATTACGGCGCTGGTGAGCGCCTGATGGCTCGCGCGGGATCCGGCGCGGGGTCGCCAGCATTCGCCGAGATGGCGTTCGAACAGCGTGACCGCCGCGTCGCGCATCAGTTCATGGGCGTTGCGGCGTTCGACGAGGCTGATGCTTCGGCGAGGAGCCGTTCGAGTTCGACCGAGCGGATTTCAGAGCCGTCCTGGTCGCGCTGGCTGCGGCGCTGATCGCTCTCATTTCGGTCGAGCGCGCGGTCGATCCGGCCGAGACTTAAGTGGAATACATTGGTCAGTGACCAGAGGAGTTGCTGCAGGTCGCTTTCAAGCCGAGTATCGGAGAGCGTGGCGACCATCGCGTCGAATATGTCGGCGACAGCGCCCTGGAGAGGCCCGGTTTCGGGGAGCGGTCTTGGATCGGGTTCGTCAGCGCCCGGCCGGTAGCCGTAGAGCTGGAGTTCTTCGAGCACCTGCGCGGTCGCCGAAATCGCCGGCTGTTCGAGATCGTGGGCGAGGTCAGTCATGGAAGCTTCTCCTTGTCCGTCCCCGCGCGGGAGCGCTCGGGGCTCTATGGGCGACGGCAAGGCCGGATCGGCGCGGGGCCCGCACCCTCTCGGGCCGGAGCAACGCGGAGGACGCCGGGACGAGGATTTCTTGTTTCGCGAGGAATGGCGGTCGCAAATATCGCCGCGCACAGCGCGCCTTCCAAACATTGGCCGCCAGGGGAAGAAATTCTCGGCCCGGCGTTGCGGGCTCCGCGACGCATCCGGCACTCTCGCCCCATCATGACCCCCGAGCGCTCTCGCACGGCCAAGGAGAATGGCGCTTGATCTGACCTCCGCACTTCGAACGTCAGCCTGACGATGTCGTTGATGCGCGCATGCCGAGAATTCGATCGCGATCTTCGGCCTGAAGCTGGTCGGCGATGCTTACGCGGAGCATCGAGAGGCCGTCGGCGATCAGGTCGTCGTTGAAGTCCTTGCGTTCCGGCGTGAGGTAGATGACTTCGACGCCGACAGGCTCAAGACGATGCCGAAGCCTCATGGCTGCGTTTCGGCCGGCAGCGTCCCGATCGACCGCGATGTAGATCCGACGCAGACTGGGCGGCGAATTCCATGCCGCGACATGAGCGGCTGACAATGCGGCGACCATCGACATGTCCGGCATCGCCATGCGCAGCGACAGGACGGTCTCCACGCCTTCGCCAACGGCCATGACCGCAGCATTCGGACCGAAACGAACGCCGTTGCCGGCGAGATCGCCCATGGCCTTGCGCATGATCACGCGAACGTCGGCGTCACACCGGCGAAGATAGGTGCGCATGACGCCGGTAATGCGGCCGTCATTGTCGCGGACTGCTGCCAGCATCGCTGGTGAGACGCCCTGCTGCGAACGGTGCACAGCGCGATAGCAACTCGGATGAAATCTTATGCTGCTGCCGGCGATGTGCTGAGCAATTCCCCGGCTGCGCAGGTAGCGTTCAGCAAGGGTGCCGACGACAGGGCGGCCACTCGCGAAGAGGCGAGTTGCGTTTTGGGCAGCGCGGGCAGGTCTTCGGTCGGACGCTCTGCAATCGGCGAAACTTGGCAACGCCGACGATCCGAGAAATTTCTCGGCCTCGATAATCGCGTCATTGTGCGAGCCGTCGCCGATGCTCGCCGCGATAATGTCGAGAATATCTCCGTGTTCCCCGCAGGACGCGTCCGTCCATTTGCCCGCAGGAGATGTTCCGGTCGACTTAAGCCGCACATACATGCTGCGACCCTTGGCGTTCCGGCAATCGCCGACGATCCAGTAATTGCCGACCCTGCGACCGTTCGAGAGATAGCGCCGGCATGCTTCCTCGGCGCGCTCGCTCAGGCGGAGAACGATTTCTTTTGTCCGGTCATGCATGGACGCCTCGCAGAAAAAGAGCGCGCCCTCGGGAGCGCGCCCTGATGCTATTGATGCGTAAGCGGTTATTCCGCCGCAATCGCGGGAATTGGCGGGCCGGAATTTGCAGGAAGTTCAACGCCTTTACCGACGGCATCGTAGGCCGCGCCGGGTGTTCGCAGCGCCGCCGGGAGCCACGCGGAGTCTTTGACCAGTTCCTCGGCCGCCGCCGCCATCTCGGGTTTCTTCATGCCGGCGATGCGCTCGGCGGCTTCTTCGCCTCTCGCTTCGCGCACGGCGTCAAGAATGTGGGCCTTGGTGATGCGGCCAAAATAATTGTCGGCTGTCGGACGCCAGCCGGCTTCACACATGTTGAGATGGAGCGCCGACGCAAGATCATCCGCATGGGCGATCGAGCGCGGGCGGCGGTTGTAAGGTTCGATTACCGCGTCAATGGCGAATGAGGCGCAATGCGCGAAAAGCGCGTCGCGTTGATTTTCCCGCATTGCGCACAGCGTGGCCCAGAGCCCAGAGGACTCTTGCGGCAGCGCGGACACGAAAGCGTCACGCCGCTCGGCGTAGGCGTCGGCTGGCGGGAAGTCGGCAAGGCCATCGACTCGCGATGCGCCCGCGGCGCCTTCACGAATATCGAGCATCATGCAGCTATCGACGCGCTGGTGGTAGAAGATCGTCAGCGCCATCGCATGAAGCGCGGCGAGACGTGCGATTTCCGGCGAGCGGGAGAGGGCATCGCGAAGCGCGATTGTGCGGTAGGTCGTCAAGTCGGCGATCACCCGATCTGGAATCGGTCGCTCCGGCTCTTCGTCGGAGGCCGCCGCGTCTGGGTGAGCTTCGATGTCGCTTGAAGTTGCTGAACCGGCGTCAGCGCCAAGTGAGTCGCGCTCAGACTCATCCACCACCTGGTCGTCTTCCTCGACCTTGGGCTCATCCTCCGGCAGAACATACCCGCGCTCAATGCGAAGCTGTCCAGAGGGATCGATGCTGACGAAGACGCCGGCGCGGGCGACTTCCTCGGCCGGGAATTGGAACGGCCGCGATTCGATCGCTTCAATCGCGGCTTCGAGTTCCCCGAAGCGCTTGTCGATCTCCTCGGGGAGCTCCTCGACGGATTCGTATTGCTCGTGCAGCGAGTGACATTCCGCCTTGAGCGTGTCGTAGGATTGCTGCTCGGTCTCAGTCAGAGCCGATCGCTCGCCGGCGATGCGGCGTAGGCCGAACGTGTGGCCGTATGGGAAGTCGACTGCCGCTTCGAGCCACTTCCAACCCTCGCCGCGAATTTCCGTGACGCTCGTTTCGAGCTTCTCGGCGACCAGGCGATTGAGGAGGCCGGCATCCTGCAGCCAGCCGTCATCGGCGTCGGCGAAAAGATCGCGCAGCACCACGCCGCCGGCGGCTTCATAGGCTTCGATGCCGACAAATCGGGCGCGCTTGTCGCCGGCGCGGACGGCACCTTCGGTCAGCATGCGGCGGATGTGATAGGGATCGCGCGCGTAACCCTTCTTCAGGGCTTCCCAGACTTCGCACTGACGCTGATGATCCGGGTTCACCGTGAACGCCATCAGCTGGTCGAGAGTCATCGCATCGTCGGCATAGAGATCGAGCAGCGCCGGCGCGACGGCGGCGAGTTTAAGCCGCTGTTTGACGACGGCCGGCGTCACGAAGAAGGCGGCCGCGATCTCCTCCTCGCTTTTGCCTTTCTCGCGCAATGTCTGAAAAGCGCGGAACTGGTCGAGCGGATGCAGCGGAGCGCGCTGGATGTTTTCGGCGAGGCTGTCCTCCTCGGCGAGGCCGCCCTCGCGAATGACGCAAGGGATCGGCGCATCGGGCGCGAGGCGCTTTTGCTTCACCAGCAATTGCAGCGCGCAAAAGCGCCGGCCGCCGGCCGGAACTTCATAGAGGCCGGTCTCTGCGCCGGCCTCGTCGAGGACGGCGCGGACCGTAAGGCTCTGAAGAAGCGTCCGCCGCGCGATGTCCTCGGCGAGCTCCTCGATCGAGACGCCCGCCTTCACCCGGCGGACATTCGCCTGAGAGAGAACGAGCTTGTTGAAGGGAATGTCGCGCGAGGCGCTTAACGTCAGCTTCGGGATCGATTTCGACTTGGCCATGGAAGGTCTCCGCGACGGGCCGGCCGAAAGACTTTCTCTCGACCTCCAAACCCGTCACCCGAAACCGACCGACGCTCTCCCAGATTCTCCGAAGCGGCGCCTATTGGACATTCGACGACACTTCGTCTCGACGTCGTCAATCGCCCCAACGTCGGGTTGATGTAGTCCAGAAATCGGAGGTTCATTTGATCCAAAAGTGGAGAATAGCCCGCTTTAGGGTGTAGACTCAAATCAGGAACCACATTCTGAGGGCGACGAGAGCGACGGCGGCCTCGAAGTTGCGTTTGAGTTTATCATATCTTGTGGCGATGCGCCTGTAGTCCTTGATGAAGCAGAAGGCGCGCTCAATGAGAT
>JBGTLL010000036.1:0-14651 GCA_041744115.1 Parvularculaceae bacterium | reverse complement strand
GCGCCGCCGCCTCCTGCCAGTGCGCGACGAAAAAGTCGCGACACCCGGCAGCCACCAGCCGCCGCACGACGTCCGCTGCGCCCAGCCCGTAGCCATCGGCCTTGACCGCCGCACCCGTTCGCGCGCGTCCGCTTAAACCGTCGAGCGCGCGCCAGTTGGCAACCAACGCCGCGCCATCAAGCAGCAGCCGCAGATTGGTTTCGTCAGCGATGTTCGGGCTCCACCCCGGGTTGGTGCGTCTCTTTGAGCAGGAACATGCTGACCATGAACGCCATCAGCACCACCGCCCATGTATACCACAGGCCCGAATACGGGTTGCCCGTCTTGGCGATGATGAAGCTGGCGATGAACGGCAGGAATCCGCCGAAATAGCCAGTACCAAAATGATAGGGGATCGACATCGAACTGTAGCGGATGCGCGCCGGGAACATCTCTGCCAGCAGCGCCGCCACCGGCCCGTAGGTCGCCGCTGACAACGCCCCCAATCCGCACAGCGCCAGCACGATGATCGCGATGCTGGTCACCGGCGGGACGCGCGGGGTGAAGTCATAGCCGGCTGACTTGAGCGCGGCATCAATGCCTTCGCTGCTGGTGTCGGTGACGCGCGTGTTGCCGATCTTCACCGCGATGTCCGGCCCATCGCGCAGCGTGTAGCTGACACCTTTGGCGGTGAATTGGGCGAGCAATTTGCCGCATTCGGTCTCCTGCTCCTTGGCGAAGGGCGAGTAATCGCATTGCGGCCCGGAAATGGTCACCGGCGCACGCTCCATCGCCGCGCTCAATGCCGGGTTGGCGACGCTGCCGATCAGCCAGAACAACGGAAAAATCAGCACCAAGGACAGCGCATAGCCCCAGACAATCGGCTTCTTGCGGCCAAGCTTGTCAGACAGCGCGCCGAAATAGATGTAGAAGATCATCGATATGCTCGCCGCCAGCCCGACGATGATTTCCGCTGCGGTATCATTCACCCGCATCGGTCCTTTGAGGAACGACAGCGCAGAGAACATCGCGGTATACCAGATCACCGTGAGCCCCGCCGCGATGCCAAACAGCGCAACGAACAGCCGCTTTTTGTTGCCCGGATAGGTGAAGCTCTCGACAAACGGATTGCTCGCCAGTTCGCCTTGCGCCTTCATCGCCTTGAACACCGGGCTTTCAGACAGCTTCAGCCGCATCCACAGCGACACGCCCAGCAGCAGCAGCGAGAGCAGGAACGGCACCCGCCAGCCCCAGTCGTTCCACAGTTCATCGCTCATCACTGCCTTGCAGCCGAGCACCACGACAAGGCTGAGCACAAAGCCGCCGACGACGCTCGCCTGAATAAAGCTGGTGTAGAAGCCGCGCTTATCCGGCGGGGCGTGTTCAGACACATAAATCGCCGCGCCGCCATATTCGCCGCCGATCGCAAGTCCCTGGAGCAGGCGCAGCAGAATGAGGATGACGGGCGCGGCAAACCCGATCGTATCGTAACCCGGCAACAGCCCGACAACGAATGTCGACAGACCCATGACGCCCATCGTGACGAGGAAGGTGTTTTTTCGTCCGACAACATCACCGACGCGTCCGAATACAAGCGCGCCCAAGGGGCGAACAATAAATCCCGCCGCGAAGGCGGCAAGCGCAAAAATGAAACCGGTGGTTTCGCTGACGCCGGAAAAGAAATGCCGCGCGATATGGGTCGCCAGCGCGCCGTAGAGAAAAAAGTCGTACCACTCGAACATCGTGCCGAGCGACGAGGCGCCGATGACCAGCCTTTCCCGCGACCGCCGCGCGGAAGGCGAAACCAGAACGGCGTCGGACATTGGTGGGTCCTTCGGTGGCGTCAAGTTCGGGAAACGGCTGGTTAGAGCTTACGCAAGGCCGCAATGTGAGTGCGCGCTTCTTCCCTGTAATGGTGCGCGCCAAGCTGCGCCATCCTGTCCTCGCCTTCGCGCAGATCGCGGAACTTCCTCGCCGGCACGCCTGCCCACATTTCCCCGGCGGGAACGATTTTCCGCTGCGACAGGAATGCGCCGGCGGCGAGCATGGCGCCCGTCCTGACAACGGAGCCGTCCAGCATTGTCGCGCCCATTCCCACGAATCCTTCGTCTTCAACAGTTGCGCCATGCAGCATGCATTTGTGACCGATCAAGACGTTCTCGCCAATCGTCGTCGGCACGCCCCCATATTGCGGCTCATCGACATGGATGATCGTGCCGTCCTGCACGTTCGACCCCTTGCCGATCATGATCCTGTTCGAATCGCCGCGCAGCACGCAGCCGTACCAGACGGACGCATTCTCGCAGATCTCGACATCCCCGCAGACAACGGCGCCGGGCGCGATGAAAGCCGTTGCATGAATCTTCGGCGTTTTATCGCCAATCGCGAAAATCAGGGGTTTCAGGGTCATGCGGCCACGGCGTCCGGCTGGTTTTGGGGGTGGGCGCGAATGAACGGCTGAAGCCCGCTGCAATGGTCGTGGATCGCCATGATGCGCGGCGTCTTTGACAAATCAATCCCGAAACGCAGCGCGCCGAAAGCTTGGGGAATAAGGAAAGCATCGGCAAGGCCAGGCCGGTCGCCGACCGAAAACGGCCCCCTCTCATTGGCGATCAACGCTTCGACCGACGCCATGGCGCCGCCCGACCAGCGATCGAGCCAGTCTTTCATCGACGCCGCGTCGAAATCGCGCTCTTCCTTCAGATAGGTCTGAATGCGGAGGTTCATGAAAGGCTGCGCTTCGCAGGCGATGACCGCTGCAATCGAGCGCGCCTTCGCCCGGCCTTCGGCGTCCTCGGGAAGAAGAGGCGCTTCCGGATAGCGCTCTTCAAGATACTCGATAATCGCCATCGACTGGGTGAGGATCGCGCCTTCCGCTGTCTGCAGCGCGGGAACGAGACCTTGCGGATTGCGCTTCAAAAAGGAAGGCGAGAGCTGCTCCCCTTTCAGCAGATTGACCGGCTCGTACTCGAAGTCGAGACCTTTGAGTTCAAGCGCGATCCGCACACGATAGGTCGCGCTCGATCGCCAATAGCCGAAAAGTTTCATGAAACGGCTTCCGATCCAATTTGTTTCAAATTTATCGCGCATTCTTCGCGGAAAGCCAAATCATCGCCCCGATGCTGCCGTTCAAATTCAGAAATGAGGAAACGATGCAGGCGCTGGCGACGAAGGTCGAAATCGACGACACGGCGGCCGATGGCGCCTGGGCCAGGCAAAATCTTCGCTTCGACAACGGCCGACTCTTGCTCGACCTCGCAAACTGTCTGCGCGTCATCGAGCGCCACCCGGACTTCAAGGGCCGCTATCGCTACAATGACGTACTGGCGAAAGTGATGGACCGCGGCGCGGTCATGGTCGAATGGCGCCTCGGCGAATTTGCCACGCTTTTGCAGGAGCGTTTCATGCCGGAACTCCCCTATGAAATTGCGGCGCGCGCGCTTGCGGTTGCGGCCAACAGGGCGAGCCAGAAATAGCGGCTGCCGGATTGGGGTTGGATCAATTTGGTAACATGTGTTACCAAATTTCCGATCCGTTCTGGGAGCGCCGCATGGCTGATCTGTTCGAGAACCCCCTCGGGACTGACGGCTTTGAATTCGTTGAATATACCGGTCCCGACCCCGATGCGCTCGCCGCCCTTTTTGAACAGATGGGGTTTGCCGCCGTCGGCCGCCATCGCTCGAAAGACGTCGTGCACTACGTCCAGGGCGACATCAATTTTCTTTTGAACCGGGAGGCTGGCGGCCAGCCTCAGGCCTTCCGCAATCAGCATGGGGCCGGCGCCAACGCCATGGCTTTTCGCGTCAAGGATGCGGGCCATGCTTTTCGCGAAGCCGTCCGCCGCGGGGCAAAACCGATCGAAGCCAGGACCGGCCCGATGGAACTCAACATTCCGGGCATCGAAGGCATTGGCGGTCTTCACGTCTATCTCGTCGACCGTTACGGGGCTCGCTCGATCTACGACGTTGATTTCGAACCGATCGAAGGCGCGGACCCCGCGAAGAACGGCGCCGGCCTCACCTATATCGATCACCTGACCCACAATCTGCGTCGCGGCAATATGAAACTGTGGGCGGAATATTATGAGAAGATATTCAATTTTCGCGAGATCCGCTATTTCGACATCGAAGGGAAACTGACTGGGCTTATTTCGAAAGCGATGACAAGCCCGTGCGGGAAAATCCGGATTCCGCTCAACGAAAGTCAGGACGACAAATCCCAGATCGAAGAATTTATTCATCGTTACAATGGCGAAGGCATCCAGCACATCGCTCTTGGCACGGACAACATTTATGAGACCGTCGAGAATCTGCGCCGTCGCAGGGTTTCGTTCCAATCGACGCCGGACGCCTATTACGAAAAAGTCGGTGAGCGTATCGGCAAGCATGGCGAAGACATGGATCGGCTTCGCAAGACCCGCGTTCTGGTTGACGGCGCGCCGACCAGGGGGCAGGGACTTTTACTCCAGATTTTCACCCAGGAGGCGATCGGTCCGATCTTTTTCGAGATCATCGAGCGCAAGGGCAATGAAGGCTTTGGCGAAGGAAATTTCCGGGCGCTCTTCGAATCGATCGAACTCGACCAGATTCGCCGCGGGGTGTTGAAGGACTCCGCATGACCGCCGGCGCTAAGGTGGCCTCTGGCCTCGATCTTTCCGTATTCACGCCGTATCGCATCGTCGTACTCGGTCGCGCGATGAGCCAGCAGCTCGGCGCGGCGTATGCGGGCGAAAGCCTTACGATTCCGGAATGGCGTGTCCTCGCGGTCATCAGCCAGGCGCCAAGCGTTGCCGCGCGCGACGTTGTTGCAGGGACGCCGATGGACAAGATGGCCGTGAGTCGCGCCGTTGCGTCGCTTGAAGACAAGGGTCTTATTGAGCGCAGTCCTGTCGCCGATCGCCGGGTGTCGGCACTGTGTTTATCGGTGGAGGGCAGGGCGGTTTTCGAACGGGTCGCCGCAATTGCGCTCGACTACGAGGCGACTCTTTTTGGCGCCTTCGGGGAAGCGGAACGCGGCGCCTTTTTCAACGGCCTTTCAAAGCTTGAATCGGCCGCCAAGTCCGCCGCGTCCGCGGATGACAAGGCGCAGGCCGCCGAATGACGACGCGTCTGGGCGCGCTGGCGGCAATCGGCGCGCTTCTCGCGGGTTGCGTCTCCTTTCCGCAAGCGCCAATTCCGACAGTCACTCCGGCGATCGTCGAGGCGGCGGTGATCAGCGTTGACGGCGCGCGCCTCGGCCTGACAGCATGGGAAGCTGAAAGGCCCGTCGCCGTCATTGTCGCCGTGCACGGCATGAACGATTACGCAAACGCGTTCGCCTTTGCCGGTCCCTATTGGTCGGAACAGGGCGTTTCGGTCTTCGCTTACGATCAGCGGGGATTTGGTCGGTCGCCGGAAGTCGGCCGCTGGCCGGGCGCTGATGCGCTGAAACAGGATCTTCGGGCCGTCATTGCGGCGGCGCGCGCACTGCATCCTCATCTGCCCGTCTATGTCGCCGGGCATTCGATGGGCGCTGCCGTCATCATGGCGGCGATGAAGGATGCTCCCCTCGAAGCGGACGGCGTCATCCTCGCGGCGCCGGGCGTCTGGGGCGGCGCCAGCATGACGATATTTTATCGGGCGTCGCTCAATCTCGCGGCGGGCTTTGCGCCGGGCGAGACGCTGACTGGCGAGCGCGCCGACCGTCAGGCGTCTGACAATATCGAATTCCTGCGCGCCATGTATCGCGATCCGCTCATCATCAAGAATACGAGGCTGGACACGATCCTTGGCGCCGTTCGCATCATGGGCGACGCCTGGGATGCGTCCGACGAGATCGGCGGCAACATCCTGTTTATATATGGAGAGAAGGACGAAATCATTCCGCTGAAAACGATGCGCAAGGCGGCGGCGCGGCTTTGCGGCGACGTCAGCACCATCGCTTATCCCGACAGCTGGCACCTCATTTTCAGCGATCTCGGCCGGCAAAAAGCGCTCGATGGGGTAATCTCATGGATCTCCGCGAAAAGCGAAGGTTGGAGACCGCAGGCGCGGACGGGGGATCCGGGCGCTGCGATCTCCAACTGTGCCGTTAGATCCGGCAATCGAGTTGCAGCGAAGCGTCCCGGCGCTGGCTGGTGAGGGAAACAGAATCCGGGTCGGCTGGAGAGCAATTGCGTCGTTGCAACAACACAACTTATACGAGCGGTGTGTTAATAAACAGTTTCAGCAAAAATTATCGCCGCGGATTTCTGATCCAGTCGCAAAAGCGGCGGGAAGATCGCGCTTCGTCGATCGCAATCGCGGCAATGGCGGGATTGTCGTATGGGTGTCTCGCCAGGATGAAATCGCGGACGATCGCCGCCTCGTCGCTGGTGGTTTTCACAATCAGCACGACGTCATCGGCGCAGTCGATGCGGCCTTGCCAGCGATAGACGGATTTCATGCCGGGGATGATGTTGACGCACGCCGCGTTCGTATTTTCGACGATCGATCGGGCAAGGTCGATCGCGAAAGTTTCATCTGGCGCCGTTGCGTAGAGAAATGTCACGGACGTCATATTTGCGTCTCCACCATGCGCGCTGTATCGGGTGCGAATAGCCCGCACCATACTTTCAACTGATCGTTTGTGGCCATGCAATTTCCTGATACCCGTTCCGCGCTCGTACTTTTTTCGGGCGGACAGGATTCGTCGATCGCGCTCGTCTGGGCGCTTGCCCGGTATGATCGTGTCGAAACGATCGGATTTGACTATGGCCAGCGTCACGCGGTTGAACTCGCGGCGCGGTCGGCGATCCGCCGCGAAATCGATCGGCAATTTGCGAAATGGTCGGCGCGGCTCGGCGAAGATGCAATGATCGATCTCTCCGGCCTTGGCGCCCTCAGCGAAACCGCGCTGACGCGAGAAACCGAGATCGTCATCAGCGACAGCGGGCTGCCGACGACTTTCGTCCCCGGACGCAATCTCGTATTCCTTACGATGGCGGCCGCGCTCGCGTATCGCCGCAACATGGGCGTCCTCGTCGCCGGCATGTGCGAGGCGGATTTTTCCGGTTATCCGGATTGCCGGAAGGCGGCGCTCGATGCGCAGATCGCCGCGATCGAACTCGGGATGGACGCGCGGTTCGCGCTTGAAACGCCGCTGATGCATCTGTCGAAAGGGCAAAGCTGGTTCCTCGCCGAGGAACTTGGCGGCGAGCAGCTTGTCGATCTCATCGTCGAGCATTCGCATTCGTGTTATCTCGGCGCGCGATCGAATCGGCTCGACTGGGGCTATGGCTGCGGCGAGTGTCCCGCCTGCAATCTTCGCGCAAGGGGCTGGACCGCCTATATCGCGGCCAAGTCCTGCCGTAAGATCGGATCGTGAGCTTCGCGGTCAAGGAATGCTACTTCACGCTTCAGGGCGAGGGCGCGCAAACGGGCCGCGCCGCGGTGTTCCTGCGCTTTGCCGGTTGCAATCTCTGGAGCGGACTTGAGCGCGACCGCCAAGATGCGATCTGCAAGTTTTGCGATACGGATTTTGCCGGTGTCGATGGACCCGGCGGCGGCAAGTTCGTCAACGCCGGCGCGCTCGCCGCGCATGCCGCATCATTTTGGCCGGCGGCGGCGGGCGGGCGCCCGCTAGTCGTTTGCACCGGGGGCGAACCGCTGCTGCAGCTTGATCGCGACTTGATCGGGGCTTTGCACGCGTCGGGATTCGAAATCGCCATCGAGACCAACGGCACGATCATTGCGCCCGCCGGTATTGACTGGATTTGCGTCAGCCCGAAAGCGGATGCGCCGTTGGTACAAGTTCAGGGCGATGAACTGAAGCTTGTCTTTCCGCAAGAAGGCGCCGACCCCAGACGCTTCGCCGCGCTCGATTTCGCCAGTTTCTTTCTGCAGCCAATGGACGGCCCCGAACGTGAGCGCAACACGCGCCTCGCGACGGCCTATTGCCTCGAGCATCCGCAGTGGCGGCTCAGCCTGCAGACGCATAAACTCATTGGAATTGCTTAAGCCGCGACCGCCCGTTCCTGCAACTTGCCGATCAGGAACTGCGCGTCGCGGCAATAGGCGCCGGCGGCGCGGTCGGCTTTCTTTAGCGCCGCGTCAAGCTCCTCGAGCGAAGCGCTGATTTCCTCAAACGTCGAAAAGGCGTCGCGTGGCGGGTTGATGTTGAGGCCCTTCGCTGACGCATCGAGTCGGCACGGCGAAACGGAATAATGGGCCTTGCCGCCAAGCTTGACATCAATCTGCCGCTGGTTCTTGCCGATGAGCGTCGATGCGCGATCATCGGCCGCCTCGACTGCCGCGTTGATTGAGAGCCTCAATTCGTCGAAGCTCTCCGCCAGCAGCGCGCGCGCGCCTTCTTCTTCCGCTTCTTGGGCCGAAAGCGCAACTTCGTACGTCTGCTCGATGATGTCCCGCACGCGATCGATCGAATAGAGCGCGGATTCTATCGCGGCGAGCGCCTCGCGGATATTGTTCGCTGACGCCGGCTCGGCCGGCGCGGCTGGCGCCGAGGAGACGGCGGTGCGGCGAAGCGCGCGATCAAGACCCGCGGCGACATCCATCGCCGGCAGGTCCGATTCTTCCGCCAGCTGATGGCTACGCCCGAAAAGGCCCGCGAGCGGACGACGCTTCGCCTTTTTCCGCGCTTTGTCAGAAGCGCTCCTGTTCAACGCAAACGCCACACCAGGCTCCTCACCCGTCGTCCCGGCGCCGGGGCGACAGAGGCGAGGTTAAGAGCTGTTAATTGAGGGGCCGTTAAACGATCACCGCAATTTACGGGTTGATGTTTACGAGCTTGAGACGAAGCCGTCCGCCGCGGCCTTCGACGAGCCACGCGCCAAGGAGCGACAATGCAAGCCCGATCAGCCAGATCCAGGGCGAGGCAGCCGGGCGGTCGCTGACGGAATCCGTCCTGAAGGCGCGGCGCTCAATCAACCCCGCCCAGCCGGAACCGGCGCGGGTGGCGGCGCGCGCGCCAACCCGGCTGATATCGGGAACCGCGTCTCCCCCGCCCTCGGGCAGCCGGAAGACGCCGCCCTTTGTCGCCTCGGCGACGGGCCGCAGCTTTTCCGACGTCGAAACGACATTCTCGAATTCCGGCGGGGCGGCGAGACCGATCGCGGCGATGGCGAAGAGGTCGCCTGATCGCGCCCGGTAAAGGCCGCGCGGCGCGCCGGCGACGCGCGCCTTGAAAATGCCGACGCTCTCCGGCCTCAATTGCAGTTCGCTACTGACGCCGTCCGGCATCGTCAGCGTCGCCGGGGGGGCTTGTGCTTCGATCGTGCGCCGTTCAACTACGAGATCGCCATTGTTCTCCGTCAGGAGCAATTGTTCCTCTTCGAGGTCAGGCTCTTTCATCAGCCAGTGCGCGATGCGGCGCAACAGCTCCGCGTGCGGACCGCCTCCGTCGAAACCGCGCGCCCACAGCCAGACGTGATCCGACTGAATGAGACCGACGCGCCCCTCGCCGACGCGGTCGAGAATGAGCAGCGGGTTGTCTCCGGCGTCCGTCATCAGCGTTTGTCCGGACCGCTTCAAGGCCGGCATGATGCGAAGCCAGCGGCCCCAATATTCCTGCTCGGGAAGACCGGCGGTGACCGGATGGCGTTTGCCGGTGTCGCTGAGTTGCGGACGGAAAGGATCCTCGATCCCTTCCCCGGATGGAAGCGCCGGCAAAATGAACGCGAAATTCCGCCGCGCCGCGAGGCTCAGATAGCCGTTGAATTCCGGGCCGGACGAGACGAGCACCGCGCCGCCTGCCTCGACATAGCGCGCCAGATTGTCGAAATGATAGGCGTTCAGAACGCCGCGATAGGTATAGCGGTCGAAAATGACAAGATCGAACTCGCTGAGTTTTTCGATGAAGAGCTCGTCCTGAGGGAACTCGATGAGCGCAAGCTCGCGCTCGAGCGCTGAGTCGCTTTGCGCTTTTTCGAGCGGGCGCAAAATAGTGAAGTGAACGAGGTCGATCGCGGGATCGGATTTCAGAAGATTGCGCCAGACCCGTTCGCCGGCATGGGGCTCGCCGGAAATCAGGAGCACGCGCAGCCGATCGCGGATCGCAGCGATCGGCAGCACGACGATGTTGTTTTTTGCCGTGAGTTCGCCGTCGGCGACTTCCGCTTCCAGCTCAATGACGGTCCTCCCGGGATGCGGGAGCGGCGCCGTGAAGGAGACCTCCGAGCCGACAGGAACCGCCTGTCTCAGGACTTCCTCGCCATCGACGCGCAAGGCGACGGTCGCCTCGCCGCGACCTTCGAGCGCCTTTTCATCGGGTCCGAGATCATCGATCCTGAAACTGATGTCGGCGCCCTCCTTGACGATGCCATAACGGGGCGATTGGACGAGCGTCACTTTGCGATCGATTTCGTCCTCGCGGCCGGTGAGCAGCAGATGAACGGGCGCGCCGTTGTCGAGGCGTGCAAGCGGCGCGCTGTCGGTCGCCTGACCGTCGGTTACGACAAAGACGCCGCCAAGGCGCGCGCGCGGATTATCGCCGATCGCCGCCGACAGCGCCTCGCCGATGCGGGTTTCGTCGGCGCCCCCGATGTCCGTGCGGATGATTTCAACGCCGCCGAGCGCTTCCAGTTTGGCTTCGATTGCATTCGCGGCGGCGGTCGTTGCTTCGCCGCGACCGTCGAGCCGGTTGCTTGCACTTTGATCGACCAGGAGCACCGCGATGTCGCCAAGCGGCGTGCGTTCCGCAACGCGAATTTGCGGATTGAGCAGGAGACCGAGCAGCGCCGCGAGAGCGGCGAAGCGAAAGGGACCGCTTCTCGGCGCGCGAACTGTCGAAAGAATCGCCGTCAACGCCGCAACGACGCCAATTGCGGTGACGACAAAGAGCGGGAACGCGGGTTCGAAAGCAATCGCGCTCATTGCCGGCCAAGCCGTTCGAGCAGGATCGGCGTGTGCACCTGATCGGATTTGTAGTTCCCCGTCAGCGCCACCATCACCATGTTGATGCCGGCGCGATAGGAAAGCTCGCGCATTCGTTCGCCGCCATTCGCCATCGGAAACAGCGGCCGGCCGAGGTCGTCGCTCGCCCACGCGCTCGCCCAGTCGCGGCCGCCGATGATGAGCGGCGTCACCGCGTCGTTCGGACCTTCGCCCGATTGCACCCAGACCGGCCTTGCCGCCATCCGGCCGGGAAGGTCCGCCAGAAGATAGAACGACCGCTTCAGCACATGCTCGTCGGAGGCCGGCGTCAATGGCGGCAGGTCGAGATTGCTGAGAATTGACTTCAGGGCCAGCCCTTCGGGCGTGTCGACGCCGTCGATGGCGCGCTCATCGTCGCGCGTGTCAAAGACGATCAGCCCGCCGAAGCGCATGAAATTCTCGATATTGGCGAGCGCCTGTGGCGAGGGCGCGCCAGCGCCCGCCGTCACCGGCCAATACAGGAACGGGTAGACGGATAGATCGTCCGTTTCCGGATCAACGCCCATCGGCGGCGCGGGCTCGGCCGACGTCCGGCGCGTCAGTTCGCGGCTGAGGCCGGCAAGGCCGGCTTCCGAAACGCGGTCGGTAGCCGGATCGCCGGTCTCCACATAGGCAAGGCGCATCGAGAGGGCGGCTTTGCTCGCGTCCGGATCGATCGGGCGATCGAGCGGCGCGGCGCCGGCGCGGTCGATCGGCATCGCGGCGGCGGCGAAAAGAACGATCAGGGCAAAATGCAGACGCCCCGCGAGGCGCAACGCGATGAGGCCGTCCGCGATCAGCAGAATGAGTGCGAGCAGATAAAGCGGCGGCGCAATCTTCACCGGCGGGCTGGCGATATAGGGGCGGATCGCAACGCCCTCGATCGCGATTGCCTCGAAGGCGTCCTCCTGCGTGACGGCGTTGAGCGCAATCGGCGCTTCCGGCGCGCCGTAAAGTCCGGGCGGCCGGCCGGCGGTCGCGCCCGCGGCAATTTCCGCCAGCGTTGACGCCGGAATATCGCGCGTCGGCTGTTTCAGAGCGCCAAACCCGTCAAGGACGCGGAAGGGCGTCACCTTTTGCGCCTCTTCGGCGCCGACACTTTCCGGTCCGAGCGCGGAAATGAAAACAAGCTTGCGCAGCATATCGATGAAGGTCGCCGACAGCGGCAAATCGGACCAGTCGGGCGTCGCTGTCACATGGAAAAGGGCAATTGCGCCTGCCTCCATTGCAACGCCGGTGACGAGCGGCGTACCGTCGGTGAGGCTCGCCCAGGTGCGCAGACTCGTATCGCCGCCGGGTTCGGCGAGCACCTGCCTTCGCACATAAACGTCCGGAGGCGGAGCAAGATCAGCGAAAGGGCCTTCCGCGGCGAAGCCGCCGAGAAGCTGCGGCGTTTCCCAGGTAAGCGCGCCGCCGAACGCGCGTCCGCCGCCGCGCAGATTGACCGGGAGAAGGGCTGGCGTCCTGTCGTCAGCGGCTTCCGCGAGCGTCGGGCCGGCAAAGCGGATGACGACGCCGCCCTTCTCGATCCACGCCGTGAGCCTCTCGACATCGGTCAGCCGCAAGACGCCTACGTCGTCGAGCACGATCACGGAGGTATCCGAGGCGATGAGGTTGTCGAGCGTGTCCGTGACAAAGATCGCGAAAGGATCAAGCGCCTTGCGGACGTAATGGGCCCCCGAAAGAAGGGGATCGGCGCCGGCGGCCCCGCTGGAGATAAACCCGATCAGCGCGCGACGCTCACGCGCATCGACAAGCTGCACGGCGCCGGCCGACGAAACGTCTTCAAGCCGCGCCTGCGCCATGTCGTTCTGGAGGGCGAGCGGAAGGTCGAGCGCCGCTGTGACGGTTGTCTCGTTGGCGGGAATCTCGACCGCGGACCGCGCAACTTCGCGTCCGTCTCGCGCCAGCGCCACGAGATCGCCGCCCCACGCCGCCTTGCCGATGCGGTCGATGCGGTAGGTCAACTGCGTCTGCGCGCGCTCGGCAGGGAACAGCGCCAAGGCTGGCGTCGATGCGTCCACGTGCATCGTAACGGCGCCGAGCGCCTTCATTTGCGCCAGCAATTCACGCGCGCCTTGATGATTGATCCCGTCGGCGAGCCAGACGACATCCGCGTCGCGGACGGCGCCTGCAAGCGACGAAATCTGCTCCCGCGCTCGGCCGTAATCCGGAAGGAAGGGCTGCGGCTCAAGATCCGTCGCAAGGTCGCGGAGTTCCTCGCCCGTCATCGGCTGAAGCGGATCAAGGTCATCGTTCGCGGTTGCAATGAGCCAGGTCTCGCGGCTGGCGCGCGCCGCCTGTTCGGCGGCGCTCAAGATGGCGTCGCGCCGCAGCCGCCATCCGGGCGCCGCCGCCCAGCTGTTATCGACGACAAGGACGATAGGGCCAGGATTTGCCGGCTCGCGCGGCGCATTGAGGATCGGTCCCGCAAGGGCGACAATGGCAAGTCCGGCGATCGCAAGGCGCAGGAGAAGGATCCACCACGGCGTCTTGTCGGGCGTCTCCGTTGTCTTTGCGAGACGGCGCAGCAGTTCGAACGCCGGAAATCTGACCAGCCTCGGCGCCGGCGGCGTTGCCCGCAGCAGGAACCAGATCGCCGGCAGCGCCAGGAGCGCCAGAAGCAGCAGCGGCGATGAAAATGACAAGGCGCCCATCGGCGGCTCAGATCCTTCGCGCGAAAGCGTTCACCAGGGACGGCCCCGCGGATCGGCGAGCGCCATGTACAAAGTAAGCAGCGCGGCGCTCGCTGGCGTGTCGGTGCGGTGCGCGGCGAATGTCCACTGGAAACGGTTTGCAAGGACGATCAAGGCTTCACGGTGCGCGGCAAACTCGCGCCGGTAGGCGTCGCGCAGCGCGGCCGCGTCGCCGAAGATGAGGCGGTCGCGGCTTTCCGCGTCTTCGAACTGTGTGCGGCCGGCGAACGGAAAATTCTCCTCGGCGGGATCGACGATCTGCATCAGCACGCCTTTTGCGCCAAGCGACGCGGCGCGCGCGGCTGCTTCCGCGACGGCGTCAAGATCGGAATAAAAGTCGCTGAGGAGAACGACGCGTGCGTGAGCGCTTATCGGCATCGGCGGCGGCGAAGAGGCGCGGTCGTCAAACGCATCGACATCAAGCGCTTCGAGAAATCGCGCGGCGGCGTTACGGCCATGAAAGACGCGTCCCTGCGTGCCGGCAAGGCCGACCCGTTCGCCCGCCTGCGCCAGCAGCGCGGCGAGCGCCACCGCCAGAATATCCGCGCGCCGCCGCTTGGTCGGGAAATCGCGTGTCGATGTGTAATCAAGCGAGCGCGAGGGGTCGCGCCAGATCCAGACGGCAGCGGCGGCTTCCCATTCATTCTGCCGGACGTAAAGACGATCGGCGACGCGCGCCGACTGACGCCAGTCAATCGACGAAACCGGGTCGCCGAAGGCGTAGGCCCGGTGCTGCCAGAAGGTTTCTCCGGGCCCCGCGCGCCGCCGTCCGTGCAGGCCCGACGCGACCGTCTGCGCGATCCGCTCGGCCTCGATCAGCAGCGGCGGAAACGCCGAAGCGATTTCCTCCGCCTGATGACGAATGTCCTTGCCGCCATGCGGTGCGGGCCGCGCCGGCATCCTCACAATGCCTTGGCGACGATGTCGTCGATGAAGTCGTCCATCGCAACGCCTTGCGCGCGCGCCGCGAAATTGAGCGCCATGCGGTGGCGGAGAACGGGTTTTGCAAGGCGGCGCACATCCTCCAGCGACGGCGCGCGGCGCCCGTCGATCAGCGCCAGCGCGCGCGCCGACAATGAAAGCGCCT
>JBGTLL010000035.1:0-1783 GCA_041744115.1 Parvularculaceae bacterium | reverse complement strand
GTCCGTCGCCGGCGGCAAGACGCGCAAACCACGCCTTGACAATGTCGCCGCGGTGCCGGCCGCGCATGAGCGGAGGGGGGAGATCCTCGCCCCGTGCGGCCAGCGCCCGTCTGAGCGACGCCCAGGACGAAAACCCCATCCGCCGCGCGATCTCGCGCGAGGAGAGGAAATCGAGATCCTGAATGTCTGAAAAGCCGAGCATTCCGAGCCCCATTGCAAAGCCTGGCTTTGCAGATATGGGGGCGGCTGTTTTGAAAAGCAAGCCTCTGGCATCGAAAAAGCAACAATTATCTGTCGAAAAAGCACTAGCTCGCCTTCAGGAGGTCGCGCGACCTTAATTGCCTGACGACGACGCCGCGCAAACTCACCTTTTGCGGGTCGATTGGAATGGGTTTTCGCAATTCCGGATCGGCGCTCGCCGAAATCAGATAGGGCGGTTCGAACCAGCGGATGACGGTGTCGGCGTCGCCGATCCGGAGATCATAGACCTGCGCCATGACGAGCTGGCCGGGGACGGGCGTCAGCCGCGTATCGATGACCGCGATGTCGCCGCGCTCGAAGCCGGCGAGGGTCAGCGCATCGGTGGTGATTTCGTACGTCAAAAGACGCGGGTGCTTTTCCGGGTCGGGCGGCGTAAAAGCCTTGGCGTCGAACGTATAGGCGCGCGCGTCGCCGTCGCTGAGGCCGGCCAGTTCGTCCGGGGGCGATACATTCGCCGCCCGCGCCAGCTTGACGATGGTCGCCGGGCGCAAGGTCCGCTCCGATTGCCCGTCAAGAAAACGATAGAGGTTCGGCGCCGTCATGCCGGCTTTGGCGGCGAGGGCGCTCGGGCGCATTCCGGTCTTTTTAAGGATCCCGGCCAGCCAGTCGAGTTGCTGTTGTCTGGGCGTCGTCATGGCATCTGGTATACGACGCGCCGGAAGGGTCAACATTTAGCCATTAGCCCATTGACGCCATGACCGAAGCACCTTCGAAAAGGTGCCCAGGCACTGAACAGCCATAAAAAGGCAGCGTCAATGGCACTCGCCTCGAATGCAAAAGCGGTCAGCGCCGATCTCGCGAAGGTTGAAGAGGCGCGGCTGGCAGTGGGCGGGGTTTCCCGCCGCGCGCTGTGCCGGGCCGCCGCCGTCAGCGAGACGGTGTTCTCGAAATCGATCCGCGGCCTTCGCGGCATCCGCCCGGCGACGATCGAGCGCCTCGTCGGCGCGCTCGAGCGATTGAGCCTTGAACGGCGTCTCACCCGCCAGCGCCTCGACGCGATCATCACCCTTGAAAGGAGCGCCACATGAGCACCCTCGCCCAAAAAGCCGATCTCGTACCCTTCATGCTGCTGACGCCGGTGGCGGGGGTGAAAAAACCCGCATCGATCAAGGTCGCCGTCCGCAATTCGGGCGCCCTCGTCGTTAACTTCAACAAGCGCTCCTTCGCGCGCTTTGGCGCCGCCGTGACGCATTTGATCGTCCGCGCGGGCGAGGCCGACGGCGCGCATTTCCTGCAGCTGCAGCAGGGGGGGGCGGCGGCGCACAAGGTCGTCTTCGGCGGCAAGGTCGCCGAGGACGGCTCGCCGTCCTGCATGCGCGTTCACGTCAACGATCACCCGTTCGAGCCGGGCGTCACTCACGGCGGGCGCGATGTCGAGGCTTCATGGGACGGCGGCGTCGTCACCCTCAAAATGCCGGACTGGGACGAAATTCTGGGCGAGATCCTCGAGCCGGCGGAGGACGGTGAATGATCCCGCTCCTCGCGCTTGTCCTGTCGCCGTTGCAGCTTCTCGCGCGGCGGC
>JBGTLL010000034.1:0-12574 GCA_041744115.1 Parvularculaceae bacterium | reverse complement strand
CGGGCGAGCGCGGCCGAGGCGCCGTCGGCGGCGGCGGAAGCGGCCTCGCCGACAGCGTCGGAAACGGTATCGACGAGGCTTGCCCGGACATCGTCGATGGTGATCGCGGATGCGCCCGCCCGGGTCGATTTCGGGCCCTTGTAGAGAATGAGCTTTTCGATTTCCGAGCGCGAAAGCCCGCGATCCTCGCCAAGCAGCGCTGCCAGAAGATCGAGCGCCTCGCTCTCGAAACGCAGATCCTCGGCGCGCGCCGCCTCGACAGCGAGCGCGCGGACATCCGCCGGCGTGTCGGCGTAGCAGGGAAGCGCGACCGCCGCCTTCGATCCTTCAAAAAGCTTGCGCAAGGCGGCGCTTTTGGCGAGATCGCCGGCTTCGATCAGAACAACCCCGTTCGCTTTCAGATGCCCGCCGGCGAGACCCTCGACAACGAGCTTTGCCGCCGCCTCCGCGCCGCCGTTCGTCCTGATACGGACGACCCGCTCGCCGCCCATCAGGGAGAGGGACGCCGCCTCGTCGGCGAGCCGCGAGGGATCGCCCTTGAGGTCGGCGTCGCCAAGTTCGAGATAATTGAAGGGATCCCTGAAATCCGGGCAGATTTGTCTGGCGATCTTGTCGGCGCGCTCGCGGACGAGGCCGAGATCCGGCCCGTAAACGAGGATCGCCGCGATGTTCGGATCGCGCCTTGCGACAAAGGCGTCGATCGCCTTGCCTTTCAGCGCGGTCATTTCCGGGCGTTCGCCGCCGCGTCTTCCGCCGCCGCGAGTTCAAGCAGGATGTCGCGCTCGATGTCTTCGGCGAGCTGGGTTGCGGCTTTCTCGCGCGCCGCCTCTTCCGCGTAAAGCGTTGAGTATTGCGAGTTGACGACGCTGAAGGAGGCGATCGAGACGACGTTGCCCCTGATGCGCTTGCCGGTGCCGCGCTCGACCAGGGTGTAATCGCCGACCAGGCGGTAATTGTAGCGCGTCACCGAGGCGTCGATCTGCACGGCGAGGCGCTCGGCCTGTTCGGTCGCGGTGACGAGAAGGTCGTACCGCGCGCTGGAAGGCGCGGCGGCCATCCGGCGCGCGAAAGCGCGCGTCACCACCGGCGCGATCTCCTCGGGCGCCTCGACGCCGGTCAAAGCGACATTCCTGAGGCCGGGCGCGCCGCCGTCGCCGGTCGCGTAAAGCGGCTGGAACCCGCAGGCGGAGAGGGCGAGCGCCATTAGAATGCCGCTCATTCCCGCGCAAGCGGGACTCCATCGCGCGGCATGGGTCCCCGCTTTCGCGGGGACGAGCGGGGGAGGGGATTTCAAGCTCAAACCTCTAGCTCGCGACGATATTCACGATCCGGCCGGGCACGACAACGATCTTTCTGACGGTCAGTCCTTCAATATGGCGCTTCACGCCCGCTTCCGACAAGGCGGCGGATTCGATCGCCCGGGTCTCCGCCGACGCCGCGACCGAGATTTCGCCGCGGCGCTTGCCGTTGACCTGCACCGGCAGGATGAGCGTCTCTTTCTGCAGCAGCGCCGGGTCCGCTTCGGGCCAGGGCGCGTTGCAGACGAGACCTTCGCCGCCGAGCGTCTCCCAGCATTCCTCCGCGAGGTGCGGCGTGAACGGCGCAATCAGACGGACGAGGGCGGAGAGGGCCTCGGGAAGGGCCCACGTCCCTTCTCCCTCGCCCCCCGTCTTCGGGGGGAGAGGGTCGGGGTGAGGGGGGCGGTTCAACGAGCGCGGTTCTTGCGGCGACGCCCCTTGGAGAGAGAGAGAAGAAACGCCCGCGGCCTTCCTGATCGCCGTCAAGAATTCATAAATCCGCGCGATCGCCTTGTTGAAGCGGAAATTCTCGATGTCTTCGGTGACGGCGGCGATCGCCCCATGCGTCGCCCGGCGCAGTTCGATGTCGGCGTCCGCCGGCGCGCGCGAAAGATCGTGCGCCTTCATCAGCGCCCCCTTCGCCGGCTCAACCGTTTCCCAAATGCGGGCGACGAGTTTCCACGCCCCGTTGCAGCCGGCGTCGGTCCATTCGACATCGCGCTCGGGCGGCGAATCCGAAAGAATGAACCAGCGGATGGCGTCGGCGCCGTATTTCGAAACGATCTCGTCCGGCGAGACGACGTTCTTTTTCGACTTCGACATTTTTTCGATGGGGCCGATCGTTACCGCCTCGCCGGTGTCAGCGCGGGTTGCTTTTCCGGCTTCAACGATCACGTCTTCCGGCAACAGCCACTGACCCTCGTCGTCCCGATACGTCGCATGCGTCACCATCCCTTGCGTGAAGAGATTGGCGAACGGTTCTTCAACCGACAGATGCCCGGTATCCTTCATCCCGCGGATGAAGAACCGCGCGTAGAGCAAATGTAAAATCGCGTGCTCGACGCCGCCGATATACTGATCGACGGGGAGCCAATAGTCCGCGTCCGCCCGGTCTAGCGGCCTGTCTTCCCGCGCGGCGGCAAAGCGCGCGAAATACCAGCTTGAATCGACGAAGGTGTCGAAAGTGTCGGTCTCGCGCTCGGCGTGGCCCCGGCATTCAGGGCACGGAACATTCCGCCATTCCGGCATCCGGTCGAGCGGATTGCCGGGCGTCCTGAAGGCGGACGCGGGAACTTCCGGCAAAATGATCGGGAGGTCTTTTTCGGGAACCGGGACGACGCCGCATTTCTCGCAATGGATCGCCGGGATCGGACAGCCCCAATAGCGCTGCCGCGAAACGCCCCAGTCGCGCAAACGGAACTGCGTCGCCGCGCGGCCGGCGCCCATCGATTCAATTTTACGGACCGCCGCGTCGATTGCATCGTCCACGGACAATCCGTCGAGGAATTCGGAATTGTACAGCGTTCCGGGTCCGAGATACGGCTCGTCGCCGATCGCGAAACTCGCCGCGTCTTCGCCCGGCGGCAGCACCACGGGGATGACGGCGAGCCCGTATTTCCTGGCGAAGTCGAGATCGCGCGCGTCGTGCGCCGGGCAGCCGAAAATCGCGCCCGTGCCGTAGCCCATCAGGATGAAATTCGCGATGTAGACGGGGAGCGCCCGCCCGTCGATGAAGGGATGCTCGGCGTTGAGCGGCAGCCGGAACCCCTTTTTCTCGGCCTTGTCGATTGCTTCCTGCGAGGTTCCGGTCTTCTGGCACTCGGCGATGAAGGCGGCGGCTTTCGCGTCCGTCTTCGCAAAGCCTTGCGCCAGGGGGTGATCGGGCGCGACGGCGATGAAGGACGCCCCAAACAGGGTGTCGGGCCGCGTCGTGTAGATTTCGACGTCGCGGAACCCGTCCGGCGCATCCTTCGAGACGCAAAAGGCCCCCTCACCCTGAGGGCGAAGCGTCTCGAAGGGCGAGGGGGCCTTTTGCTCCTCAGGATGAGGGGATGGGGAATTGGCGCGGGCTGACGTTCCGTCAGCGAAACGGAACCGGACGACCGCGCCCTTTGACTTGCCGATCCAGTTCCGCTGCATCAGCCGCACATTGTCCGGCCAGCCTTTGAGACGGCCGTCGTCAAGCGCGGCGAGAAGGTCTTCCGCCTTGTCGGTGATCTTCAAAAACCATTGCGAGAGCTTTTTGCGCTCGACCGTCGCGCCCGACCGCCAGCCTTTGCCGTCGATCACCTGTTCATTGGCAAGGACCGTCCTGTCGACCGGATCCCAGTTCACATAGCTCTCGCGCCGCTCGACCAAACCCGCCTGCCAGAAATCCAGAAACAGCTTCTGCTGCCAGCGGTAATACCCGACATCGCAGGTTGCGAATTCGCGGCTCCAGTCGATCGCAAGGCCGATCTGTTTCAGCTCGCGCCGCATCGCCTCGATATTGGCGTAAGTCCAGTCCCTCGGATGCGACCCGGTCTGCATGGCGGCGTTTTCGGCGGGCAGACCGAAGGCGTCCCAGCCCATCGGATGCAGGACATTGAAGCCGCGGGCGCGCTTGAAGCGGGCGATGACATCGCCCATCGCGTAGTTCCGGACATGCCCCAGATGAATGCGGCCCGACGGATAGGGAAACATCTCAAGCACGTAGTATTTGGGCCTGGCGCGGTCGGCGCTGGTCAAAAACGCCTTCTCGTCATCCCAGCGCTGGCGCCATTTGGGTTCGATTTCTTTGGGATTGTAGCGGGCCATGACGGGAGTAGTGCTGAGGCAATAGGCAGTAGGCAATAGGCAATAGGCAATAGGCAGTAGTTGGCGAACTGCGCGACAGACAGCGAGGACTCCACCGTCCTACTGCCTACTGCCTACTGCCTTCGATCAATCGTCGATCTGATTGAGCCGCAACTGGCGCGCGCGGGTCAAAATCGCATTCTCGATCTCGCGGGCGGTCGCCGGATTGACGCTCGCCTCGACCCAGGCCCCGGCGGGTTCTTTCGTCTGACGGAAAACCGACACCCGCAGCGCATCGGCGCGCAGCGCGCTGTCGAGGATATAGACCGACACCTTGAACTGCTCGTCCGGCGTTTCCGGGTTCGAATACCAGTCGGTGATGATCAGTCCGGCGATCGGATCGGCCCGGAAAACGGGAAGGAAATCGAGGGTCTCGAGCGAGGCCGCCCACAAATAGCGGTTGACCGTCGTCGCGCCTTTGGCGCCGATCAGGGTCGCGTCGCGGGCGTCGCCGCCATTGCCGCCGCCAGCGCAGGCGGTCATCGCCGCAGCCGCGAGCGCCGCCGCTAATATCTTGATCGGGCGTAGTTTTTCGAGACTCATTGGGGGAACTGTTCCATTGTGAACCGCGGCCGCGCCGCGAACGTGGCTTTCCTACCACAAACCGCGGGCCAGACAACTGCAAGCGGTCGGCTTTCCTTGACCGGGGCCTTCGGGGGGCCTTAACTCGCTCCAGTTATGTGTGCCGCGCCCCGATAGTTGAAACGGGGCGCTCCGTCGCCATGTGTTCTATCTCTGGCGGAGCGCGGGCGGATAAGTCAAGACCGGCGAAGCCGTGACGCACCGTCGCCTATTTCGTCGCCGAAACAGGGAGTTCCGGTCGAAAGACCGAGTGGGATGATGCACAGGTTGGCAAAAATGCTGGCGTTTGTCGCCGCGGGACAGGTTTCCGCGCTGGCGATGACGTCCGCCCTCGCCGCCGATCCCGTGAAGCTCGAAGTCGAGGGCGCGGCGAGCGGGGCCGCCGGCCTGACCGATGGCGACGCCAAAGCCGACGCCGACGCCGAAATCGCGGTCAAGGGATCGACTGTCCTCAACAACGGGATCGAAGTCGGCGCTGTCGTCGAAGGCCGTGTCGACGGCCAGCAGCCAAACCAGCTTTACGCCGGCGGGCGCTATTCAAGCCTTCTGATCGGCGGGCCGCGCGGCGTCGGGCCGCTGACCAGCGACGCTTATGTCCAGGGCGCCTATGGCTATGTCCGGGGCGCTTTCGGCCAGGTGATCGTCGGGCGCGACCATGGCGTCGGGCGCACCTTCGCCGTCACCGCGCCGACGATCTTCCGTTCGGTCAACGTCAATGATTGGCGTACGGACTTTTCCGGCCTCAATGACGTTCACACGGTCAACGACTTTTCCGGCTATTCGACCAAATTCACCTATCTTCCGCCCGCGAACTTTCTTGGCGGCGCGCTCGGCGGGCTGCAGCTCGGCGTTTCCTACAGTCCCTCGCTCGCCCATTGCGGCAAGGATCTGTGCGCCGCCGAAGACCGGCTGATGATCGCGCCGAACGGCCAGCTTCTGACCGAAGCCTCGCGCTGGGACGATGTTGTCGAGGCGGCGATGTACTATCAGAAAGAAGTCGGCGGCCAGAACGGCCTTCTTCTTGGCCTCGGCGCGAGCTATGTGACGGCGAGCGAAGACGCGCGCGTCCTCTCGCCGGTGTTTGACGATTACCGCGCTTACGCGCTCGGCCTCAATCTCGGCTTTCGCGGGCTGACCGTCGGCGGCTCGGTCAAGTCGACCAATTCCGGCCTCGCCGATCTCGACGAGGACGGCTATCTCGCCTTCGACGCCGGCATCACCTTCAAGACCGGCGAAGACAAGGGCGACTGGGGCGTCATGCTCGGCTACGGCCAGTCGGACGCCGATATCGTCGGGCCGACGGCGGCAAACCCGCTGATCTTCCGCGATACGCAAACGGCGCAAGCCGGGGTCACCTATTTTGTCGGACGCGGCATCACTGTCGGCGCCGCCGCGCAATATGTCGAATCAACAAAGCCGGCGACGGCGGGCGGTCTCGAAGAAGCCGCCACTGTCGTCATCGAGAGCTCAATAAAGTTCTAGGCTTGTCAGGGTCTCAAAGCGCCTGCGTTGCTTAGAGGGGATAACGAAAATGGGCGGCCTCGTTTCGCGGGGCCGCCCTTTTTATGCGAACGCCCCGATCGCGCCAAACCCGGCGACATTGCGTCCGCTGAGCGCCGTCGCGTTCGTTTCATCGACCCCGCCGAGCCCGAGAACGGGAAGCGGCGCAGCGGCGGCGAGGGCCAGAAAGCGCGCGGCGCCAAGATGCTCCGTACCGGCATGGCTTTTTGTCGGAAAGACTGGCGACAGGAATGCGATGTCCGCGCCGAAGGCGTGCGCAAGCGCGAGTTCGTTGGCGTTGTGGCATGAGGCGGTGACGATGAGGTCAGTCATGATCGACCCCGGTGCTCGCCCGGCGCGCGGCGCTTTCGGGTGAGGGGTCCGCGCTTTCCATTTGAGGGCCGACCCCTCACCCGCTCGCTGCGCTCGCTGGCCTCTCCCGAGGGAGAGGCGGGATTCGCGGAGCGAGCGCGCCGGCAGATGAAGGCCATCAGCGCCGACGTCTTGCGCCAGCGCCAGATCGCCGGCGACGAGGAACAGAACGCCGCGCGACCGGCAGACCGCCGCATACCTGTGCGCAACGGCCTCGCGCCCCGGTCCGTCGTAGTTGCGATAAATGACCGCGACGCCGGCGGGCAGCGCGCGCAGGATCGGTTCGGGGTCGGGAATGCGCTGACAGTCGGTCAGAAAAGCGAGGCTGAACGGCGCTTTGGCGCCGCTCGCCCGTTGTAGCCGGGCCGCCGCCGCTGCTAGCGTCGCGGCTGTCGTTCGCAAATCCTCATGACCGCCGATCATCCGCCATCCGCCGATTTCAAGGCCAATCTTGCCGCCGTCCGCGCGGCGCTCGAGGCCGCGCTGAAGGAAGCAGGGCGCGTCCGCGCTGTCGAGATCGTCGCGGTTTCGAAAACGCAAGGACCGGAGAAAATCCGCGCGGCGCTGATCGCCGGGCATCGCGTCTTTGGCGAAAACCGCGTGCAGGAAGCGAAGTCGAAATGGCCGGCGCTGAAAGCGGAATTTCCCGACATTGAATTGCGCCTGATCGGCCCTTTGCAGTCGAACAAGGCCGCCGAAGCGGTGGCGCTTTTCGACGTCATCGAAACCGTCGACCGGCTGAAGATCGCGAGGGCGCTGGCCGACGAAATCGCGCGTCAGGCGAGGGCGCCGCGCCTCCTCGTCGAGGTCAATACCGGCGCCGAGCCGCAAAAGGCGGGCGTCCATCCCGAAGACGCCGACGCCTTCATCCGCCAATGCCGGGACGAGTATGGCCTCGCCATCGAAGGGCTGATGTGCATTCCGCCCGCGGACGAGCCGCCCGGCCCCCATTTCGCGCTGCTGGCGAAAATCGCGGCGCGCAACGCTCTTTCCGTCCTGTCGATGGGGATGAGCGCCGATTACGCGGTTGCCGCGCAGCTGGGGGCCACCCATGTCCGGATTGGAACGGCGCTGTTTGGACCCCGCAATCCGGCGTAAGAAATTCTTGAGCAAAGAGCAATATCTCAGAATCGCGGACGACGTCACCCTGACGCAAGTCAGGGTCCGGAATGGCGAGCAAGTCCCTCGCGGCTCTGGATGCTGACTTTCGTCAGCATGACGGAACGAGGTTCGTGTCCCATGCGGTTTAGGATTAATTGCGCCCCGCTCTAATTCACGCGACCGTGAGCCTGTTTTGATTTCCGCCGGGCGGCGCTTTAGGGATAGTCGGGGCCGGACAAGAAAAGGCTTTTGGCATTTATGGCGCGTGCAAAACGCATTCTTCTGGTCGATGACGACGATCTCCTCCGGGAAACGCTGCTCGATCAGTTCAGTCATCACGACGAATTCGCGGTCGAAGCGCTCGGGCGCGCGCAAGCGGCAATTTCCAAGGCGAAAGAAGAAGCCCACATCGACCTCATCCTGCTCGATATCGGCCTTCCCGACATGGACGGGCGCGAGGCTTGTCAGGTCATGCGCAAGAACGGCTTCAAATCGCCGATCATCATGCTGACCGGCGCCGATACCGATGCGGACGAGGTCCTCGGCCTCAACTCCGGCGCCAATGACTATGTGACGAAACCGTTCAAATTCGCAGTGCTCTTGGCGCGCATCCGGGCCCATCTCAGAAGCCACGAGCAGAACGAGGACGCGGTCTTCAAGATCGGGCCTTACGAGTTCCGCCCGTCGGTGAAGATGCTGGTGAACGACGCCGACAAAAAGATCCGCCTCACCGAAAAGGAAGCCTCGATCCTGAAATTCCTCTATCGCGCCGGCGGCAGGCCGGTGACGCGCGATGTCCTCCTCGATGAGGTCTGGGGCTATAATTCAGGCGTCACGACGCACACGCTCGAAACGCATGTCTACCGCCTGCGTCAGAAAATCGAGCCGGACCCCGGCTCGGTGACGATATTGCTGACCGAAGCGGGCGGCTACCGGCTGGCGCTTTAGGGCGTCTTCCGCGGCGCATCCTTCGAGACGCGGCCCAAAGAGGGGCCGCTCCTCAGGATGAGGGATACCTTGTTTCAACAAGAAATTCCTCATCCTGAGGAGCGCGTCTTCGCGCGTCTCGAAGGATGCGCCGCTGGGGGCCACGGCGCCGACGATATCGCCCGGCCCTACCGAAGTATGCCCTTGTACGAAACTTCGCCCTCGGCCTTCGGCGGCACCGAGGCGGCGAGGGTCCAGCGGATATGGGTGATCTCGTCGCCGCGGGCGGGCCGTGTTTCGCCGCCTTCAACGACCGTCAGCCGGCCGCGCGCGACATAGGTGTCGCCGCCGTCCGCCGAAAAGGAAATTGCGGCGTCGCCGCCGGCGACCGACCCTTCGACATAGGCGACTTCCTTCGGCACCGGCATCACGAGGACAAGGTCCGACGCCGGCTCGCCAGAATCATTCCTGTATTTGATCGAATAGACGACGGTTTCGCCGGGCGTCACTTTGTCCGCGGGCTGACGCTTGACCGTCTCGGCCCCGTCCGCATCGCGAACGACGATTTCCTTTTCGACAACTTGCGTCGCTGTCAGCTCAGCCGCCGCCGGTCCCGCCGCGACTGACACAAGCATCGCAAGAAGGTGAGAGATTTTCGTCATCGGCGGGTTCCTCGGCGCTACCGCTCTCTCGTAATGCCGCCTCGGTAAACGCCGCCTTAACGGCGCGCGGGCGCCGCGCGATTGCGGGTTGACGGGCGCAATTAATCCGCATGGGACACGAACCTCGTTCCGTCATGCTGACGCAAGTCAGCATCCAGCGCCGCGAGGGACTTGCTCGCCATTCTGGACCCTGACTTGCGTCAGGGTGACGTCGTCCTCGATTCCGGGATATTGCTCTTTGCTTTAATCCGCATCGGACACGAACCTCGTTCCGTCATGCTGACGAAGTCAGCATCCAGCGCCGCGAGGGACTTGCTCGCCATTCTGGACCCTGACTTGCGTCAGGGTGACGTCGTCCTCGATTCCGGGATATTGCTTTTTGCTTTAATCCGCATGGGACACGAACCTCGTTCCGTCATGCTGACGAAAGTCAGCATCCAGAGCCGCGAGGGACTTGCTCGCCATTCTGGACCCTGACTTGCGTCAGGGTGACGTCGTCCTCGATTCCGGGATATTGCTCTTTGCTTTAATCCGCATGGGACACAAACCTCGTTCCGTCATGCTGACGCAAGTCAGCATCCAGCGCCGCGAGGGCCTTGCTCGCCATTCTGGACCCTGACTTGCGTCAGGGTGACGTCGTCCTCGATTCCGAGATATTGCTCTTTGCATTAAGGTAAATACATCGTTACTACAACTAATGGTTGTATTCCTTTATTGTACAGTTCAAGTCAACTTTATCAAAGTCTTTACACGCAAATGCGATTCCTTGCGAAGCTGGTGCAAGGGGAATTGCATATGAAGAATCGGGTCCGCCGTCTTTCGAGGGCGGCGATAGTGACGACGGCTGCGGCCGCCGTCTTTTCGGCCGCAAGCGCCGGGTTGGCGGCGGGAACGGACGCGGGCGCGTCCGTCGCGAACAGTTTCACCCTCGATTATCAGGTCAGCGGCGTCGCGCAGACGCAGATCGACACCTCGGGATCGCCGACGACGTTCACTGTCGACCGCAATGTCGACCTGACGGTTGCAACGGCGGTCAGCGCCTCGGTTTCGCCGGGCGAGACCGGCGCCGAGCTGGTCTATGGCGTCGCCAACGCCGGCAACGACAACGCCGCCTGGCGGCTGTCGCTGAAAGACGTCGGAACCGACACGTTCGACATCGGAACCTATACCGCGCGCTATTATGCCGACGCCGGCGGTGACGGCGTCTTTACGCCGGGCGTTGACGATGCGGGCGCCGGAACCGCCTATACGTTAGGGGCGGGCGTTACCGCCGACGTCGCCGCCGACGCGACGATCTGGGTCGTTATCTCCGGCGATGTTCCGGGGGCGGCGACCAACGGCCAGACCGACGACGTCATCCTGATCGCGAATTCCTTCTATCCGGCGGTCTCGCTCGACGCCGCCTATAGCGCGACGCCGGGAACGGAAATCACCGCATCCGGCGCCAACGCCATGAACGGCGAGGCCGACAGCGTTCTCGCCGACGGCGCCGGCACGGCTGGCGCGCCGGAAGATGTCGCCAATGACGGCGCGCATTCCTCGACCGCGACCTACACGGTCTCCGCCGCGTCGCTCACCGCGTCGAAGACGGTTGCGGTGGTCGCGACCAACCCGGTCAACTGCGCGACCGATGCGATCGCCGGCGGCTTCGCGGTTCCGGGCGGCTGCGTCGAATATGTGATCTCGGCGACGAACGCCGTCGGCGCATCGGCGACCGCCTCCTCGATCGACATCAACGACGTGCTGCCGGACGAGGTCCAGTTCGTCTCGGCGGCGCAGGCGAGTTTCTCGGTTGCAGGGGTCCTGACAACGCCGGCCGTCGGCTGCACGACCGGCTGCACGGTGGCGCTGACGGGGGCGAGCCTTGCGCCAGGCGTCACCGGGACGATCACGATCCGGGCGCTGGTCCGGTAATTCCCGGGCCTCGTCTTGAGGGAACCATGTGCCGCTGCATCGGGAAAACCGGCGCAGCGGCATCGTCGCACCAAGGGCGTTGAGTTAGCGGGCTGAAAGAGCTCAAGTCGCGTGTCAAAAAGGGGCGTCATCGGGGGTTTTGCGCGGGTTTTCGCCGCCGCCGCCGCCTTCGCGGCGGTTGCCGCGGGATGCGCTGACGCCGCGGTCCTCGGCGCGCAGGTCGATAATGTCGCCGAAGTTTCCTATTCGCTCGGCGCATCGACGCCGACCTTGACGACCGCGCCGGCGAGCTTCGTCATCGAAGCGGCGCGGACGCCCTCGACGATCGAATTCTTCCGTTACGCGCCGAGCGCGCCGGACGCGATCCTCGCCCGCCTTAACGGCTCGGACTATGAACCCTCGCCCGGCGCCGGCTTTCAGCCGGTAGGGCCGCTTGCCGCGGCCGGCGGCGCGCTCATCAACACCGGGTCTCCCGTCCGGCTGGCGCCGGCGGACGCGTTCTATGTCGGCGAACCGGTCATCGTCCGCGTCAGTGATTCCGGCCAGAACGGCGATCCCGTGACGGTCGAAACCATCGTTGCGACCATCCGCACGGCGAATGGCGACTTCATCACGCTCCGCCTTTACGAAAGCGGTCCCGACAGCGGCGAGTTCTACGCCTATGTCCCGAGCAGCTCAGGCGCCCCGGTCCAGAACGATGCGACGCTGACGATTGCGCAAGGGGCGCAGCTGACCGCGCGCTACCAGGACGCGTTCGATCTGAACGAGGTTTCAACCGACACCGCGGGCGTCGATCCGTTCGGCCGGCTGTTCGACAGTCTGACCGGCGCGCTGATTGACGGCGCGACGGTGACAATCGTCGATGACGCGAGCGGTCAGCCGGCGCCGGTGATGGGGATTGACGGCGTTTCGGCGTATCCCTCGAGCCTGACGACCGGCCAGACGGTCACCGACGCTGGCGGCATGGTCTACGCGCTCGGACCGGGCGAGTTCCGCTTTCCGATCATGTTTCCGGGGTCATACCGGCTCGAAGTGACGCCGCCCGCCGGCTATGTCGCGCCCTCGACCGTCGCCGCGCCGTCGTTCGCGGCGCTTGCGAATGCCCCGTTCACGATCATCCCGGCGTCGTACGGCGCGGATTTCGCGCTGACCGCGAGCGGCGACGTTGAATTCGACTTCCCGCTCGATCCGCGGACGGACATTGTCGTCCTTAAGACCGCCGACGCGGACACAGCCTCGATCGGCGATTTCGTGCGCTACCGCATCAGCGTCGAAAACCGCGCGGCGACCTCGGCGTCGGTCAGAATCGCCGACACCCTGCCAGAAGGCTTCCGCTATCAGGCCGGCTCGGCGCGGCTTGGCGGCGCGCCGCTCGCCGATCCC
>JBGTLL010000033.1:0-6801 GCA_041744115.1 Parvularculaceae bacterium | reverse complement strand
GCCAAAGGCGCGCGGGCGGCCGCGGGCGATGCGCCAGCCCCGCGGGCCTGCTGCATTTATCTGATCTTGTGAACGCGGTTTGACAGGCTTTCGGTCTCGTGATCCGCCTTCCTTCGCCATTTCCGGAACTGATCCGTCCCTGCGTGCGTTTGACCCTTGTGGGCGGTGGCGCCCGTTCGCTCCCGGAGGATCGGTTTTGGCGGCATCATTGCAGAAATCGGCGCTTTCCCCATCAGGCGACCGCGAATTGCTGCTGCAGCGGTTTGGCGAGGCGCGCGCCCGCACCACGGAACTTACGGCGCCCTTGAGCACTGAAGATCAAACGATCCAGTCAATGCCGGATGTCAGTCCGACCAAATGGCATCTCGCGCACACGACATGGTTCTTCGAAACCTTCGTGCTGGCGTCCGCTATACGCGACTATACGCCGTTCGATGCGCGGTTCGGGTATCTGTTCAATTCCTACTACGAAGCGGAGGGCCCGCGGCATCCGCGTCCTGAGCGCGGCCTGATTTCGCGGCCAAGCCTTGAGGAAGTCCACGATTGGCGCGCACACGTCGATGAGGCGGTGCAGCACCTTGCTCAATCCATTGACCAGCGGGGCTGGCGCAAGCTCCGCCCGACCCTCGAACTCGGACTGCAACACGAACAGCAGCATCAGGAACTGATCCTGATGGACATCAAACATGTGCTGTCGCGCAATCCGCTGCTGCCTTCCTATGGCGCGGTCGCGCGGAAGAACGCGGAAGCGCGGCCGCCTTCGCTTCGATGGCTGTCTTTCCCCGGCGGCCTCTACGCCATCGGTAGCGACCACGATGAATTCGCATTCGACAATGAAGGCCCGAGCCATCGGGTCTGGCTTGAACCGTTCAGGCTCGCCAGCCGCCTCGCGACCAATCGAGAGTTTCTCGCGTTTATCGACGACGGCGGATATCGGCGCGCTAAATTCTGGCTGTCTGAAGGATGGCAGGTGGTGCAGCATCATAAATGGGAAGCGCCGCTTTATTGGGGTGGCGAAGCGGGCGCGCGTATGTTGTTCACGCTCGGCGGCGAACGGCCGCTCGATCCCGATGAGCCGGTGTCTCACGTCAGCTATTATGAGGCGGACGCTTTCGCCCGCTGGTCCGGAAAACGGCTGCCGCGC
The DNA here is from genome assembly GCA_041744115.1 of Parvularculaceae bacterium. Taxonomy (GTDB): domain Bacteria; phylum Pseudomonadota; class Alphaproteobacteria; order Caulobacterales; family Parvularculaceae; genus Amphiplicatus. The sequence continues at coordinate 5,657 of JBGTLL010000033.1, read as the reverse complement.
GAGGACGAGTGGGAAATTGCGGCCCGGCATGCGCCAACGGAGGGCCATTTTGCATCCTCCGGCGAATTCCATCCGCGCCCCGCAAGCGGCGACGGCCTGACGCAGATGTTCGGCGACCTCTGGGAATGGACATCGTCCGCCTACGCTGCTTATCCCGGGTTTCGACCGGCGGCGGGCGCGCTTGGGGAGTACAATGGCAAGTTCATGTGCGGGCAGTTCGTGCTGCGCGGCGGCGCGGCGGTGACGCCGGGCGCCCATGTTCGCGCAAGCTATCGCAATTTCTATCCGCCCGGCGCGCGCTGGGCCTTTTCAGGGACACGGCTCGCCGATGATGACGCTTAAACGCCTGCTCGCCGAAACGCCTTCAACCCGGTTCGACTTCGTCGAGGGACTCGACGAAGGCCTTTCCTTTCGCGACGCTTTCCTCGACGGCTTGCAGCGGCGCCCGATGTCGATCCCGCCGCAATTCCTCTACGACAGCCGCGGTTCCGGTCTGTTCGACCGCATCTGCACCCTGCCCGAATATTATCCGACGCGCGCGGAAACGGCGATTCTGAGGCGCCATGCGAACGATATCGCCGATCTGGTGGGACCCGACTCTTTTCTGATCGAGCTTGGCAGCGGCTCAAGCGACAAGACCCGGATCGTCCTCGACGCGCTCGACGCCCCCGCCGCCTATGCGCCGATCGACGTATCGCGCGAGCATTTGCGGCTCGCCGCGTCGGCAATCGCCTGCGATTACCCGCAATTGCGCGTGTCGGCGATCTGCGCCGACTATGCAGGCGATTTCGACCTGCCCGATCTCGGCAGCCGGCGCGTCGCGTTCTTTCCCGGCTCGACCATCGGAAATCTTGACCACTCGGACGCGATTGCCCTTTTGCGGCTCTGGCGCCGACGGCTCGGCGCGGACGGGCTGATGATCATCGGCGCCGATCTGAAAAAGGAAGCCGACGTGCTCGAAGCGGCCTATGACGACGCCGCCGGCGTCACCGAAAAATTCATCAAGAACATCCTCGTCCGCGCCAATCGCGAACTCGGCGCGAATTTCGACCCCGGCCTTTTCGCGTATGAAGCGCGCTATTCAGAGCAGCTGGGCCGCGTCGAAATGCACCTGCGCAGCCGAAAAGATCAGACGGTCCTTGTCGCCGGCCGCAGCTTCGAGATCGAATTGGGCGAGCGAATTCACGTCGAAAATTCCCACAAATACGCGAGCGAAGACTTGTTGTCGCTCTGTAAGGGCGCCGGATTCAGACCCGCCGCCGCATTCGTCGATGACGAGCGTCTGTTCAGCGTTGAAGTCTGGGCGGTCGCCTGAGGAGTAAGACATGACGGCGCCAGAACCAAGACACGGCATGCCGGACGTTGAACTCGGTGAAGCAGAATTCCTGCGCCGGTTTCGATCGCAATATCGCGATCCGGCCTTTGATTCATTGTCCGGCGACCTTGAGCGCGTCGCCGCCGCCGCATGGGACGGATACAGCCATTCCCGCAAGAGCCCGCGCACACGCAAAGCAGGCGGCGAGTTCGCCGATCCGGATTATGATCTCGCCGAGGACTGGCTCTCCGCGCGCTCCGCGGTGATGGACGCGCAGAACCGCCACGATGACGCCTCGGCGCCGCCGCGCATCCTCATCATCAACGCCTCGTCGCGAAGCGAGCACACTTGTCCGGGTGAAATGTCGAAGTCTTACCGCCTGGTCGAGATTGCGCGTGAGGCCTGCGCCGCCGAGGGAGAGGTCGAAGTCGATATCCTCGACCTCAGCCGGCTGGCGTCGGAGTATGGGCGCAAGATTCATCCGTGCAAGGCGTGTTTTTCGACCGCCGCGCCGCTCTGCCATTGGCCGTGTTCCTGCTACCCGAATTATGCGCTCGGACAGACGCAGGACTGGATGAACGAGATTTATCCGCTGTGGGTCGCGGCGCACGGGATCATGATCGTGACGCCGGTCAACTGGTATCACACGTCGTCGCCGATGAAGCTGATGATCGACCGTCTCGTTTGCGCCGACGGCGGCAACCCCGATCCGACGACGACGCAAGGCAAGGACGCCGCGAAGGCGAAGGAAATCGAACTCGCCGGCTGGGATTATCCGCGCCATCTCGAGGGCCGGCTGTTCTCGCTCGTCGTTCACGGCGATGTCGAGGGCGCGGACGGCGTGCGTCGCGCGCTCTCCGACTGGCTCTCTTACATCGGTTTGCGGCCCGCGGGGCCTCTGGCGGAACTCGGCCGCTATATCGGCTATTGGGAGCCCTACGCAACAAGCCACGAAGCGCTCGACGCGGACGAAGCGATCCAGGAAGAAGTGCGCAACGCCGCCCGGACGCTGATGCGCGGCGTATTTGCCGCCAGAGCCGGCCGCCTAGCCGATCCGGGCGAAGATCTTCAGTCGCCGCGTCGCAAATAAAAGCGCGGCCCAACGCGATCGGTTGCCGCGGGAACGCGCTCGCGGCTAAACTTCCTCCCAAATTGGGGCCGCTTTCGTGGCTGGCCCCACAGCGAGGACGCAAAAGCATGGCGAAGCGGCGCCGCCGACGGCGCCGGACGCCCGTGGCGCCGGAAGGCGCGCAAGCGGCGCCGGATACGCGGCCAGACTCTTCCGATAATTGCCTGCCGCCACGAGCGGAGGACCGGTTCGCGGCGCTTGATCTTGGCACCAACAATTGCCGGCTGCTGATCGCGAGCCCCCGCGGCCGCGGCTTTCGCGTCTTCGACGCGTTTTCGCGGATTGTGCGGCTTGGCGAAGGCATGTCCGCTACGGGCGCGCTGTCGGAGGCGGCGATGGCGCGCACGATCGACGCGCTAAAGGTCTGCGCCGAAAAGATTGCGCGCCGCGCGGTGACGCGCCGCCGATGCATTGCGACGCAGGCCTGCCGCGCGGCCTCGAACGGCGCGGAATTTCTGGCCCGCGTCCGCGAAGAGACCGGCCTCGATCTTGAAATCATCACGCCGGCCGAAGAAGCGCGGCTTGCGGTCATCGGCTGCGCCGAACTGCTCGACGAAGATTCCGACGCGGGCCTCATCTTCGACATTGGCGGCGGATCGACCGAAATCTCCTGGGTCCGTCCGCGCGGGGCGAATGGCGGCGCGCCGGATGTTGTCGCGTGGACATCGTTTGCATTCGGCGTCGTCAGCCTTTCGGAAACGTTTGGCGGCCGCGATCTGTCGCGGACGACCTATGGCGAACTCGTCGCCGCGGTGCGCAGGGAAATCGCGTCGTTCGGCGATCCGGCGGGCGTTCGGCCAGTCTTCGCGGCGGGCGGCGGGCACTATCTCGGCACGTCGGGAACAGTGACATCGATCGCCGGGGTCCATTTGCGACTGCCGCGCTATCGACGAGACGCGGTCGATGGCCTGTGGCTGAGCGCAGGCGATGTGCGCGACGTTACCGAGCGCCTGCGCGCCATGAGTTACGATGAACGCGCCGCGGAACCTTGCATCGGCGCCGAGCGCGCCGATCTCGTCGTCTGCGGCTGCGCCATTCTTGACGCCCTGCTGCTTGAATGGCCGGCAAGCCGCGTTCGCGTCGCCGATCGGGGCCTGCGCGAAGGCATCCTGATTTCACTTATCGATGCGGACCGCGCCGAGCGCGCGCAGACGCGAAGGAGCCGCTGATGCCCAAGGGTAGCGGAGACGGGATCGGACGACGTTCCGACCGAGATCTGAAAGTTCGGGTGAAGACTGCAAAGGGCCGCAAGATCGGCTCGACGATCTGGCTCGAGCGCCAACTCAACGACCCCTATGTGGCCAGGGCCCGGACGGAAGGCCTGCGTTCGCGTTCCGCCTACAAAATCAAGGAACTCGACGAGCGCTACAACCTGTTCAAGAGAGGCCAGCGCATCGTCGATCTCGGGGCAGCGCCCGGCGGCTGGTCGCTCGTTGCGGCACCTATCGTCGGGTCTACCGAGCAGAATCCCATGATCGTCGGTATCGACTATATCGACATGGATCCGATCCCAGGCGTGATCCTGCTCAAGAAGGATTTTAATGACGAGGACGCACCACAGGCGCTCATCGACGCGCTCGGTGGGCACAAGGCGGATATCGTAATGTCCGACATGGCTGCGCCGACGACCGGCCATAGGCCGACCGACCACCTGCGCATCATCGCGCTGGTGGAACTGGCCGCCGATTTTTCTATCCGGGTGTTGGCGCCGGGCGGCACGTTTATCGCCAAGGTATTTCAGGGCGGCACTGAGCATGAGTTGCTTCACCTTCTGAAGCAGCACTTCGCGACCACGATTCACGCCAAGCCCAAGGCCAGCCGGCAGGATTCTGCCGAGACCTACCTGATCGCGCGCGGCTTCAAGGGCTGAGCCCCTACTCCGCCGGCTCGCTCTTGACATGGTGGCTGTGCATCGTCGCCGTTCGCGGCACGCGCATGAAGATTATGGCGGAAGCCAGCGTCACGATCGCCATGATCCAGAAGGCCCAGTGGAAGTCCGCGAGCAACGGCTCGCCACCGTGCATGAGGCGGAATCCTTCAAGAATGCCGCCACCCAGCGCCACGCCGAAGGCGAGCGATAGCTGGACACTGACCTGGCTGATGACGTTCGCCTGCCCCGCATCCTTGTCCCCCACATCGGCAAAGATGAAGGCGTTGGTTGCGGTCCAGAAGAGCGACTGGAAGAACCCGGTAATCACGAGGAAGCCCATCATCAGTGGCTCGGGCGTGTCGGGTGTGTAGAGCCCCATGCCGAGCACGCCAGCAGAGGTGATGGCACAGGCAATCATCAGGCTGAGGCGGAAGCCCAACCAATCAATGATGCGTTCCGCCACGAACTTCAGCCCGAAGGCGCCGACAGCCGAGGCGAAGGTGACCATGCCACTTTCAAACGGGGAGAGGCCAAAGCTCAGTTGCAGCATCAGCGGAAACAGGAACGGCATGGCGCCGGTGCCGAGGCGGAAGATCGTGCCGCCGATCATGGTGAGGCGGAACAGCGGGCGCTGGAACAGTCGGAGGTCCAGCAGCGGGTTCTCAGTACGCCTGAAGTGGAACCAGTAGGCCACCGCTGCCAGAACACCGAGCACCATCGAACCATATCCGAAGCTCGCCGGAAGCGCCGGGAGCGTCAGCACTGAGATGCCGAAGACCAGCCCGGCAAAGCAGATTCCAGCTAAAAGGAACCCGATGAAGTCCAGCTTTCGGGGTTCGTTTCTCTGCCAATCCGGTAGGTACTTGTTGACCATCAGCACGCCAATGGCCCCGATCGGCACGTTGATGAGGAAGATCCAGTGCCAGCTGGAAAAGGTGGTGATGAAGCCCCCGATGGGCGGGCCGAGGATCGGACCGACTAGCCCTGGAATGCTTAGCCAGGCCATGGCATCGACCAGTTGGTTTCGCGGCGTGATGCGCACCAGCATGAGACGGGCTACCGGCGTCATCATCGCCCCGCCCATGCCCTGCAGGAAGCGGGACAGCACAAATGTAAGCAGCGAGTCCGAGATCGCGCAGGCGAGGGACCCCACCATAAAGACGATAATGGCCCAGCGGAAAACGTTCTTGGCGCCGTACTTGTCGGCCATCCAACTCGAGACCGGAATGAATATGGCGAGAGCCACCATGTAAGTGGTCAGCGCCAGCTTCAGCGAGATCGGCTCGGTCTGGATGTCCTCTGCAATCGCCGCAAGGGACGTCGCGATGACGGTCGAATCCATG
>JBGTLL010000032.1:0-8130 GCA_041744115.1 Parvularculaceae bacterium | reverse complement strand
CCGCGCCGCTGTATCTCAGGCCCCCGGACGCGGCGCCGTCGGCGGCTGGTCTCTTTCAGGGGCTCGCGGCGCCGTGACGGAGGGCGTCGCGACAGTCTGGCGCATTCGCCCGGCAAGGCTCGATGACGCCGGCGCGATCGTCGATCTTGAAAGATGCGCGTTCGGCGCGGCGAGCTGGGGCGCATCGGCGGTCGCCGACGGTCTGACCGCGCCGCATGTTGCAACGCTGATCGCCTTCGACGACCAGATGAATGCGCCTTCGGGGTTTGCGTTCTGGCGCGGTTTCGGCGAGGAAGCGGAAATCCTGTCGATCGGCGTTGCGCCGCGCATGCGGAAGAAAGGATGCGCGCGCGCGATGCTCGACGAGATCATCCGCCTCAACCGCGAGCGGGGCGCGCGCAAGCTTTTCCTCGAAGTCGATGTCGGGAACGCGGGCGCCGCGGCGCTCTACGCAGCAACCGGCTTTGAGCGGATCGGGCGCCGCAAACGCTATTACCGAAATGGCGGCGACGCGCTCGTCATGCGGCTCAATCTGTGATTTAAGAAAGCGCGCGGAAGGATTTCGGCATGGATCGCCTCGAGAAAATCTGCATCGACAAGGGGATGCGCATGACCGATCAGCGCCGCGTCATCGCGCGCGTGCTGTCGGTCGCGGCCGACCATCCCGACGTCGAGGAAATCCATCGCCGCGCCGCCGCGATCGATCCGAAAATCTCGATCGCCACCGTCTATCGGACGATGCGTCTCTTCGAGGAGGCGGGCGTCGTCGAGCGCCATGATTTCCAGGACGGCCGCTCGCGCTACGAAGAGGCGACCGAGGACCATCACGACCATCTGATCGACCTCAAATCCGGGCGCGTCATCGAGTTCGTGAACGCGGAGATCGAGACGCTGCAACGCCGGATTGCGGAAGAACACGGCTACAAGCTGGTGGCGCACCGGCTTGAGCTTTACGGCGTGCCGATCAGGAAATGACCGTCGGCGGTGTTGAAATTTTAAGGTAAACTCGGTAGTGTACCTCCTCGATGAGAGGAGTTCTCCCGATGGCGCTGCGCGACCTTTACCCGATCCCCGACATCGATCCCGTCTGGACCGTTCCCCAGGACTTCAAGTCCGCTTTCGACTGGCGCTTTGACGACGGCCGCAAGGCGATGATGCACCTCTACCAGAAGGGCAAGGACATGCAGTGGGATGCGATCAGCCGCATCGACTGGGAGGAAGATCTCGACCCCGACAACCCGATGCAGATGCCCGACGAGATGTCGGGACTTTATTACACGCCGATCTGGAAAAAAGCGTCCGACGCCGAGAAGGCGACCATGCGCCGCCACTTCCAGGCGTGGACGATCTCGCAATTCCTGCAGGGCGAACAGGCGGCGATGATCTGCGCGGCGAAGATCGTGCAGCAGGTTCCCGATCTCGATTCAAAATTCTACGCCTCGACGCAGGTGATGGACGAAGCGCGCCATGTCGAGGCGTACAAGAAGCTCCTCGAAAAAATGAACCTTGCCTATCCGATGACGAAGCCGCTGCAGACGCTGATCGATCAGGCGCTCCGCGATTCGCGATGGGACATGACCTATCTCGCGATGCAGGTCGTGATCGAGGGCCTGGCGCTCGCCGCGTTCAGCAACATCCGCGATCTGTCGAAGAACCGCCTGACGCAGCAGGTCAACGCCTTCGTCATGCAGGACGAATCGCGTCATGTCGCCTTCGGGCGGCTTGCGCTTCGGGATTTCTACGCTCAGATCACGGACGCCGAGCGCGCCGAACGCGAGGAATTCCTCGTCGAGGCCTGCTATCACATGCGCGACCGCTTCGAACAGCGCGAGACCTATGCGATCCTCGGCCTTGATGTCGAGGAGTGCGTCCGTCTCCAGAACGAATCCGGCTACATGAAAGCCTTTCGCACCGTCCTCTTTCAGCGCATCGTGCCGATCGTCCGCGATATCGGTCTGTGGTCGGACAAAATCCGCAGCGCTTACGCCGACATGGGCGTTCTCGGCTACGCCGACACCGATTACGCAACGCTTGTCACGGAAGACAACCGGCGCGCGGACGAATTCGACGACGAGGCGAAGCGCGCGCGCGAAGAATATGTCAGAAGCGTCGCCGCGATCGGCGAAGGCGTCGCCGCGGAATGACGGCGCCGCTCAGTTGAGCGGCGGCGCGTCCGCGCAATAGCGCGCCGCGACAATGCGGCCCTGATTTCGCTCCTGGACAAGGACCGCGCAGTCGAACCCCTCGCCTGGGGCCCTGAATGAAAAATCGCCGGGACCCTCATGCGCGCTGGCGAGCGTTGCGACGGTCTTGACGACATTGGCTTCATGGAAGGTGACGCCGGCGTTGTCGCCGGCGTCGATCGGGGTGACGGCGAGGCGGCGGAAGGAGACAACCAGCGCGTCATAGGGCGCGCCGACGCCATCGATCCGGGCACGGAGCATATCGCTCCCGCCTTCCTCTTGGCCTTCCTCTTGGCCTTCCTCATCGATCGTCAGCAGCGGCGGCGTCGCATGCGCCTTCTCGTCGTAGAACTGCGCCTCGAGGATGCGCGCCTCAACCGTTTCGCGTTTCGAGCCGACAACGCTGATGATGCCGTCGATGACCGCCTGCGGCGTGAACATCATGGCGCGGCCCCTGATGCGCGCATTGTAGGCCTTCTGGCGCTGGGCGAAGGCGGCGCGCGCGTAAGGGTCGGTCCAGGCGCCGACGTCTTGCGCGGCGAATTTGTCCCAGTAATCGACATGCCAGCCGAGGGCGACGACGTCCGGCCGTCCGGCGAGTTCGGCGAGAAACGCCGCCGCGGGCGGGCTTGATTTGCAGGATTGCGACAGGAACATTTCAACGACGACCGGCCGCGCGTCATAGGAGGCGACGGCAGGCGCCAGAGGTCGGCCCGGCGAACGTCCCTGCGGCGCTTGCGCGAGGGCGCAGCCGCAAATGACGGCGCACGCGCCGCCGGCGGCGGCGAGACTTTTTACGAACACTAAACTGGCCCTCGTGTCATTCTTTGGAAGACGTTGGCGAAAAAGCCTGACGCAGGCAATGCGCCTCAGGTCAAATCGGCGCGAGGGCCGGTCACGACCGCGATGTTGCAAGCCGCCGCCCGCCGCCGCATAGATGCGCGGCTTTTCAAAGGAGCAAGGCAGGCAGCGATGAGCCGGACGGCCACGAACCATGGCAGCAAGGCCAAGGCGGAGACCTTCGTCCCCGCGGGTGATGGCGGGCGAACGGTCTTCGTGAAGACCTATGGCTGCCAGATGAACGCCTATGACAGCGAGCGCATGGTCGGTCTGCTGCGGCCCCTCGGCTACCGCGCGGTTGCGGACGCGGGCGCGGCCGATCTCGTCATCCTTAACACCTGCCATATCCGCGAAAAGGCGGCCGAGAAGCTTTATTCCGATCTCGGACGCCTGCGCGAGGTGAAGGCCGCGCGGGGCGGCGCGATGACGGTTGCGGTCGCCGGCTGCGTCGCCCAGGCGGAAGGGCCGGAAGTCGCAAGGCGCGCCAGCATCGTCGATATCGTCGTCGGCCCGCAGGCCTATCACCGGCTGCCGGAACTGATTGCGCGCGCGGCGCGGACCCGCGGCGACGTTCTCGACACCGAATTCGCGGTCGAAGAAAAATTTGACGCGCTCGCGAAGAACCGCGTGGCGGAAGGCGTCACCGCCTATGTCACCGTGCAGGAAGGCTGCGACAAATTCTGCACGTTCTGCGTCGTTCCCTATACGCGGGGCGCCGAAGTCTCGAGACGGGCGGACGCAATCATCGCCGAAGCGCGCGCGCTCAGCCGACAGGGCGTCCGCGAGATCACGCTGCTCGGGCAGAACGTCAACGCCTGGGCGTCGGCCCCGCCGGCGGATTTTAGCGGCGTCGCGCCGCGCCCGGACGGCTCGTGGGGCCTTGGCGACCTGTGCCGGGCGCTCGCAAGAATCGACGGCATCGCCCGCCTTCGTTTCATGACGTCGCATCCGCGCGACATCGACGAGAGCCTGATCGCGGCTCTTGGCGACGAAGAAAAATTGATGCCCTTTCTTCACCTCCCGGTGCAGTCGGGATCGGACGCGGTCCTCGAGGCGATGAATCGCGGCCATACCGCCGCGCGTTATCTCGCGCTGATTGAGCAGGTGCGGGCGGCGCGGCCCGATATCGCTCTTTCCGGCGACTTCATCGTTGGTTTCCCCGGCGAAACCGATGAGGATTTTGAAGCGACTTTGGCGCTCGCGCGCGCGGTCTCCTACGCGTCGGCCTTCTCCTTCAAATATTCGCGCCGGCCGGGGACGCCGGCCGCGATCATGCCTAAACAGGTGAGCGAAACGGAAAAGGACCGCCGCCTTGCGGCGCTGCAGGCGCTTTTGAAAGACCAGCGCGACGCTTTTTGCGCCGGCCTTGCCGGGCGGACCTTGCCGGTCCTCTTTGAACGCGCCGGGCGCCGGCCGGGCCAGCTCATCGGCAAGACCCCGTATTTGCAAAGCCTTCACGCCTTCGCGCCACCATCGATGATAGGAACGGTCGCGCCGGCGCGGGTGACAGGCGTTACGCCGAATGCTCTGGCCGGCGAACTTGTGGACCGCGATTTGTGTCCGCGGTCTCCTGGATCTGAGGCGGAGGATGCAGAAACGCCGCGTGAGTGAGCCAACGCCTCTTCCGGCGCCCGACGCTGCTGTCGACCAGCTCGCCTTTGACGACAACCGCCTCGTCGCCAGCCTTTCCGGCGAACACGACGCGCATCTCCAGATCATCGAAAAGGCGTTTGGCGTTAGGATCGATCCGCGCGGGAATGTTCTCAACATTTCAGGCCCGCTTCCCGGCCGCGCCGAAGCGGCCGCAGCGCTCCGCCGTCTTTACGAGCGCCTGCGCGCCGGACAGCCGGTCGGGTCCGACGATGTGCGGGCGGCGGCGAAACTTTCGGCCGGCCCCGATCCGGCGCAGGGTGACCCTGGCGCTTCCATCAAAACGCCGAAGCGGTTGATCAGCCCACGGACGGCCGCGCAGCGCCTCTACATGGACGCGCTCGGCAAGGCCGATCTGAATTTCGGCGTCGGCCCCGCCGGCACCGGCAAAACCTACCTCGCCGTCGCGCATGCGGTCGGCCTCTATCTTGCGGGCAAGGTCGAGCGCATCATCCTGTCGCGTCCGGCGCTCGAAGCGGGCGAGCGGATCGGGTTTCTTCCGGGCGACCTGAAGGAAAAGGTCGATCCCTATCTGCGTCCGCTCTACGACGCGCTGCATGACATGCTGCATGCCGATTATGTCGAGCGGCGGATCGCTGCTGGTGAAATCGAGATCGCCCCGCTCGCTTTCATGCGGGGCCGCACGCTGGCGCGCGCGGCCGTCATTCTCGACGAGGCGCAGAATGCGACGGTCGCGCAAACCAAAATGTTCCTGACCCGGCTTGGCGAAGGCGCGCATATGGCGGTCACTGGCGATCCGTCGCAAAGCGATCTGCCGGCCGGCGAGATTTCGGGCCTTGTCGACGCCCTCGCATTGCTTGAAGGCGTTGAAGGCGTCGCCGTGTCGCGCTTCACTGCGGCCGACGTCGTCCGCCATCCGCTTGTTGCGCGCATCATCGGCGCGTATGACGCGCGGGATGCGGCGAAGCGTAAGTAGAGCCGCTTCTTGATGTTTCGGCGCGCCCGCTTCCCATCCTTCGAGACGCGCGCCAAGAAGCGCGCTCCTCAGGATGAGGATTTCTCTTGTTGCGCCATATACAACCCTCATCCTGAGGAGCGCGCCCTTACGCGCGCGTCTCGAAGGATGGGCAGCGCGCCCCTTCCGCGTCAGGAACTCCGTTTTGTGAAGCGTAATCGACGCTCGCGATCTAGCTACAGTTCTTGTTCGGAAAGTTCGGCGAGCCTGATCAAATGTCGCAGGAGTCCGGCCTTTAGCGGTCGGTTCGCATGAATGGGGATGGAAAGGCGAACGATGCTTCCATCCTTGCCGTAATGGCTTCCCGAAATGCGCAACAATCGCCATCCACGCGCTTCGACGATTCGCGCAAGCTGCTTGCCGGAAACCGCCTTCAAATGGCGATTTCCAGGACGCGATGCTTGGGATCGGGCTGCGGCGCCGAGATTTCCACGGACAGGCAGCCCTCAATCGCCTCGCGCAAATTCGCGAGCAATTCATCCATGGTGTCGCCTTGGGTGGCGCAGCCGGGAATGGCGGGGACTTCGGCCCAAAAGCCGCCCTCTTCCGCGTCATGGACGATAGCCCTGAGTTTCATTTCGCAACTCCGCCGCTACGCAACATAGGAAGGAGGCCGCCAATTGCAAGATTGAGACAAGACCGCGTCCGCGAGCCGCCCTCAACCGGGCGCCTTGAAGGGCGACCATGTCCCCGGTAATCGCAGGAGCTTCCCCCTGAGACTGCATGCGAGCCGGACCGGGACAAGAATGGACCAAGAGAGCTTTGACATCATCGTTGGCGATCCCCGCTGGAGCAGCGCACTTGCTGACGCCGTTGCGACCGCGCTGGAATGTCGGGATGCCGCCGCCAAACTCGAGCCGCGCCTTAAAGGCGGCGCCACGCTGCTTCTCGCCGATGACGACACGCTGCGCGACCTCAACCGGCGGTTCCGGGGGCAGGACAAGCCGACGAATGTACTGTCGTTTCCGGCCCCTCCCGCCGGCGTCGGCGGAGATGGCAGTCTCGGCGATATCGCCATCGCCTTTGAAACCTGCGCGCGGGAGGCCGAAGACCTCAACATCGCCTTTCGCGATCACGCCCGGCACCTTATAGTCCATGGGCTTCTTCACCTTGTTGGCTGCGACCATCAGGCGGACGACGAGGCGGAACGGATGGAACGGCTTGAAACGCGCATACTTTCGGCGCTTGGCGTCGCAGATCCCTATGGGCCAGAAGGGGAGCTTCCCTGAATGACCCAGCCGGACGCTGACACGCCCAATCTCCCCGAAAACCGGCCTCCTGAAAATGGCCACCCGGAAAACGGCGCGCGCGCGATCGACGCGAACGGGTTCTTCAGCAAGCTGAGAGGCCTCTTCGGGCGGCAGGCCGACGGCGAATTCGCCGACGCGCTTGACGACGGCCAGCGCGAGGCGGCGCAGCGCCTTCCGCGCGCGCGCCGCGAAATGATCGAACGCGTCATCGCTTTCGATGAAAAGCGCGTCGCCGATGTGATGGCGCCGCGCGCCGACATCATCGCCGTCGATATTGAAACGCCGCTTGACGGCCTCATCGAGGCGTTCGCCGAGGCGGGGCATTCGCGGCTTCCGGTCTATCGCGGCGATCTCGACGATCCGGTCGGCATGATCCATATCAAGGACGTTGTCGCGCTGATCGCCAATCCGGCGTCGCTGGTTCCGGGCGACGGGCCGATCCTGAAAAAGATCCGCCGCAACGTCCTTTACGTGCCGCCTTCGATGCTGGTCACCGACCTTCTTTTGCGGATGCAGGCGAGCAGGGTTCACATGGCCCTCGTCATCGACGAATTCGGCGGCACCGACGGCCTGTTGACGATCGAGGATCTGGTCGAGGAGATCGTCGGCGACATCAATGACGAGCATGACGACGACGAGGCGCCGACCATTGTCGCGCGCCAGGGCGGCGGCTGGGAGGCCGACGGACGCGTCGAATTCGCCAAGTTCGCCGCAACCACCGGCATCACGGTCGAAAGCGACGCCGAGGAAGTCGATACGCTCGGCGGCCTCGTGGTCGCGCTGGCGGGCCGCGTCCCCCAGCGCGGCGAAGTCCTGTCGCACCCGTCGGGGCACGATTTCGAAGTCGTCGAGGCGGACGCCCGCAAAGTCCGGAAAGTCCGTATACGCAGAACGCCGCCGCCGGTGGAGCCGCAAAGACAGGCCGGCGAGTGAAGGGTGCTCTTCAGAGCTTGACCTATTGCAGCAAATTCCCGCGTTGTCATTCCGGGGCCGCCTCTTGGCGGAACCCGGAATCCATCGTGCAACGCGGGATTCCTTGAGAAATGGACCCCGGGTTCGGCGTGAAGACACGCGGCCCCGGGGTGACGGGGGTTTTTCTGGCTAGCGGTTGCGAGAATACCTTTCGGACGGACACCCAGGATGAAGCGCGCGGGGGCGACGTTTCGCGATTGCCCGGAAAGATCGCCGCGCTTCGCGGCCGGCGGCGCGCGGCCCTCGCGGTTGCGGCCGG
>JBGTLL010000031.1:0-10908 GCA_041744115.1 Parvularculaceae bacterium | reverse complement strand
TCATCGGTGATGGCGTGGATTTTCGTGGTGCGCCCGCCGCGGGAGACGCCGATCGCCTCCTCCTCGGCGCGCTCCTCGGCGTCGGCTTCTGGGTGTCGCTCGCGGGAATCGCGCTCGCTCTTGCGGCGCTGACTGTCAGGACGCTCCGGACCGCGGCGTCCGCGCCCGCGGGCGGCGGAGACCTCAAGGCGGCAATGAAAACGCCGATCCCTTACGGCGTCGCCATCGCCGCTGGCGTTGTCATTGCCGCGCAATTTCCTGCATTCGGATAAGCGGGGGGCAGCGATGAAGGGCGTTTCCACAAAAATCCTTGATCGCGGCGAGCAGACGGCGGCGCTCGTTTTCTACGCATTTCTGGTCGAGCGGATCTGGCCGGAAAATTTGTCGTTGGGGGCCCTTGCGCCGGCGATCGTCCTTTTGTCCGAAGGCGTCGTCATCCTCTTTTTAATCATCCGTCGTCCGACGACTTTTATTTCGCTCCGGCCGCAGGACTGGATCGTCGCGATCGCCGGGACGGTTGCGCCGCTCCTCATCATCAAGGGCGCGGAACCGGCGAACCTCTCGATCGGCATTTTCCTGATGCTGTTCGGGATGGCGACGCAGGTGTCGGCAAAGCTCAGTCTAAGGCGCAGTTTCGGGCTCGTCGCCGCCAATCGGGGCGTCAAGACCGGCGGCGCCTATCGCTATGTCCGCCACCCGATGTATCTCGGCTACATGATTTCGCATGTCGGCTTTATCCTGATGTCGCCGACAGTGTGGAATCTGGCGGTGTACGCGATCGGCTGGACGTGCCTTGTCGCGCGCGTCGCGTTTGAAGAAAGGCTGCTTTCGGAAGATGCGGCGTATCAGGCCTTTAAGCAGCGGGTCCGGTTCAAACTTGTTCCGGGACTATTCTGACCGGACAATCGCCGCCGCAAAGCAGCCATGCATGGCGTTATGAGCGTGAATGTAGGCGGCGCCCCGATCGGCGAACGCAGTTCCGATCTTCGCGCGCGTTTCTTCGCCTTCCCGGCCGAGATCGGCGCCGATCAGCATGGCGTCTTTGTTGAAGATCCTCAACGCAATCGGACGCTTCGCCATCACCGGCGGCAATTCGTCGATAAAGGATCCGGCGGTGCGCGCGCCTTCGCGCACATAGATCGCAAAAGCTGAACGATAGGGCGTCGCCGCCTTGTGGCTCTCATAGTTCAGCAAAAGCACCTGTTCGCCGGCCTCCGCATCCTCAAGCGTGATGCGGCAGGGAAAGCCGGGGCTGGCGTCAACGGTTTTGCGGATGATCCCGCGCGCGTTGAGCGCTTCATCGGAAAGCCCGTAGAGCGGTTCGAATTCCTCGGCGGGCAGTCCCTTGATCGTGAATGACATGGCCGTTCTCCAATCTGCTGCTTTCATGATGGAGACTTCCGCCGTCGGCGACGACCCGGTTCTTGCGGCCATCCTTCGCGACGCGCGCAAACAGGCGCGCTCCTCAGGATGAGGAAATTGCTTGTTGAAACAAGGTCTCCTCATCCTGAGGAGCCGCGTTCTTCACGCGGCGTCTCGAAGGATGGGCCGCGGGCGCCTACAGCGCCGCGGCGAGTTCCGGCAGGATCTTGAACAGATCGCCGACGAGGCCGTAATCGGCGATCTGGAAGATCGGCGCTTCCTCGTCCTTGTTGATGGCGACGATGACTTTTGAATCCTTCATGCCCGCAAGATGCTGGATCGCGCCCGATATGCCGACGGCGATATAGAGCTGCGGCGCGACGACCTTTCCGGTCTGGCCGACCTGATAATCGTTCGGCATGTATCCGGCGTCGACGGCGGCCCGGCTCGCGCCGACCGCGGCGCCGAGTTTGTCCGCGATCGGATAGATGAGTTTTTCAAAATTCTCGTGGCTGCCGAGCGCGCGGCCGCCCGAAATGATGATCTTGGCGGCGGTGAGTTCCGGGCGGTCGGATTTTGTCAGTTCCTCGCCGACGAAGGTGGAGAGCGCCGGATCGCCAGCGCCGCCGATTTTTTCAATCGCCGCCGATCCCGTCGCCGCCGCCGCCTTGAAGGTCGCGGTTCTTATCGTCACCACTTTTTTCGCGTCGGTTGATTTCACCGTCGCAATCGCATTGCCGGCGTAGATCGGGCGCACAAAAGTGTCGGCGCTTTCAATCGCAATCGCGTCCGAAATCTGCATCACGTCAAGGAGCGCCGCGACCCGCGGCATGATGTTCTTGCCGTTCGATGTCGCCGGCGCCACGAATGCGTCATAGCCTTCCGCCTTCGAGACGATCAACTGCGCCATCGGCTCGGCGAGGAGCCTTGCATAGGCGGGATCGTCCGCGTGAAACACCTTTCTGACGCCGGCGATCTTCGCCGCTTCCGCCGCCGCGCTTTCGGCGCCCGACCCTGCGACCAGGATATCGATGTCGCCGCCGAGTTTTGCCGCCGCGGTCACCGCCTTGGCGACGCTGTCGGCGAGCGCCGTATTGTTGTGATCGGCGATGAGGAGGACGGCCATCAGAGAACCCCCGCTTCGTTCTTCAGTTTGTCGATCAGCGCCGCAACCGAATCGAGTTTGACGCCCGCCGTCCGCTTTGGCGGCTCGGCGACCTTGAGGACTTTGAGGCGCGGCGCGATATCGACGCCGAAATCAGCGGGGGTTTTCACCTCAAGCGGCTTTTTCTTCGCCTTCATGATGTTGGGGAGCGAGGCGTAGCGCGGCTCGTTGAGGCGAAGGTCGGTCGTTACGACGGCGGGGAGGGCGAGCGACACCGTCTGCAGCCCGCCATCGACCTCGCGGGTGACGGTGAGCCGGCCGTCGGCCTTCACCACTTTCGAGGCGAATGTCCCTTGCGGCCAGCCGAGGAGCGCCGCCAGCATCTGCCCGGTCTGGTTTGAATCGTCGTCGATCGCCTGCTTGCCCATGATCACGAGTTCGGGTTTTTCGGCGTCGCAGACGGCTTTCAAAAGTTTGGCGACGGCGAGCGGCTCGACCTCGGCGTCGGTCTTGATGAGAAGGCCGCGGTCGGCGCCCATGGCGAGCGCCTGGCGGATCTGATCCTGCGCCTTTTCCGGGCCGATCGAGACGACGAGGATCTCGGTCGCGACCTTGGCTTCGGCGAGGCGCACCGCCTCTTCGACGGCGATCTCGTCGAACGGGTTCATCGACATCTTGACGTTGGCGAGATCGACGCCTGTCTGGTCGGACTTCACCCGGACTTTCACATTGAAGTCGATGACACGCTTGACCGGCACGAGGACTTTCATCGGCGGATCCTCACCTCGGAAATGATCGGAAAAGAGGGCAAGGCCCCCGGATTCGGCGCGACCATAGCGGCGAGGCGCCGCCCTTTCAACGCTCTTCGGCGCCGCCGCAGGGCATTTGGACGGCTGTTCCGCCAGCGGCAATTCGCGCGTCTAATTCCCCGGCCCGCGCCCGATGAGGACGAGAAAGAGGAGGATGAAGACAATGGTGACGCCCTGCGCGACGACGCGCAGGCGCATCAGTTTGTTGGAGTTCTCCTTGGCGAACGCCCCGCCCTTCGCCAGCGAATAGATACCGACGCCGAGCACAATCAATGTCGCGGCAAGACCGATCGGGATCAGGAAATAGACAAATTTGTCCATGACGGGGTCTCCTGCGGAGCGGGAACCCTTTGCTAGCCCCGCAGGCGCTGAAAAGCCATATCCGCCGGGCGACTACGCCGGCTGCTCGCCCGGATGCTCATTGGGGGCAAACGGGCCTTTCCGGTAAGCGCGCTCATCAATGCCGCTTCCATTTCCGCGGTAATTCGCCGGATGAGCGTTGAAGCTTGCGTCGTCATGGGCATTGGTAAGGCGCTGGCCGGCGGCGTAAAATGGCGCAAGCGCGGTGCGAACGGCGTTGGCGATCAGATGAATGCTGGCTGAGCCGAGTTCGCCGGCCTCGTGGCCTACCTTGTCGGCGGTGTGCTGAACCCGCTGATTGCGCGCCAATGTTCTGGCGCCCTGCATCAGACTTTCCGCAATGATGGCGCCGCCGAGCGGCGTTGACGCAAAACGGCGGAAGCCGCGCGGCACTTTCACGCCTGCAATGCGCTTGGGAAATTTGGGTTGGGATTTAGACTTTTTCTTTTTTGCCATTTTACGTCCTGCTCGTCGGTTGTGAATCCGCTGTTGATTGAGACAGTTTTGCCCCGGTGCGGTTCCTTTAATTTTCGCGAAATATGATCGGCGCAGGCGGCGGTCAGCGACCGTTGAAAAAACGCCGCGCTGACGGCCCGATCGACGGCTCGCTCGAGCGCGCCAAGGCTGTTGAGGCAATGGCGCTGCTTTTTTGTCGGCATTTTACGACTTTCCGTCTGGCGCGGGTCTTTCGGGGGAACAACGCCCCCGCCGCGATGTTCCCCTTGCGTGCGCCCGAGCCGCTTCGCGCAGCGGTTCAGCGTCGCGCAGGAAACGGAGATCGCAATGAAAATCGAAGAAATCATGAGTCCGGAATGCAAATATCTCGATGAAAACGCCTCGGTCGTCGACGCCGCGAAAATGATGGCGGCGGAGGACTTCGGCGCGGTTCCGATCGCCAACGGCAACAAGCTCGTCGGCATGCTTACCGATCGCGACATCGTCATGCGCGCCGTCGCGCAAGGCTGCGACCCGGCGAAGGTCAAGGTCAGCGAAATGATGTCCGGCAAAGTCTATTACTGCTACAGTGACGACGACATCGACGAAATCGCCGACAACATGGCGGAATTGCAGGTCCGCCGCATGCCGGTCGTCGATCGCGAGAAAAACCTTGTCGGCTTTGTGTCGCTCGGCGATCTGTCGGTCAGAGGCGCCAAACGCGACGCCGGCGACGCGCTTGCCGGCATTTCGCAGCCGGCCGACGGCGCAACGCCTCAGTAACTCCGCGCTGATCGCAAGCTGGCGGGGATCTTCAACCGGGAAAGTCCGAAACGATCACGTCCCAGTGCTCTTCAACGGCGGAAAACCGCTTCGCTTCCTCGCCGTCGAATTTCTTGATGTCCTTGTAGCGCCGCTTCTTGGCCTCGAGCCACGCAGCCTCCCAAGCCGGGTCGTTCACCGCGGCCGCGGCGTCCTTGTAGGTAATCGAAACGCGCATATCCCAGCGCGGTCCGCCAGCGAGGTGCGTGAACGGATACTCGGTTTTCGTTTCGAGGACGAAGCCGCTGCTTTTCATGTCATCAAGGAGCGGCTGGTGGTTCTTTTCGTACAGCGCAATGAAGTCGCGAAGCGAACCCCATTTGATCCGATAATAATATTCGACCTTGGTCGGCACATCCTTGTCGCGAGCGGTCGATTCGGCGGGGTCGTGCGCGATCGCCGGGAAAATCGCGCAGGCGGCCACAAAACCTGAAAACAACGGAATGAAAGACTTCATCAAGCTCCCCGGGTTTCGGCATCCCGATGACGGTCCGATGCCGCGCGTTCGTTACTGCTTTGGCGGTTTAGCCCAGCCGTTCAGGATTTTCGAATGCCACGCCGGGAGCTGCGGCTCGGGATCGACCGGCGTTCCCGATACGAGGACGACTTCCGGCCCTTCCCCGATCGAAGAAAGCGGGAAGGAGTTGATGCCGGCGAGATAGGCGCGCAGATCCGCGTCGGCCGGCGCGTCGGCGCCGATGCCGCCGTCCTCCGGTTTTGCGACCGACGGCGGCTTTAGTTCATCGACCGTGAAATCCATGCGGACGTCATAGGTGCGCTCGGCCTGATAGCGCAAAAAGCGCTGAGCGTTGTACCAGCGCGTCTTTGTCTCATCGTCCGTGCACGTCGCAAGCTCGAGGCCCGACGCCGCCCACCGCCGCTCGGGACAGTGAAAGGGGTCGAAGGAGAGATCCCACAGCCGGTCCTGAACATGGCCGAGATTCATGCGGATGCGGCTGTCGTCGGAGCGCCAGTAGGTGAAGGTGCAGGCGTCTTTTTCCTCGACATAGGCGTCCCAAAGATCGCGTGCGATATTGTCGCCGTCATAACGCACGGATTTGGCGTCGCCGCCGGCAATCTGATCGACGAATTCCTTGATCGTGCGTTTCAGATCGATGAAGGAGACTTTGAGGCGCGCGTCGCGCGAGGGCGTCGAATAGCCCTCCCACGGTCCATAGGTGCCGTAGATATTCGGCGGCAGCCGCTCCGGATGCTTCTGTTTCGGAAAGCCGGCGGCGACAGCGCGCTCGACAGCGACCTTGCGGTCCCGAACCGCGCCGCAGATCGTCTGCATGCCATGGCGCAATTCCGTAATCGGATCGTAAGCGAAATCGGGCGCTGCGAGATTTCGGCGGATATAGTCGTAGAAATTCACCGTGCGGCCGGCGACGACAAAATCGCCGAACTGCCAGTCGCCGTTGGGGTCGGGCTGATTGCCGAAAAACTGCTCCAGCGAGAAATTTTCGATCTCGCCATTGTTGGCGGCGCGGATTTTCCCGCCGGCAAGGGAGCCGTCGCCGCGTTCGCGCGCGCCTTCGAGCCTGATCGGGCGCCAGCCCTTGAGGCCGGCGCCGAGGTCCGGCTTTGACCGCAGGAAATTCGCGCCATAGGTCGTGCGCGTCACCGACCGGTCAGGGTGCGAAGCAATGACGAGAATGCGGCCGTCTTCAAGGATGTCGTAGACAATGCCGACATGCCCGTAGATGTCATAGGCGAGGACGCCGGGCTTGACCGCCTCGCGATTGATCTTCACCGGATAGAAATCGTCGAACAGCGCGCCTTCGCCATTGTCGGGATGGGTGCGGAACATCGCCGTCGAGACTTCGCCGCCAATGCGTCCGATAAAGGCGGCGGCCGAAACCGGCTGGTCGCCGACGGCGTCGCGCCGCGCCGCGACCAGGTTGCCGTTCGCCGAGTAGCGTAAATCCTCGCGCGCGCCGTCAACCGTCCTCATCGCGTTCTGATAGGAAAACGGCAAGCCGTTCTTCCACGCGTAATAGGCGCGCAGCACATAGGCCATATCGGCGCAGTCGCCGATGAATTCCGGATCGTCGGGGCTGAAAAAGGGGTTGGCGGAAATCGCGAGACAGGATTCAAGCGACGAGCAGGACGAGCGGCCGATACCTTGCACGAATTCGGCGTAGCCGTCTTCGTCGGCCTCGCTCCATGCCGCCTTGACGATGCGCCATTGGTCGCCCGTATTGACGGGCGCCGCCGCCGCCGCCGGCGCCGCGCAAAGCGCCGCCACGCTGACCGCCGCCGCCCCGAATTGAAGAATGGGCTGAACCCCTATACCCCTACGCGCCATGCCCTCACGTTAACCGCTGATTAACCGGCGCGGTAGGGGGATTTCAGTAAAATTTATGCGCGGATCGCGCCGATTTTCGCGGCCGGGTTGGGTTCGCGCGATACCGGCGCCGGGAAAATCGGCGGATCGACTCTGGCGGAAGCGGGTTCGAGTACCGACATCCTCGATTACCAAAAGGCAAGGGAGAGGCTTCATGGAAGCGTTTGGCGTGTTTTCGATTGCGCTGGTCGCGCTGTCGATTTTCATCCTGTGGTCGACCGTCAAGATCGTGCCGCAGGGCTTTCAGTTCACGGTCGAGCGCTTCGGGAGGTATGTGAAAACGATCAAGCCCGGGCTTCACCTCCTGACCCCGTTCGTCGATCGCGTCGGACGGCGGATGAACATGATGGAACAGGTCTTTGACATCCCGGCGCAGGATGTGATCACCCGCGACAACGCGACGGTGACGACGGATGCGATCGCCTTCATCCAGATCATGGA
Source organism: Parvularculaceae bacterium (assembly GCA_041744115.1). Classification (GTDB taxonomy): domain Bacteria; phylum Pseudomonadota; class Alphaproteobacteria; order Caulobacterales; family Parvularculaceae; genus Amphiplicatus. The sequence continues at coordinate 3,227 of JBGTLL010000031.1, read as the reverse complement.
TGCAGCGTCCGCCGCTTACGAAGTCGCCAATCTGACGAGCGCCATTTCCAATCTCGCGATGACGAATATCAGGACGGTCATCGGATCGCTCGACCTCGACCAGGTTCTGTCGAACCGTGACGACATCAATGACCGCCTCTTGCGCGTCATCGACGCTGCGACGCAGCCCTGGGGCATCAAGGTGACGCGCCTCGAGATCAAGGATCTGTCGCCGCCCGCCGACATCACCGAGGCGATGGCGCGGCAGATGAAAGCCGAACGCCTGAAGCGCGCCGAGATCCTCACCGCCGAAGGCGACAAGCAGTCGGCGATCCTGCGGGCCGAAGGCGAGAAGCAATCGGCCATCCTGCAAGCCGAAGGGCGCAAGGAGGCCGCCTTCCGCGACGCCGAAGCGCGCGAACGCGAAGCGGAAGCCGAGGCCAAGGCGACGACGATGGTCTCCGAAGCGATCGCGCGGGGCGACGTCAACGCGATCAATTACTTCATCGCACAGAAATATGTGGCGGCGTTTGAAAAACTCGCGGTGTCGCCGCAGCAGAAAACCGTCATTGTACCCGCGGAAATGTCGGCGCTCGTCGCCTCGATCGCCGGCGTCGGCGCGCTGGCGCGGGACGCTTTGGAAACCGGGCGCGAGCGCGGCAACGGTTCCGTTCCGGCGGCGCGGTAGGGAGGATCGGATGATCGAATTTTTTCAGACAATGCCGTTCTGGTACTGGTTCGTGCTGGCGGCGATTCTGCTGATGGTCGAAATTGCGACGGGTACGACCTATTTCCTGTGGCCGGCGGCGGCGGCTTCCGTCGTCGGCGTCGCCGACATCTGGCCGCTCGACGGCGAATGGCGGCTGCAGCTTGCGCTGTTCGCCGCGATTACCGTGTTGCTGACGATCTTTGCAACGCCGCGCGTGAAGCCGTGGCTGCACAAGAGCCAGGCCGATCATCTGACCTTGAATGAAGGCGGCGCGCAGAAAATCGGCCGGCGCGTCCGCGTCGAAGAGAATTTTTCGTCGGGGCAGGGGCGCGTCCGCTTTAACGACACCGCGTGGATCGCCGAAAGCGAAACTGGCGAGGATTTCGCCGCTGGCGCCGAGGTCGAGATCACCAGAGTCGATGGCGCGAAAATTTATGTGAAGGGCGCGTCAGGCGATTCACGACCGGCCTGACCAGCGGGGCCGCGATGATCTCGAGAATGCCCCGCGGGGCCGCGCAAAAAAGTTTGTAGCCAATAAAATCTTCATCCCGGGGAGCCGCGTCCTTAACGCGGCGTCTCGAAAGATGGCGGCATGCTCCGTTGTGCGTTGACGACGGCGCGCCGCGCGGCGCGAAAAACCTCGCGCAATCAACGCCGCCGCTTTCGTCAACCTTAAATCTTCGTCCGATCTTTGCGACGATCGACAAAGTTATCCCCCTCCTTTTTATCTGGCGTATGATGCTTTCATCGAGGCTGGAGAGACGTTGACGCGACCGTTTGCAACGGCTTCGAGATGGCGCGCTGGGTGCGAGGCGTTCGCGTAAACGGAAAACGCCTCGACCCATGCCGGCCGCAGAGCCCGGGCTTTTGAGAGAGCGCTTGCTCTCGATTACGGTCGGGCCCGCCGGAACCGCAAAAGCGCCATAAGAACCGGACGGCGGTCGTCTTCGCAAGGCGATATGCGCGCCGCGCCGGGAGCGCGGGACTGAACTTGAAAAGTCCGACGCCACTACGACATAGGGACTTGTCCCGCGCGGCTTCTCTCCAAACTTTCGCGGAACCATTCCCGCGACAGCGCGAACCCGTGTCTCGAAAAGTTCACGAGGCGCGGGTTTTCGCGTTTTGCGGGGCCGCCTTCGGGCGCGCCTTACGCCTTGTCGTCAATGACGAGGGGCGCCGGGACTAGGGCGCGTCTTGCGCCGTATCCGGGCTGGTTCGCAGCGCCCGCTTCCTCCGCAATCGCTTTGAGGACGCTTTCGCCGGCGGCGCGCGCGCCCTCGAGAAGCGCGCGCTGATGCTGCGCCCTAGCCTCGAATGTTTTCGTCAGGTCACGGAGTTGTGCAATGAGGCCTTCGCCGGCGGCAGTGACGCCCGAGCGATCCGCCGCGACGTGGCGGATCGATTGCGCGTAGGCGGCCGCAAGCCGCGCTTTGTCCGACTGCAGCGGCGAGATTTCCTGCGGCCGGCGCGCCGCGAGAAGCTCGTTTTCCTCGCAAATGATCGCGGTCAATTCTTCGGTGAGCGCAATCAGGGTTTTCACACGTGTCGTTGCATCAAGCGTCGCCATTGTCATTTCACGGACTCCCGCGGAGAGGGCGCGGCGCGCGCGCCCTGAAGATCGATGAGGGTTGATTTCACATGGGCGGCAAGACCGAAGCCGCCGCGTTCGGCCATCGCCCTGGCGTAGCTTTCCTGAAGCAGGCTCTTGAAGAATTCCTCGCTCTTGCCGCCGCCCGCGATTTCCGGCGTATCGACGGATGAAAACAGCGGCGCCAGCATCTGCGCGATGAAGACCGCCTCGAATTCCTTCGCGGCGGCGTCAATGCGGGCGGTGTTGTGCGCGGGTGCTGTCGCGGGGGCGGCGAGGGGTGCGATCGCCGGTGTCATTACATGACCTCGATATCGGCCTGGAGCGCGCCCGCCGCCTTGATCGCCTGCAAAATGGCGATCAGATCGCGCGGGGAAACGCCAAGCGCATTGAGGCCGTCGATGAGATCGCGAAGACGCACGCTTTCCTCGACGATTTTCAGATCCGACGGCTCTTCATCGGCGCCGACGCTGGTGCGTGGCACGACGACGGTTTCGCCATTGCGCGAGAACGGGCTCGGCTGGCTGACCTGCGGCGTCTCGCCGACGGAAATGGTGAGATTGCCTTGCGCGATTGCAACTGTCGAGACGCGGACATCGTCGCCGATGACGACAACGCCGGCGGTCTCGTCGATGACAACCTTGGCGCTGGTGTCGGCGTCAACGGCGAGACCTTCGATGCTGGCGATCAGCGCGACCATGTCGCCTTCGAAATTCTGCGGGCGGTCGAGGCGGACCGTGCCGGGGTCGGCTACCGACGCGGCGCCCACGCCGAGCGATGAATTGATCGCGGCGCTGATGCGTCCCGCCGTCGTGAAGTCGGGGTTGCGCAGCGCCAGCCGCACCGACGTTCGCCCGCCGATGTCATAGGCGATCTCGCGCTCGACGACGGCGCCATTGGCGATGCGGCCGTTGGTCGGCACGCCGCGCGTCAGCGACGCCGCCTGTCCGC
>JBGTLL010000030.1:0-2469 GCA_041744115.1 Parvularculaceae bacterium | reverse complement strand
TGCGCCTCGGCCTCTTCCGGCGCTTGATGGTAATGCACGGCGACGCGCCAGCCTTCGCGCGCGAGGCGCTCGGTGATCGCGGCGCCGATCCGCCTTGCCCCGCCGGTGACGAGAACGCCGCGCCCCATCATCCGCTCGCGGACATCAGAAGCGCGGCGATAAAGGCGCCATAGATGAGGATGAAGGCGAGACCAGAAAGCCGCCCGATATCCCGGCGCGCGAAAATGAAAAGGCAGAGCACAAGCGCGGCGAGGATCATGGCCGGCAGCTCGAGGCGGAGAGACGGGGCGTCGAAAGCCGCTGAACCGGCGAGGCCTGCGGCGCCGCCGACCGCGAAAAGATTGAAAATATTCGAGCCGACAACATTGCCGATCGCGACATCCGACTTCTTGCGGAAGGCCGCCGCCATCACCGTCGCAAGTTCCGGCAGCGAGGTTCCGATGGCGACGACCGTGAGGCCGATCAGTTCTCCGCGAACGCCAATCTCCGCCGCGAGCGACGACCCGTTCGTCACCAGAAGATCCGCGCCGACGGGAAGGCCGATGAAGCCGGCGACGACGTAAAGCAGCGCGGCGCCGAGTTTTTCCCGCGCGCCTTCGGTGTACTCGGCGACTTCGTCGATAACGGGGTCCTTGCCCTTTGACTTCCGCGCCACCAACGCAAGGAACAGGACATAGAGCACGATGCCCGCGAGGAGCGCGGCGCCGGTCGCGGGATTGAGCGCGCCCGCCCCATAAGCGATCGCCGCAAAGGCGGCTGTCGCGATGAGGAGGACGACGCCATGGCGCCGAAGCCCCGCAACATGCGCCGAAATCGGAAAGATCAGCGCCGGCAGACCGAGCACGAGAAAGACATTCGCGATGTTGGCGCCGATGATATTGCCAAGCGCAATGCCGGAGGATTTTTCAAGGACCGCGGTCACGGCGACGACCAGTTCCGGCGCCGAGGTGCCGAAGGCGATGATCGTCAGACTGACGAGGAGCGGCGAGATTTTGAGCGCGGTCGCCAGCCCGACCGCGCCCCGGACAAGCAGATCCCCGCCGACGAGGAGAACGGCAAGGCCGAGGAGGATGAAGAGGATGTCGCCAATCATCGGCAGAACAGGGAATAGGAATAGGGAATTGGGGTAGGGCCTTCCTATTCCCTATTCCCCATTCCTCATTCCCGAACCTCCTTCAATCCACACGCCCCGTGGTCACCACATTCAAAATCACCATCACCGTGAGGAAGGCGACGATCATGTAGACTGCGTCCATGCTGAGCCTTTCGCAATTGGCCGGATTTCGCCGCTTATAGGCGGATCGGCGATGGCGGCGCAATTCGGGCTTCTGTTTCTTCTCAGGGTCCAGCGCCACGGGCGGTTCCCGTTGCGGCTCTGGATGCTGACTTTCGTCAGCCTGACGAACATGATGATGGCAATCCAACCTCGTCGCTGACGAACCCTCGTCACCCTGACGAAAGTCAGGGTCCAGCGCCACGGGCGGTTCTGCCGTTCTGGGCCCCGACTGTCATCAAGGTGACGGAAATTCCGACAATTGGAAACAAAAGCCTCGCCCGGCCGTAACGATCCTTCAATGAACGAACCGTAATTTCAAATGAGCCGGAATTTGTTGCGCGAAAGAGGCGGATAGGCCCGCCGGCAAGGCGGGCCAAAGACCAAAGGGCGCGGGAAGCGGGCGCGATGATCCAGGAGACAGCGGGGCTCTTCGACCAGGCGATCATCGCGCCGCCTTCCGACCGCCGGCTGGCGCAGCGGCTGCTCTCGGTCTGGGCCGGGTCGGCGCGCGGATCGTACCCGAGCTGGGCCGACATGCGCACCGTCGATCTCGGGCCCGACTGGAACTGGGTCTTTGTTGTCGATCTGAAACAGTCGGTCGGCTTTCCCTATTTCATCTATCTCGGGTCGGAGCTTTCCAAACTGTCGGCGATTTATCTGCAGGGCGCGGCGGACTGGACCTTGTCGCTGCTCGACATGGCGGCCGCCAATATCGACGCGGCGGTCGCCGCCGAAGGACCCCATCACCACGACAGCGACTTGACCCTTTGCGATGGGCGCAAGGTCCTGTTCCGCTGCATGACGGCGCCGCTCGCCGAAAACGGCGAAACGATCAGCCACGTCGTCGGCTGCGCCTCGGGGCGGCTTGTGGACGAAAAGGCCCCGCGGCTGAAAGCTGTATAGCGATTGGGGACTAGGGATTACGGATTAGGATAGGGATTAGGGATTAGGACCAGGGCGTGTCCTCATTTAAGTGCCGCCGAGAACGTATGTGGGCAACGACTGCACGCGACATTCTACATAATTTTTGATGAAGGGGCCCCGCTTGTCGATCTGAACCGCGCCGGGTTTGCCGGAGGCCATTTTCTTTGAGAGAGTGGACCTATGACAGACAAACAGCAAAGACCAAATTATTCGCCTGAGGTGCGTGAACGCGCGGTTCGTATGGTTGCCGAGCACGGCCGGGAGCACGC
>JBGTLL010000029.1:0-6881 GCA_041744115.1 Parvularculaceae bacterium | reverse complement strand
CGATTGCCGTTCGGTGGTGATCGTGCCCGCGACCTGCCCGCCGCCCCAGACTGGCTTGAACTGCGGATCGCGCGCGACCCCCATGTCGACCAGCGCGCCCGGCCCCTCGCCCCCGCCCGTACGGCACCGCGCAATGTGGCGATAGCCCGTAGTGCCGTCCACCGCGCGACCGCCGCTGGTGGTCCAGCCGGTCACCTCGAGGCACATGACCGAGGAACGGCGGAACATCGCCGCGTCGGGCACCGGTGCCATGCGCGGAAAGGCCATGGCCGGCTGGTTCAGATTGGCGCGGTACAGCGCAAGCAGCGCGTCCTTTTCGTTCGCGCGCGCCAGCTGCCACACGCCGAGCCCGATCATCGCGGCGATGGCTAGGGTGACGACGAGCGTCGGGATCAGCGGTAGCCGCTTCACGCCGCGCGCGCCTTGTTCTTGTATTCCAGCGCGAGCAACGCCGCCTTGGCGACGCGCAGGGACAGCATCACGCCAATGATCGTGACGGGCAGCCAGATCAGGACATGCACCCACCAGGGCGGCGACATGGCGAGCTCGAGCCAGATCGCCAGCCCCGCGATCAGCGTTCCGACGATGAGCGTGAGGAAGGCCGCAGGACCGTCGCCGACGTTGAACCGGCCGAAATCCAAACCGCATCGCGGGCAGCTATCGGCGAAACGCAGCGTGCCCGCGAACAGGCTGGCCGCGCCACACGCCGGACACAGACCGCGCATCGCGGCCTGGCCGGTGGTCGGCGCGACCGCGAGGTCAGCCGTGGATCGGGGCACCCCAGCCGCCCCAGACATAGATCGAGACGAACAGGAACAACCACACGACATCGACGAAATGCCAGTACCAGGCCGCGGCCTCGAAGCCGAAATGCTGGCGCGGGGTGAAATCGCCCTTGTAGCTGCGGATCAGGCAGACGATCAGGAAGATCGTGCCGATCAGCGCGTGGAAACCGTGGAAACCGGTCGCCATGTAGAAGGACGAACTATAGTTGGTCGCGCCGAAACCAAACGGTGCATGGGCATATTCATAGGCCTGGATGGCCGAGAAGATCGCGCCCAGGATGATCGTCAGCCACAGGCCATTCTTCAGCCCCTCACGGTCGCCGTGGAGCAGCGCGTGGTGCGCCCAGGTGACGGTGGTGCCCGACAGCAGCAGTATCAGCGTGTTCAGCAGCGGCAGTTCGAACGCGTTGATCACCTCGATCCCCTGCGCGGGAAAGGTCGGATTGGCCGCGGCGGCGTCGGACAGCAGTTCGGGAACGCCGTCGGTCACCAGCATTGGCACCGGAAACAGCGCGAAATCGAAGAACGCCCAGAACCAGCCGACGAAGAACATCACTTCGGACGCGATGAACAGGATCATGCCATAGCGCAGATGCAGCTGCACCACCGGCGTGTGATCGCCGCCATTGGCCTCCTTGATCACCTGCGCCCACCAGCCGACCATGGTGAAGATCACGCCCGCCGCACCGATCAGGAAGACGAAGCCGCCCTGTGCCGCATCGTGCATCCACATCACCGCGCCCGCCGCCATGACGAACGCGGTCAGCGCGCCGATCAGCGGCCAGGGGCTGGGGGGAAGGATGTGATAATCGTGGTTGGTGGCGCCGGCCATGGGCTTTCCCTGTCTGATCGTCGGGCGGTGGTTGCGTCGGCCGCTCTAGCTGGCGGTTTTGGGCTGGTCCACCGGGTAAAAGGTGTAGCTGAGGGTGATCGCATTGACGTCCAGCGCATCGGGATCGTCGAGCATCTTGGGATCGACGTAGAAGATCACCGGCATCCGCATCGTCTCACCGGGCTGCAGCGTCTGCTCGGTGAAGCAGAAACACTGGATCTTGGTGAAATATTTGCCTGCCTGGCTGGGCGTGACGTTGAACGTCGCGGTGCCCGTCATCGGTCGCGAGGCATTGTTGGTGGCGGTAAAGAAGGCCATGTCGCGCCCGCCGATATCGACGGTTTCGGACGCGACCTCGGGACTGAAGCTCCAGCCGAGCGCGGGCGAGACGTTCGAATCGAACCGCACCATCACCTTGCGGTTGACCGCGCCGGGGGCCTCGCTGCCCATCTGGGTGGTGCCGTTGAAGCCGGTGACCTGACAGAACAGGCGGTACAGCGGCACGCTGGCGAAGCCGACGCCGGCCATGGTGCAGACGAACAGGCCCGCCAGCAGCGCAGTGCGCAGATTGCGCGTCATGTGCCCATCCCCGCCTGGATTTTGACGATGGTGATGGCGAAGAACAGCACCACCAGCGATCCCAATATCCACGCCATCACGCTTGCGCGCGCGCGCTGGCGCTTGCGGATGGCACGCGCCTCGGCTGCGGGATCGAGGGTCATGCGAAGCGGTCCACGACCAGCGCGGCGAAGACGATGAACAGATACAGGATCGACCATTTGAACAGTCGCTTTTCAGGAGCCATCGTGTCATCCACCTGCGTGGTACGGGTGGCGACCTGAACGGCGAACACGCCGAACACCACGCTCGCGACCAGTGCGACCAGCCCGTAGATCGCCCCCGTCAGCCCCAGCGCCCAAGGCGCGACCGCGCACAGCGCCATAGGGATGGTGTAGAGGCCGATCTGGTGACGCGTCGTGCGCTCGCCCGAGACGACGGGCAGCATCGGCACGCCGGCCTTGGCGTAATCCATCTTGACGAACAGCGCGAGCGCCCAGAAATGCGGCGGCGTCCACAGGAAAATGAGCGCGAACAGCAAAATGGGCAGCAACGTCACGTCGCCGGTCGCGGCGGCCCAGCCGACCATCGGCGGGAAAGCACCCGCCGCGCCGCCGATGACGATATTCTGCGGCGTCCGCCGCTTGAGCCAGACGGTGTAGATCAACACGTAGAATAGAATCGAGGCGGCAAGCAGCGCGGCGGCGGCATAGTTCAGCGCCAGCCCCATCAGCAGCACCGAAAAAACCGACAGCACGACGCCGAAATGGAGCGCGGCGGCGCGGTCCATCCGCCCGGCGGGCAGCGGGCGCTGCGCCCGCGGACGCGTGGATCCTGTTCGCCATCATCTTCCTGTGGACGCCGCCGCATTTCTGGGCGCTCGCGCTGTATCGCGAAGGCGACTATGCGCGCGCCGGCGTCCCGATGATGCCAAATGTCGCGGGCGAGGCGTCGACGAAGAAGCAGATTGTCGGCTATTCAGCGTTGCTCGTGATCGCGAGTGTTGCGCCCTATGCGACCGGACTCGGCGGCGTTGCGTATCTCGCGATCTCGTCAGCGTTCGGCGCGGGTTTTTTGCTGCTGGCGTGGCGCGTTTTCAGATCGCCGCCGCGCGACAAGGAATCGGCGAAGCAATTGTTCGCCTATTCAATTCTCTATCTCTTCGCGCTGTTCGCAGCGCTGCTGGTTGAGGACCTCGTCGCGCTCAATGGCTGACAACGAACATTCGGCAGAAGCGGGCAAGCGCCGCGGGCAACGCAACGCGGCGATTGCGCTCGCGCTTGGCGCCTTTGTCATTATCGTGTTTGCGGTGACGATCCTCAAAATCAGCGGCAATATCGGCGGCGGAGCACCCGGATGACGGACGACCGCGCCCGCAAGAACAGGAAAACCGCAACCATCGTCGCCGGCGTTGTCGCGGCCATGGTCGGTCTCTCTTTCGCCGCGGTTCCGGCCTATAAGGCCTTCTGCCAGATCACCGGCTTTGACGGCACGACGCAGCGCGCCGACAAGGGCGCCGACGCCGTCCTCGCCCGGAAGATCACCATCCGCTTTGACGCGACGGTCGGCGACGGGCTCGCCTGGAGTTTCAAGCCGGAACAGGTCGATCAGACGCTCAATGTCGGCGAGACCGGCCTTGCTTTCTATCGCGCCGCGAATCTGACCGGCCGGCCGCTGACCGGGCGCGCGACCTTCAACGTGCAGCCCGCCAAGGCCGGCCTCTATTTCCGGAAGATCGATTGCTTCTGTTTCGTCGAACAGACCCTGAAGGCCGGCGAAGTCGCATCGATGCCGGTCACCTATTTCATCGACCCGAAAATCGCCGACGACCCCAACCTCGACGACGTCCAGACGGTGACGCTGTCCTATACCTTCTTCCCTTGGGATGATTCTTCCGGCGACGCGTCGGGATCGAAGTAGCGGCGAGGCGCGCCGCCATCCTTCCAGACGGCCCTACGGGCATCCTCAGAGCCTGACCGAAAACTAACGCAGCAATTTCCGAGATTGTCATTCCGGGGCCGCCTCTTGGCGGAACCCGGAATCCATCGCGCAACCTTGGATTCGCTGAGAAATGGACCCCGGGTTCCGCGCGAAGACGCGCGGCCCCGGGGTGACGACTTTTTTTTCGCCCGTATTTGCGAGAATACTTTTCGGTCAGGCTCTGAGGAGGCGGGCGTCTTCCTTCGCCGCGCGCCGTCACCAAGGATCTCCGCATGCAAGCGGGTAGCGTCGCGCGGCATTTGTCGCAGCCGCGGCGACGCCGCCGGGGCTTGGAAAGCCCGTCCGCACAAGGCTATAGACGACGCCAAACGTAACTCGTCAGGGGCGATTCCATGGCCGGCGCTGAGGTCAAGCACGAATACCATCTCGTCAATCCGAGCCCGTGGCCGATTATCGGCGGCGTCGCCGCCACCGCTTTGATGGTCGGGGCCGTGATATGGATGAAATCGGGCGCGGGCGAATCCGGCCTCGTTCTCGGCGGCGCTGATGCGAGCGGAAACCCGCTGTTCGCGATGAAGGGAAGCTGGCTCTTCCTCATCGGATTTGCCGGCATTCTTGTGACCATGATCGGCTGGTGGCGCGACGTCATCCGGGAAAGCCTGACCGGCGAGAATACGTCGACCGTCGTTCGCCTTGGCCTGCGCTACGGCATGGTCCTCTTCATCGCATCCGAAGTCATGTTCTTCGCCGCCTGGTTCTGGGCGTTCTTCGGCGCCGCGCTATTCCCGGACGCCAGCGGCGCCATCCTGTTGACCGACGGCGCGCAGATGCTGAACCTCAATGGCGATCCCGCGTTCCTCGGCAATGATTTCCGTCAGCACGCGACCGGCGGCGTCTGGCCGCCGGAAGGCGCGCAAGGCGTTGAGCCGCTCGATCCCTGGGGCCTGCCGCTGATCAACACGCTGGTCCTTTTGCTGTCGGGCACGACGGTGACCTGGGCGCATCACGCGGTCTTGCACAACGACCAGAAAGGTCTCGTGCGGGGCCTCGCCGTGACAATTGTGCTCGGCGCGTTCTTCACTTTTCTGCAGGTGGTCGAGTACAGCGAAGCGCTGACAACCGGCATGTTCAAGTTTTCGGGCGGCGGCATTTACGGCGCGTCCTTCTTCATGGCGACGGGTTTTCACGGCCTGCACGTTATTATCGGCACGATCTTTCTGACCGTCTGCTTCTTCCGCGCGCTGGCCGGGCATTTCACGCCGGACCGCCATTTCGGCTTTGAAGCGGCGGCCTGGTACTGGCACTTTGTCGACGTGGTCTGGCTGTTCCTGTTTGCGTTTGTTTACGTGCTCGGCAATCAGGGCCTTTTGTCCTAGACTGCATCCCGCGGATCAACCGGGGGTATTTGAAATGACAGCAATACGACGCGCCGGCGCGGTCGCGCTGGGCGTGATGTTGATCGCTGGCTGCCTGACCAGCGAAGGCCTGCTCTTTGACGCAAAGAACGCGAAAGCGGTTGTTTTTGCCGACGGCGACTATACCGCCTGCCAATTTGAGGAGGAGACTGCCGCGCCCGAATGCATGACCATCGGGATCAGCCATGACGCGTCCGGACTCCATAGTTTCTCCGTCGAGGGCGAAGACGACGTGACCCATGCGCGCTTCCGGAGCATCGGGCGCAGCGGCTTCGCCGCGCAATTGTGGGCAACCGACGACGACGATCCGTTTTATTTTCTGGCGACGCGAGGCAACGGCGTCGTCACCATGGCGATGATCGATTGCGAAACGCTGCCCGTATCCTACAAGAAAAAATACGTCGCCCGCGGCGCGCTCGAAGTCCGGGATGAATCGACCTGTGTCGCCAAAACGGCCGCCGCTGTCGTGGCCGCCGCGAAAGCCTGGCGCCGGACCGACGCGCCGAAAACCGCGGCGCGGATCGTCTACACGAAGAAAGACGGCGCCTGACGCAGATGACTGATTTGCCGCCAGTGTCGCCTTTCGCCGCCGGGTTTGCGGGCAAATGTCCGCGTTGCGGTCAGGGGGCGCTGTTCAAATCCTTCATCGGACTGAAAGACCGCTGCGAAGTTTGCAGCCTCGATTATTCGAAAGCGGACGCTGGCGACGGACCCGCCGTTTTCATCATGTTTATTGTCGGCTTCATTGCGGTGGCGGTTGTCTTTGTCGCCCGCTACGTTTTCTTTGCGCCGATGTGGGCCGCGTTCCTGATTTCGGGCGGCGTTGCGATTGCATTGTCGCTGGCGCTGCTTCGCCCGTTCAAGGCGACGCTGATTGCGCTCCAGTTCAAGCACAAGGCGGAACAAGGCCGGCGCGAGCAATGAAAGTGCGCATCGGGCCGGGCCTCGTGATAGCGACGGCGCTGGCGTTTGCGGTCCTTTGCGCGCTTGGCGCCTGGCAACTCCAGCGACGCGCGTGGAAGCTCGACCTGATCGCAGGCATGGACGCGCGGCTCGCTTCGGCTCCGGTCGCCTTCGACGAAGCATTGGCGCGCGCGGCGGCCGGTGAAAAGATGGAATATCAGCCGGTCTTTCTCGATGGCGTCTATGCGCACGATCTCGAATCGGGGGTGTTCGGCACCTATGACGGAGAAGCGGGCGTTTACGTCTTTACGCCGCTCGACGCGCCGGATGTGAAAACCGGCGGTCGGCGCTTTGTCTATATCAATCGCGGATTTGCGCCGCAGGATTTTCGAGAGGCCGCCGCGCGCGCCGACGGCCTCGTCGCGGGCGAGGTCCGCGTCGAGGGGC
>JBGTLL010000028.1:0-16202 GCA_041744115.1 Parvularculaceae bacterium | reverse complement strand
TCGGCGGCATGCTCGCCGCCGCTTTCCTCGGCGTCTTTTTCACACCGCTGTTTTACGTGCTGGTGCGGCGCCTCTTTGATCGCCGTCGCGCGCAAGCCAGCGCGCCGCGGCTTACCGGGGCCTGACGATGCGGATCCGTATGCTGGTTGGTGTCGGCGCGGCGGTGACGCTGTCGGCGTGCGCGTCGATGGCGCCCGGCTATGAGCGTCCGGCCTCGCCAGTTCCCGCATCCGTCGGCGAACAGAGTGGCGACCGATCGACCCTCCTCTCCTGGCGCGACGTCTTCGTCGATCCCGCTTTGCGCGCGCTGATCGAAGAGGCGCTTTTAAACAATCGCGATCTGCGGGTCGCCGCACTCAATGTCGAACGCGCGCGCGCGCTGCACCGGATCCAGCGCGCCGAAAGCTTTCCGGCGATCGGCGCCTCGGCGGATTATTTTCGCCAGCGCACGGGCGAGAACGCTATTTCCCGCGGCCTTGGCGCGCCCGTGGGCGCGGGCCCCAGCATCTTCGAGCAGTATTCGGTGAACGCCGGCGTCAGCGCCTATGAGCTTGATCTTTTCGGACGCGTCAGAAGCCTCAACCGCGAGGCCCTTGAGCGCTACTTCGCCGTCGATGGGACCCGGAAGGCGGCGGCGATCGCGCTCATCGCCGAAGTCGCGAACGCCTATCTGCGGCTTGCCGCCGATCGCGAACTGCTCGGACTTGCGGGCGAGACATTTGAAAGCCGGCGGCAATCGCTGGATTTGACGATCGAGCTGGTCGAGAATGGTCTTGGCAACGGTCTCGACGTCGAGCGGGCGCGCACATTGGTCGAGCGAGCCCGCGCCGACGCCGCCGCCCTCAAAGCGCAGGTCGCCCGCGACGAGAACGCGCTGCGGCTGCTGGTGGGCGCATCGGCGCCAACGAGCGTCCACGCCGTAGACGCGATCGCCGAGGTCGAACTCCGCCGCGCGGCGCCGACCGGCGTCCGTTCCGACATTCTTCTCGGACGCCCTGACATTCTGTCGGCGGAGCATCTGTTGAGAGCGGCAAACGCCAATATCGGCGCCGCGCGCGCCGCCTTCTTTCCGCGCATTCTCCTGACCGCGAGCGCCGGGACAGCGAGCGCCGACCTTGACGACCTCTTCTCCGCGGGAACGGGCGTCTGGAGCTTTGCGCCGTCGATCAGCGTGCCGATTTTCACTGGCGGGCGGAACCGCGCCAGCCTTGCCGGAGCGAAGATCGATCGCGATATCGCCGCGGCTCAGTATGAGGGCGCAATCCAGACGGCATTTCGCGAAGTCGCCGACGCCCTTGCGACGCGCCGCACGATCGGCGAGCGCGTCGAGGCGACCGAAAACCTCGCCAACGCGGCGGCGCGCACCTTCGATCTGGCGGACGCGCGCTTTCGCAATGGCGTCGATGACTATCTCGCCGTGCTCGACGCCCAGCGGGAAGATTACACCGCGCGTCAAGAGCTCGTCGGCGCGCGTCTTGCGGAAGCGGCGAATGTCATCGAACTCTACCGCGCGCTCGGCGGCGATGGAGCGGAGGCGGCCGCCGACGACTCGCCGTGACGAAGCAAACGCTGCGGGAACCCTTCAGAACAATTTCACCGGCTCGTCGCCGGGGCGCGCTTTGACGACCCAGCGCTCGTCTTCCTTGCAGGCGACGCCTTCCCACAGATCGGAGCGGCCGCCCCAGGAGAGGCGCTGTTCATAGCCGCGGCACATCACCGCTTGCCGCCTTGGCCCGCCGGCGAGATCGAGTTCGGTTCCAGGGGCCTTGATCATCAGGTCTTCGTGGACATAGCCGCGGACCTTGCCGCCCTCTTCGATCAGCATCCACGGTTTGCCGACGACCTTGCCGATGACGGTGACGCCGGTCCCGGACAGGAGCTGTTCGAGGGTCGGCGCATCGGTCGAGGGCGCCAGCCGCACATTGGCGTTGCGGGTCAGCGCGTAAAGCCCCTGCTCGGTCTCATAGGTCTCGCTGAAATCGAGTCCGTCCGGAAATGGCGGGCGGTCGTTCTCGTCGGCCTTCAGATTGCCGAGGCGGGGCGCGCGCGCCTTCACCCAGCCAAAGGAAGCCTCGCCCCGCCAGTCGAAGCGCTCGCCGCCAGCGCCCTTTTCGATCGCCTGCAAAAAAGCGGGGGCAAGGACGCGCGCCTCCGACGGCGGAAGCCCGGCCCCCAGCGCCGACGCCGCGGCGTAATTCTCGCCCCCGCCGAGCTTCAGCCCGGACGTCCCGGCGCAGGCGGCAAGCATCATCGCGGCGGCGGCGGCAGTCAAAACGCGCATCGAAAATTGCTCCCGGGGGACAAGGCAAGGAATTCTTAACCACTCCCGCTCCGTTTGAAAACTCGCTTCCGGCGCGCCTCGGGTCCGGACGAAAACCAAAGCGGTAAATTCGAGCGTTGTCATTCCGGGGCCGCCTCTTGGCGGAACCCGGAATCCATCGCGCAGCGCGGGATAGGGTGAGAAATGGACCCCGGGTTCCGCGTGAAGACACGCGGCCGCGGGGTGACGGCGGTTTTTTTGACCCGTGCTCGCGAGAATGCTTTCCGGTCGGACCCTCACGGTAAATACGAGTTTCCCTTACCGATGCAGCGAAATTTTTACGCTTCTGGGTCCATCATCGGCCGCTAGCTGAGGGGAAGTTCCGAGTATGCCTGCACAAACCGGCGGCGGAGGGGCGGGAAACGTCTCGCGGCTAAAGCAGCTGATCGAAGTCGCGCGCGAGGGATCGACCGAAAAGCGCGCCGACCTCCTGCGCGAGATCACCGACGTGTTCATGGCGGCGCCCGACCGCTACACCTCGATCGAGATGCAGCATTTCGACGTCATCCTGACCAAGGTGACGGAATCGGTCGAGATCGCGCTGCGCGTTGAAATCGCCGAAAAGCTCGCCGACACGCCGAACGCGCCGCGCAATCTGGTGCGCCAGCTTGCGCACGACGAAATCACCGTGGCGCAGCCGATCCTCGAGCGCAGCGCCGCGCTCTCCGAGGAAGACCTGATCCGCGTCATCCGCCAGCGGACGCAAGATCACATGAAGGCGATCTCGCGCCGCCGCGAACTGACGGAAGCGGTCTCCGCCGAACTCGTCGAGCGCGGCGACAAGGAAGTCCTCGTCACGCTCGCCGAAAACCAGGGCGCGCGCTTTACCGGCGAGACGATCGCCAAACTCGTCGAGCATTCGCGAACCCTCCCCGATCTGCAGGCCCCGCTCACGGAACGCTACGATCTGCCGGCCAATCTCCTGACGCAGATGTACTTCTTCGTGTCGTCGGCCTTGAAGCGCGAGATCTTGCGCCGCTCCGACCTTCTCGATCCGGCGCTGATCGACGAAGCGATCGAAGGCAACCGCAGCAAGATTCTCCGGCAGGCGGTCGATGGCGCGCAGTCGGATGTTTCAGCGGCGCGGAAATTCGTCGAAGACAAGATCCGCGCCAACCTCCTCAACGAAACCCTTTTGAAGGATCTGGTCGAAAGCCGCCGGCCGACTGAATTCCTGTTCTCGTTCGCGCATTATGTCGGCGTCGACACCTCGACCGCGCAGCGCATCACCCAGGATAAATCGTTTGAATCGCTGGCGATCGCGTGCCGGGCGGCGGGACTTGAGCGCTCGACCTTCGCCAAGATCGTGTTCGGCCTCCAGCGCGGCGACGACGAGCAGCAGAAGGCGCTGAGAATTCTCGATCTCTATCTGAAGGTGCCGCACGAAGCGGCCGAGCGCGTGATGCGGTTCTGGCGCGTCCGCACCGAAGCCGGCGCCGCGGCGGCGCCCAGACCCAAAGGCATCCACGCGATCGCCGACCGCGCCAAAGCAGGCGTCAGGTAGTCAGGTGTCAAAGAAGATGCTGACACCCGACACCTGAAACGATTACGCGTATACGCGAATGTCGGCTCTGTGCGAACATTCGCGCGCGGCGATCGAGCGGAGCTGGCCGTACGGCACATACTGCGCGTCGGGTCCGCGCGCCGTCACCGTGCAGACGAGTTCCGCGCCGCGCCGGCCCGGATAGATTTCCTCGACCAGAACCGCGCGGGCGTCATAGCCGCTGAGGCGATAGGTCTCGCGATTGACGACCCGGCCGGCGTCGCGATAGCCGCGCTGGTCGTAATAGGGGCGGTTATTATAGCTGCCGCCGCGGTCGTAATAGCCGCGATTGCCGAGATTGAGCGAAATCGAGAATCCCGGATCGCTCGAATAATAGCGGTCGCGCGGATAGTAGCTGTAATAGTCGCGATGGTGATAGCGATGGTCGTGGTCGACCCTGCATAGTTCCGGGCGCCGCCCGGCGTAGCGGCGATGATCGTTGCGATAGTCGGACCGCCGATGATCGTAACGGTGATCGTCCCGGCGATGATCGCCTTTGCGACGGTCGTTTCTGCGATGGTCGCCGCGATGATCGTCATCGCGGTCGCCGCGAGAATTGTGCTCGCGCGCGTCGTGTTCGCGGTGATTGCGATCGCGGTTGTCGTCTTCAGCCGACGCCGCCGCGGTCAGCCCGAGCGCGCCAAACCCGATCAGCAGCGCCGCCGCCGTATTTCTCATGCTTCTCATTTCAATCCTCCGAGCCAGGCCCCAGCCCGCTTGCCGATCGCTCGAAGATGGGCGCCGATTGCGGCAAAAATAGCGCTGGGGTTCGTCCGGATTGCGCCATAATTGGACGGGCTAACATCACAACGGACCGAGCGGCAGGGCCAGTCGGAATCGCGTCGTGCGCCGTCATTCCGGGGCCGCCGCCTGGCGGAACCCGCTATCCATCGCGCAGCACGGGCCATCACGCTTTCTCAAACACAACCATATAAATCTCGGTCAATCCCTGGACCGCCGGTTCTTCAACGGGCTTGAAGCCGAACGACTTGACCTCGTTGACGAGGCCGGCCTTGCCGAAGCGGACGTGGGTGCGCCTCGGATCGTCCTTGTGCGTCTCATTCAGCGTGTAGTCGAGGACGATCAGCCGCCCCTTGCGGACGAGGGCGTCGCTGATTGTCTTCATGATCGCCTTGCGGTCGTCGAAATAGTGATAGGTGTCGGCGATGAAGACGACATCGACCGACGACGGCGGCAAGGTGATGTCCTCGTCGCGGCCAAGCACGGCGACGACATTGCCAAGATCGAGATCGGCCGCGCGCTGATTGATGAGTTTCAGGAATCTCGGCTCGATATCGACGGCGTAGACGACGCCTTTCGAGCCGACGGCGCCGGCGAACATCAGCGAATAAAGCCCGGTGCCGGCGCCGATGTCGGCGACCTTCGCCCCTTCCGGAATTTTCGCGGCGGCAAGGACCGCCTCGCGCGCGGCGTAAAGCTCGCGGCTACCAACTTCCATCTGGTCGAGCCAGACCTCGATATTGGCTTCTTCTTCGCCGTAAGGCGGCGGCTCCAAGGGCTCGGCGACCTCGGTCTTCGGCGGCCGCTCGCCACAGGCGACGAGGACGAGGAGGAGGAGCGCCACGGCCAGCGGCCCGGTCAAAGTGTGAAACGCCTTCATGTCGTCCTTCGCGCCCGAACTCCAAGGTCCCGCTACCTAGTCGATTTCGGCGGGGCGGGGAACCGGCGATGCAGGCTGACTTCGAGGTCTATCCGGGATTAGCGATGAAATGCCGCCCCTCCCCAGATCCGCATCGGCTGTTCCGGCTGGCGCTATCCGCCTGGCGCGGCGCCGAAACCGTGCTTTCAAAAGTCCCACTCCCATCATCAATTCCCCGGCACGGCGATATCGAAATGCAGGACATCTTCGAGAGGCCCGAGCTTTGTGTACAGCGCAATCGCCGGGTCGTCGCCCTTGTCGGCCTGAACGAACATCACATAGGCGCCGCGCGCGGCGGCGATCCGACGGAGATGTTCGATAAGCGCCGTCGCGATCCCTTGCCGGCGATGCCCGGCGGCGACGGCGAGGTCGTAAATGTAGAACTCGCGGCGCTCCTGCTCGAATTTTTCGAACACATAGGCCGCAAGCCCGCCGACGACCTCTTCGCCCTTGGTCGCGGCAAGCGCGATGAAGTGCGTTCCGGAAAGCAGTCTCGCAAGATAATCGTCGCCGGGGATCGCGTCGCCATAGGTCGCGGGCTCATTGAAGGCCGCGCCGAACACCGCCAGCAGGTCTTTCATGAGCGAGAGGTCGCCCGATTCAAGCTGGCTTGTGGCAAAGTCGGGCAATCGACGTTCCTTTCAAGGATGAAATCCCGACGGCAAACAGCCGCTGTCAATCGCAACCGACCTCACGTTTGGTCCTGAGACCGCAACACGAGGCCCCTCACCCCCGACCCCTCTCCCAAGAGGAGAGGGGAGAAGAAAGCGCTGCCCCTCTCCCTTGGGAGAGGGGCAAGGGGGTGAGCGGCCCGCTCTCGAGTGGTGCTGACACCGGACCACAAGGACGTGGTGATGGTCATCGTAAAGCTTCGGGTGGTTGCACGATGCTCCGCACAATAGACGATTGGCGACAAGAAGTTGAACGACTGTATCCCCTACTCCCACTCGATCGTTCCCGGCGGCTTTGACGTCACATCGTAGACGACGCGGTTGACGCCGCGGACTTCGTTGATGATCCGTGTGGCGCAAGCCCCGAGAAACGCGTGGCTGAACGGGTAATAGTCCGCGGTCATGCCGTCGGTCGAGGTGACGGCGCGGAGCGCCAGAACGGAATCGTAGGTGCGGCCGTCGCCCATGACGCCGACCGTCCGCACCGGGAGCAAGACCGCGAACGCCTGCCAGATGTCGTCGTAAAGGCCCGCCTTTCGGATTTCGTCGAGGTAGATCGCGTCGGCCTTGCGCAGGAGGTTACACTTTTCCTTCGTCACTTCGCCCGGAATGCGGATGGCGAGCCCCGGTCCCGGAAACGGATGGCGCGCAACGAAATGGTCCGGCAACCCGAGTTCGCGCCCGAGCGCCCTCACCTCGTCCTTGAACAGCTCGCGCAAGGGTTCGACGAGTTTCAGATTCATCCGCGCGGGGAGGCCGCCGACATTGTGGTGCGATTTGATGGTGACCGACGGCCCGCCATCGAAGGAGACGCTTTCGATGACGTCCGGATAGAGCGTTCCCTGCGCGAGGAATTCCGCGCCCTCGATTTTTTTTGCTTCCGCTTCGAACAATTCGATGAAGGTCGCGCCGATGATCTTGCGTTTTTTCTCCGGGTCTTCGACGCCT
Organism: Parvularculaceae bacterium; assembly: GCA_041744115.1. Lineage (GTDB taxonomy): Bacteria > Pseudomonadota > Alphaproteobacteria > Caulobacterales > Parvularculaceae > Amphiplicatus. The sequence goes on along the minus strand of JBGTLL010000028.1, from coordinate 9,060 downwards.
TTCAGCCTGCCGAGGAACAAATCCTCCGCTTCGATGTGGATCAGCGGAATGTTGTAGCTGTCGCGGAAGAGGCGGACGACGTCGGCGCCCTCCCCCGCTCTCATCAGCCCGGTATCGACGAAGACGCAGGTCAGTTGCTCGCCGATCGCTTCGTGGATGAGGACCGCCGCGACCGACGAATCGACGCCGCCCGAAAGTCCGCAGATCACCTTCGCGCGCCCGACCTGTTTCCTGATCTCGCGGATCGCTTCGCCCTTGAACGCGGCCATCGACCAGTCGCCCTTGAGGCCGGCGATGGTGCGCGCGAAATTCCGGAGCAGCTTTGCGCCGTCCGGCGTATGCGCGACTTCCGGGTGGAACATCACGCTGTAATAGCGGCGCTTTTCATCGACCGCGATCGCGAACGGCGCGTTCGGCGATGTTCCGACGACGGAAAATCCTTCGGGAAGTCTTGTCACCTTGTCGCCATGGCTCATCCAGACCGGATATTTCTTTCCGACGTCCCAGACGCCGTCAAAGAGCGGGCTCGATTTCGCGATCGTCACATCGGCGCGGCCGAATTCGCGCTTGTCGGAATTCTCCACCTCGCCGCCCAATTGCAGCGCCATCGTCTGCTGGCCGTAGCAGATCGCGAGTATGGGGACGCCCGCGTCGAACGCCGCCTTGTCGGCGCGGGGGGACGCGGCGGTCGTCACGCTCGCCGGGCCGCCGGAAAGGATGATCGCCTTCGGCGCGTAGCCGCGGATGAACTCGGCGTCCGCGCGGTTGTAGGGATGGATTTCGCAGTAGACGCCGGCTTCACGCAGACGCCTCGCGATCAGCTGCGTCACCTGGCTGCCGAAATCGACAATCAGGACGCGTTCGTGAAGAGCGGCGTGCGGGTCAAGAATCATGGCGAGCCTTTAGACCAGTCGCCCGCCGCCGTCACCTTCCCCTAAAGCCTGTCCTTGATCTCCTGAACTTTCGGCGGCGGCGCGTCGCCGAACTGCGCGGCCGGTATCGAGGTGTCGAGGACAAAGGTCTCGTTGCCGTAGGTCAGCGTCGCCGAGCCGGGAATATTGGCGGGCTGTGACGGCGCCTTGAGGACCGCCTTGCGTAGTTCAAGCGCTTTCAGCGATTTGCCGATGAAGGTGAGGACGACCGGCTTGGCGATATTCGCGCCTTTGAGTTCAAGGCGTATCGCGCCGTCGAGCTTCGTCATCGGCAGCACTTCCCAGCTTTCCGCATAGGACCGGTCAAGCGGGATCGGCCACGGGATGCGGCGGATCGCGAAGAAATCCGGATGCAGGAAGGCGCAGCGGAATTCGCGCAGGCCCTCATCGCGGAGGCACCGGCAGACCGGCGGATCGCCGCCGCCCGGAAAGCCGGGCAGGCAGTTCGAAGACGAGGACGATCCCGGGACTTCCATCAGCGTCTGAAAAGGAAGGTCCGACGGATCGACGCTGATCACCCCGTCGCGGTCGAGCGTGACCCAGTCCGGCGCATCGGGAAGGCCGATGAAATACGCTTCGCCCCCGGCATAGGTCTCGCCGGCGTCGGCGCGCGCGACGGCGCACTCGCCGCTTTCATTGGTCAAAACGATTGCGAGCCTGTCGCCAGCGGTCACGTTGAGCGGCGACACCAGAAAAATGTCGATCATCGTCGCCGGCGTCGGGATGACGCTGCGGACGCTGGCGGCGGGAACCGATGTGCGGCGGAGCACGGCGCCGCTGGGCAGGCCCGCCGGCGACTGTTCGACAATCTCGATCACGAGCGTCCCGCTGGCGCAGCCGAGCGGCAGGCGGAGTTTCGCGAACGATCCCGTCATCCCGACCGTGAAGGTCTGGGCGAGCCGCTGCGAGGAACCGCCGCCGACCGCGGTCGTCGGAATGGCGGGGGCGGCGGCGATGGCGTCATTCGACTGGTCGACGACGAAATCGGCGAGAGCCGCGGTTGCGAAAAATGGCGCGGCAAGGAGCGCGAACGCCCCGGCAAAGGCGACGGCGCGGATTTTCATGAAGCCCCCAGGAAACGGAACGCGAACCCTACCGTTGTGTTCCGACAGCGGTCAACCGGGCGCCGCCCGCTTACGCATCGGTAATTTCGGGCTTGTCCCGACAGCGGTGAATGACGCTATACTTGTCGGGTTGCGTCGCGGCCCTTTCAGATGGAGACGCTTATGCGCATCGCCGTTTTGCTCGCCGCCTTCATGGTCGCGCCCGCCTTTGCCGCAGGCGCGCCCGATCAATGGCGCCTCGTCAAGGTCGAAGGCGGCGGCTTTGCAATCGAGCGCGGCGGCGTTGAACCGGTCGCCGCCGCCGGCATCGCAACGATCAAGGAGATCGTTCCCTTGCTGACGGAGCAGGCGGCCGCTGAAAAAGTCGATTATTCGAATGGCGTCAAGTTTGACGGCGTCTTCAGCGTGATGATCGGACGCGAAGACGGCACGCTCGGCAAATATGAAGGCGCAAGCGACATTATCGCCTTCGCCGCGCCCGAAACCATGAAGACGATCAGCGGCGTGACGACGCTTGACGGCGCGATCGTCTTTGCCCTGAAGATCGACAACCGCCCCCGCGCGGTGCAGCGCTTCGAGCGCGGCGTCATCACCCTGACCCAGACGAAAAAGTCGATTTAAGTAACTTTCCTTCCTCCGCTTCTGCGCCGATGGGGGTGCGCTCCATGCGTGCGGTCGCGCGGATTGAGTGCGCGCTCAGTCGCTTCGCGACAGCTCGCCCGCATATGGGCGGGGGAGCGGAAGAGTTTTACACTCGCGTCACCGCCGCCTGCGCAAAGCCGCTCCGGAGCTTCTTTTCTCACCTCAATCACGGGCGCAGCCGGGAACTCGATCGATCGGCCGCCTGTTCGGACTCGGGTCGGGTTCCGACTGACGAGGTTTCCATGCGCCTGCCGAAGTCCCGTGCCGCGAGAATCGGTCTGGCGCTTGTCGGCGCGCTGATTGCGCTACCCATCTTGTCGATGGCGTATTTCCAGACCCTGAAACCGCCGGCTGGCGTCGCTTCCGTCGCCCAGCTTGTAGTACCCGAGCCCTCCGAGCGGCCAGCCGGCATCGGCGCCGGCATCCAGCTGACCAGTTTCACGCACGCCGGTCCCTCGGACGGCCCCGGCATTGATGTGAACCCCAATCCTCACCGGACGGGCGATGCGGCGGCGGGCCGCGAGGTCTTCCGCGCCGAGACCTTCGGCAATGAAGGGTTCTGGACCGACGGTCTGCGCTGGCTGCGCGGCGTCGAAGACGCGGGGGTGACGCCGCTGCAGGTGCTCGCCGCGGGTATGCTGATCGACTCCGAGCGCATCGAGCCGGGCTTGCTTGAGCGGCTGGCGGCGGAGACTGAGACCGATCTTTCGGCCGCGGAAGCGCCGCTGCTGAATGACACGGCGACGCTTCTGCGCCTGATCGAGATGAACGCGCTCGTCGGCGTTCCCGCCAAGGACAGCAATGGCGATGGCGCGATCAGCTTCGCCGGCGGCGACAAGGCTGGCGTCAGCTGCGCCATCTGCCACACCGTCGCCGACAAAGCGCTGCTGACCGTCGACAACCGCGGCTCGCTCGGCACGGTGACGGACGGCCCGGCCGCGGTTCTCTTCGATATGGGCCAGTTCCTCGCCTGGGGCGCCAACACCAAGGCGTATTATCCCAATGCCCAGATCAGTTATCTCGGCATCACTATCGGCCGCGCGCCGAAAGGCCTCACCTCGCGTTCGAGCGAGGCCGATTTCGACCGCTATTTCACCAATAAGGCCTGGTACCCGGTCGGCACGTTCGACGAGACCCAGGACGGCATCGGCAACCCCGTCGTCAATCAGCCTTTATTTCGTCAGGACTTGGCCGCCCCGTGGAGCAGCAGCGCGGAATTCCGCTTCCTCGATAACATTTCGAACGGCTCCTACACCCAAAATCTCGATCCGACGATTCTTGTCACCGAAGACGGACGCGCCTTCGCGCGGGAGGTCGCGGGACCCCTCGGCATGATGATGACGTCAGGCTATGCGCGCGTTCTCAAGAAGACCGGCGTCACCGGCTATCCATTCGTAAAAGCGACCGTCGGCGGCACGATCGGCACTGACGAAACGCAAGTCCGCCGCCGCGTCGACGACCAAAAATTATTCGACATGAGCGCCTACTTAAGCAAACTCCCGGCGCCAAGCGGCGCCAAGGTCGATACCGCGATGTTTGCGCGCGGCCGCGAGATTTTCCGCGCCGACTGCACCGGCTGCCACAACGTCGATCAGAGCGTCCCGGTCCCGGCGCTGATCGTCAGCCTCGAACAGCTTTGGCCCGCCTACCGGCCCCTCGTCCTGATGCCGCGCGTCAAAACCTTGAGCCCGGTGCAGAACTCCCCCGGCATTTACGACGACAAGCTGATCATCGCCGACGCCAGCAAGCGCAACGACCCCAAGGGCATCCCGATGCCGCTGCTTCTCGATCTCGCCCGAAAGCCCTTGTTCCTGCACGACGCGTCGGTCAGCGGCCTCGATCGGCTGCTCGACCCGGCTCGCGGCGCCGATGAGCCGCATCCGTTTTACATCACTGACCAAAACGGACGCGCCGATGTGATCGCCTTCCTCGAAGGCCTCGACACAACCACGCGATAATTTCTTCGCGCATGCGGGAACAGCCGATTCAAAGGTCCCTCCGCAATACCGCGATATAAAACCCGTCGGCGCGCAACCGCGCCGGCGTCAGGCGCAAGGCGCCGTCCGCGGTTCCGCATTTCTCCAGGGCGGCGCGGCCATCGTCGGTCGCCAGTCCTGATCGATCGATCTCGGCAAGCGCGCGGGTCCGCGCAAAGTCCGGATGCGCACTTAAAAACGCAACAAGCCGATCCTCGTTCTCTTCCATCAGGAACGAACAGGTGACGTAGACGATCCGCCCGCCGGGTTTCACGAACGCCGCCGCGTCGCGCAGCACCTGGTCCTGCTCCGCCATGCGGCGCTGGAACTGCTCCGGCGTCAGGCGCCATTTTGTGTCCGGATGGCGCCGCCAAGTGCCGGAACCCGAACAGGGCGCATCGATGAAGACGACATCGATTTTGCCGGCGAGCGCGCCGAGCGCTGGTTTGTCCGTCGATGGATTGACGATCTGGAGATTGCGGACGCCGGCGCGGCGCGCGCGCTCGTAGAGCGGCGCCAGACGTCTGGCGTCGCGGTCATAAGCATAAAGCTGGCCCGTGTTTTCCATCAATGCCGCCAGCGCCAGGGTCTTGCCGCCGCCGCCGGCGCAAAAGTCGAGAACCTGCGCGCCTTTGATCGATCCCGCCGCCGCCGCCGCGATCTGGCTGCCGAGGTCCTGCACCTCGACCCAGCCCTTGTTGAAGGCGGGGATGACGGTGACCGCCGGCGCGCGGTCCATGGCCTCGGGCGCGGCGATCCGCGCGGCGGTTTTGAGGATCGGACTGGAAACGGCGCCGACGGTCTTCAGCGCATCGAGAGCCTTGTCCGGATCAGCCTTCAGCGTGTTGAGACGCAAATCGACATCGGCGCGCTCGGCGAAGGCGGACATTTCTTCGGCGGCGGCCGCGCCGAATGCTCTTTGGACGGATGGTTCGAGCCATTCGGGGAAGTCGCCTTGAATGGAACGCCTTTCTTCCGTCTCCCCCGTCTTCGGGGGAAAAGGTGGCCCCCCGGTTCCGGCCGAAGGCCGGCCCGAGGGTAAACTCCGGCCGGATGAGGGGGCGCCAGTGTTCTGTCCTGCTGGCGCCCCCCTCACCCCGGCCCTCTCCCCCCAAGAAGGGGGAGAGGGAGAAGAAAGAACGCGCAATTCCTCCGCCGACAACGCCCCCGGTCCATGCGGTTCTTCCGCCGCCAGCGCCGAGATTTCTTCAACCGATCGTCCCCATAAAAATCGCAGCGCCGCGAGAATTGCCCCACGAACGCTGTTGCTTTCCATCAAGGCGCCAAGCGAACCGCGCCTTCGCAACACGTCAAGACAAAGCCCCGAAATCCAGGCGCGGTCTTTCGCGCCGGCAAAGCGCGCGTTCCTTGCCCAGTCGGCGATCGCAGTTTTGAGCGGCACGCGGCGGCGGTCGAAATCTTCGAGAATGGCGATGGCGGCGGAAATGCGCCCTGAATCCCTCACCGGTTCATCCCTGGAACACAAACCAGGCGCCGGCGGCGATCAGCATAAAGCCGATGACGGTGTTAAAGGTCAGCTGCTCTTTCAGATACACAACCGAAAAAACTGCAAAGACGATGAGCGTGATCACTTCCTGCATGGTTTTCAGTTGCGCCGCCGAATAGACCGCATGCCCGATGCGGTTCGCCGGCACCGCGAGGCAGTACTCGATAAAGGCGATGCCCCAACTCGCGACAATGACAATCAGGAGCGGCGCCAATTTGAATTTGAGATGCCCGTACCAGGCGAGCGTCATAAAGACGTTCGAGGCGAAGAGCATGAGGATCGGGGAGATATAGGGGGACATAAGCCGATAAGCTGGGTTTTAAACCATCAACAGGTCATTCCCGCGAACGCGGGAATCCAGAACTGGCGCCGCTGGATTCCCGCGTTCGCGGGAATGACCGGTGTGTCATGCGGCGCCAGCATTCTGCTCCTCACGAATTCGTCGGATAATTCGGCGCCTCGCGCGTGATCTGCACGTCGTGAACGTGGGATTCGCGAAGACCCGCATTGGTGATTTTCACAAAGCGCGCACGCTTCTGCAATTCCCCGATCGACGGCGCGCCGACATAGCCCATGGACGCCCGGACGCCGCCGACAAGTTGGTGGAGGATCGGACCCGCGGGCCCCTTGTAGGGCGTCTGGCCCTCGATCCCTTCCGGCACGAGCTTCATCTGCTCGGCGACGTCCGACTGGAAATAGCGGTCGGCGCTCCCTCGCGCCATCGCGCTGATCGATCCCATGCCGCGATAGGACTTGTACGGACGGCCCTGATAGAGAAAAATCTCGCCGGGCGACTCGTCGGTCCCGGCGAGGAGCGAGCCGACCATCACGCAGTCGGCGCCGGCGGCCAGCGCTTTCGCAATATCGCCCGAATATTTGACCCCGCCATCGGCGATGATCGCGGCGCCTGTTCCTTTTGCGGCGCGCGCGGCGTCGATCACCGCGGTCAGTTGCGGAACGCCGACGCCGGCGACGATGCGCGTCGTGCAGATCGACCCCGGACCGATGCCGACCTTGATCGCGTCGGCGCCGGCGTCGATGAGGGCCTTGGCGCCGTCATAGGTCGCGACGTTGCCGGCGGCGACCTGCGTCGCATTCGATGCATTCTTGATGCGCGTCACCTGGTCGAGCACCTGGTTTGAGTGGCCGTGCGCGGTGTCGATGACAACAACATCGACGCCAGCGTCAATCAAAGCGAGGGCGCGTTCAAACCCTTTGTCGCCGACAGTCGATGCGGCCGCAACCCTGAGACGTCCCTCCGCGTCCTTCGCAGCGTTCGGATATTTCTGCGCCTTCTCGATGTCCTTGACGGTGACGAGGCCGATGCAGCGGTAGTCCTCATCGACGACAATCAGCCTTTCGATCCGATGCTGATGCAAAAGCCTCGTGATCTCTTCGCGGCTTGCGTGCGGGCGGACAGTGACGAGGTTTTCCTTCGTCATCAGCGCGGCAACTTTCTGCTTGCCGTCGGTCGCAAAGCGCATGTCGCGATTGGTCAGGATGCCGACGAGCTTGCCGACGCCGTTGGCGTCGCGCTTCTCGACAACGGGAAAGCCGGAAATTTTCCGGTCATCCATGATTTTCCACGCCTCTTCGAGCGTTGCGTCCGGCGACAGGGTCAGCGGGTTGACCACCATCCCGCTCTCATAGCGCTTGACGCGGCGGACATGCTCGGCCTGTTCCTCGATCGAAAGATTGCGGTGAAGAACGCCGATGCCGCCGTGCTGCGCCATCGCGATCGCCATTTCCGCTTCCGTCACCGTGTCCATGGCGGAAGAGAGGATCGGGATATTCAATGAGATCTCGCGGGTGAGCCGCGCTTTTGTCGAGACCTCGGACGGCATCACTTCGGACGCTCCCGGCTCAAGCAATACGTCATCGAACGTCAGCGCTTCGCGGATTTCCATGGGCTTACGCTTCCTTGTGACCGTCGGGCGGGTGAATTCCGCCAACCAACGCGCGGCGATCGGAATGGCGGATTGCATCCGTCCTACGTTTGTACATTGCCCACCCCCCTCTTGAATCCCATCGCCACGACATACATTTCCGCCGAATCCGTTCGGCTCGCTTTCGGCTTTGCGTGTTTCACCGTCGTGAAATTCGCCCTAAGCTTTTCGAGCAATTCGCCTTCCGCGCCGCCCTGGAAGACCTTGCAGACGAAAGCGCCGCCCGGCGTCAGGACATCAACCGCAAATTCGAACGCGACATCGGCAAGCGCGACAATCCTCAGATGGTCTGTCGACCGGTGCCCGGTCGTCGGCGCCGCCATGTCGGAGAGGACGAGATCGGCGCCTCCGCCGAGAAGGTCTTTCAGTTTTCCGGGCGCCAATTCGTCGAGGAAATCAAGTTCCAGATGCTCTGTCCCCGGAACATGCGGCATCGGGAGATAGTCGATGCCGACAACGCGTCCGGCGCCCGCCGCCGCCGCAACCTGCAGCCAGCCGCCGGGCGCGCAGCCGAGATCGACGACGCGAGCGCCCTTCGTGACGAGGCCGTATTTTTCGTTGAGTTCGACCAGTTTGTAGGCGGCCCTGCTCCGATAACCCTCGGCCCTCGCGCGGGCGACGAACGGATCGTTCAATTGCCGTTCGAGCCAGAGCGTTGAAGAGACCTTGCGTCCCTTCGCTGTTTTCAGATTGACACGCAGATCGCGCTGGCCGCCGCCGGACGCCGTGACCGGGTCTTTCTTCTTCACGAGGGTTTTCTTGAGGCCGCGTTTTGCCGGAACCGCGCCGAGCGCCGTCGTCGCCTGATCGGTTTCGGGGCGTTTCTTTGGCTTGGCAGGTCCGGACCTCGCCGCGCCCGCTTTCGGGCGCCGCTGCGGACCTGTCGATTCTGATCTGCGCCGCTCCATGACGCGCTATAGCAGAGGGGATTCGCGTCGCAAAGGGCCTGTCAGGCCGGCGCCGTGGCGCGTTTGCGCCGGCGGCCGCGCCTGC
>JBGTLL010000027.1:0-6159 GCA_041744115.1 Parvularculaceae bacterium | reverse complement strand
TCGCCCGCCGCAACCAGCAGCGACAGCGCGACGTTGCGGAGCGCGCGGCGGCCGGCTTCGGACGCGGTCGGCTCGTACGCTTTGTTGGTTGCGAGATCGCGATAAAGCGCGGCGAACTGGTCTTTGAGCGTCGCGGCGACGCTCTCGCGCACGCGTTTCCGCCCCGCCGCGATTTTCGCCGGATCGATCACCGCCGCGTGCTGCGAAAGCTCCGCTTCGCTCGGCGCTTTCAGAAGTTCCGCCGCGAATGCGGGGTCTTCGCTCGCGCTTTCAATGCTGGCCCCGAGCGCTTCAGCGAAGCGGGACAGCGTCGCCTCGCGATCGGCCATTTCGGCGGCGCCCGCGAACGCAAGACAAAGATCGCGCCAGAGGGCCTCGGTCGCCGACCACCGGCTGAAGAGATCGGGTTCCGATTTCGCCAGAGCAAGCCGGTCATCGAGACTCAGCGGCTGATCGAGCGTCGCCGGCGCCGAATAGCCTCGCAACAGCGACGCGACGGGTCGCTCCCGGTACGGACCAAAGGACTTCGACGTTTCGCTTTCGCGGAGACGGAGGAGACCTTGTTCCAGCACCGCGCCGGTACGCGCGCCAATCAGCGCGAACGCGACCGGGATGTCGCGCGGCGGCTTTTCGTTCTGGTTCGGAGTCGGCTTCGTCGCCTGCGACAAGGTCAGCGAATAGGCGCCGGCGCTTTCGAATTTTTCCCGGACGCGGATTTCCGGCGTTCCGGCGTCCGAATACCAGCGGCGGAACTGGGTCAGGTCCTCGCCGCTCGCGTCCTCCATCGCCTTGACGAACTGTTCGACGGTCGCCGCTTGCCCGTCATGGCGCGAGAAATAGAGATCGGTTCCCTTGCGGAATTTGTCGGCGCCGACGATTGTCTTGATCATGCGGCAGAGTTCGGCGCCTTTTTCGTAGACGGTCGCCGTATAGAAATTGTCGATCGCGATATAGCTTTCGGGCCGCACCGGATGCGCGAGCGGGCCTTTGTCTTCCGGAAACTGCTGCGCCCACAGGCGCCTGACATCCTTGATCCGCTGCACCGCGCGCGAGCGCATATCGGCGGAAAATTCCTGATCGCGAAAGACGGTGAAGCCTTCCTTCAGGCAGAGCTGGAACCAGTCTCGGCAGGTGACGCGGTTGCCGGACCAGTTGTGAAAATATTCATGCGCGACAATCGACTCGATCGCTTCGTAATCGGCGTCGGTCGCGGTCTCGGGGCTCGCCAGCACATAGGCCGAATTGAAAATGTTGAGGCCCTTGTTTTCCATCGCGCCGAAATTGAAATGGTCGACGGCGACGATCATGAAAATGTCGAGATCGTATTCGCGGCCGAACGTCTCCTCGTCCCATTTCATCGCGCGTTTGAGGGCGTCGAGCGTGTAGCCGCATTTGCCGATGTTTTTCGCCTGCACATAGACCTTGAGCGCGACCTTCCTGCCGGAGCGCGTCACGAACGCGTCTTCCGCCGCGACCAGATCGCCGCCGACCAGCGCGAAAAGGTAAGAGGGCTTGGGGTGCGGGTCGGCCCATTGCGCGAAATGCCGCCCGCCGGGAAGATCGCCCTGGCTCAGCCGGTTGCCGTTCGACAGCAGCACCGGATAGCGGGCCTTGTCCGCTTCAATGCGCACCGAAAACTTCGAGAGCGCGTCCGGCCGGTCGATATAATAGGTGATGCGGCGGAACCCTTCCGCCTCGCATTGCGTGCAGAACATTCCGCTTGAAAGATAAAGCCCCGAAAGCGCGGTATTCGCCTCCGGCGAACACGCGGTTTCGATATCGAGCGTAAATGCCTGCGGCGGATTGGCGAGCGTCAGCGTTTTTTCGGTGCGTTCAAAATCCCGCTCGCTCAAGGTGTCTTCGTCGATCGCCACAGAAATGAGCTCAAGCCCTTCGCCGTTGAGGACAAGCGGCGCGCCGGCTTCGGCGTGCGGCGCGCGGCGGATGGCGAGGCGCGATCTGACAATCGTGCGCGTCGGGTCAAGCGAAAACGAAAGATCGGCGTGATCGATGCGGTAATCCGGCGCGCGGTAGTCGGCGAGCCGGATCGTCTTCGGCGCCGTGTCGCTAGCCGCTTCAGCGTCCGGGCGGGCGGGTTCGGTCGAGGCGGCGCTCATGGCGAAATTCCCTGGCTTTACGTGACAATTGAGCGATCGGGCAGGCGAAGTAAAGGCCGCTTCAGCCCCGCCGGGCAGCGCTTGGAATCGCGTCCTGGCGGCCCTAAATGAACGACGCACCAAGGAGCGGCGATGCGACATTTTCTGAACACGGCGGACTGGACCCGCGGCGAGCTTGAAGCGATACTCGCCGAAGCGCGCGCGATGAAAAAATCGCCATTCAGCGACGGGCTGAAGAACAAATCGATCGCGCTTTTGTTCCTGAATAACAGCCTCAGAACGCGCACCTCGTTCGATATCGGCGCGCGGCAGCTCGGCGGTCATGCCGTTGCGCTGTCGCCCTCCGGCGGCATGTGGCCGCTTGAATTCGAGGACGGCGTCCGCATGGATGGCGAGGCCGAAGAGCACGCGAAGGAAGCGGCGAAAGTCCTGTCCCGATATTGCGACATGATTGGCGTCAGGGCGTTCCCGAAATTCGAGGACTGGGCGGAGGACCGGAAGGACAAGGTGCTGACCGCCTTCGCGCGCCATGCGGACGTTCCCGTCATCAACATGGAAACGATCACCCATCCCTGTCAGGAAATGGCGCTGGTGATGGCGTTGCAGGAGCGCATCGGACCTCTCGACGGCAGGAAATTCGTGCTGACGTGGACGTATCATCCCAGACCCTTGAACACCGCGGTCGCCAATTCCGCGCTGATGATCGCGGCAAAGTTCGGGATGAAGCCGACCTTGCTGTGCCCGACCGAGGACTACATTCTCGACGACCGCTACATTGAACAGGCGACGAAGGACAGCGGCGCCAACGGCCATGCGCTGACGATCAGCCACTCGATCGAGGAGGCTTATGAGGGCGCCGATATCGTCTACGCCAAAAGCTGGGGCGCGCTGCCGTTTTTTGGAAACTGGGCGCCAGAGAAGAAAATCCGCGACCGCTTCCGGCATTTCATCGTCGATGAGAAAAAGATGGCGATGACCAACGACGCGCTCGTCTCGCACTGTCTGCCGATGCGCCGCAACGTGAAGATGACCGACGCGGTGTTCGATAGCGCCCGCTGCATCGCCTATGACGAAGCGGAAAACCGCCTGCATGTGCAAAAGGCGATCATGAAGGCGGTGGTTGGGTGAGTACGTCCCTTCACCCTGAGGAGCTGCGCAGCGGCGTCACCAAGGGCGCGGCTTCGCAATGACCGCGCCGTCCCTCATCACCCGCCAGACCATCGTCCAGCTCCTCTCCAACATGCAGGACGGGAAGGAGATCCGCTCCTATCTCCAGCGGTTTTCATCGATTGACCAGTCGCGTTTCGCCGTCATCAAGGTCGGCGGCGCCATTTTGCGGGACCAGTTGCAGGAAACCGCCGACGCGCTGGCGTTTCTGCACACGGTCGGCCTGACGCCGATCGTCATACATGGCGGCGGCCCGCAACTTGACGCGACGCTGAAAGAACGCGGAATCGAGACGCCGAAGATCGACGGCCTTCGCGTCACCGGCGCGGCGGCGATGGACGCGGCGCGCGACGTCTTCATCGGCGAGAACATCAAGCTCGTTGAAGCCGTCCGGGCCGAAGGCGTCGAAGCCGACGGCCTTGTCGCCGGCGTTATCGAGGCGGATTATCTCGACAAGGACAAATACGGATTCGTCGGCGAGCCGACCAATGTCCGTCTCGGCATGCTGACATCGATCGTCAGATCCGGCGCGGTGCCGATCCTGACCTGTCTCGGGATTGCGCCGGGCGGACAGCTTTTGAACATCAACGGCGATTCGGCGACGCGCGCCGTCGTCGCGGCGTTGCAGCCGTTGAAAGTCGTGTTCCTGACGGGGACGGGCGGCCTTCTCGACAAACACAAACGGCCGATGCACTCGATCAACCTCGCCTCGGATTACGAGAAACTGATGAACGCTGACTGGGTCGCCGGCGGCATGCGGCTGAAACTCATGGAGATCAAGCGGCTTCTCGACGCGCTGCCGCTGACCTCGTCGGTATCGATCACGACGCCGAAAGGACTGGTGCGCGAACTGTTCACGCATGGCGGCTCGGGCACGCTGATCCGCCAGGGCGAGCCGATCCGGACGTTTACGTCGAAGGCGCGGCTCGATCGCGCGAAGACCGAAGCGCTGGTCGAGGCGGCGTTCGGGCGCAAACTGAAATCGTCATGGTGGGACGCCCTCGACATCCATCAGGCCTTCATGTCGGAGCGCTATCGCGCCGGCGCGGTTCTCACGAAAATCGACGATTTCGTCTATCTCGACAAATTCGCGGTGGTCGAGGAAGCGCGGGGCGAAGGCCTGTCGCGCACCGTCTGGCGCCAGTTCACGAAACAAAATCCCGCCTTCTGGTGGCGGTCGCGCACCGCCAACGGGTTCAACGCGTTCTACGCCGAAATGTGCACGGGTTCGGTGAAAAGGGGCGAATGGACGATCTTCTGGATCGGCGAGACGGATTTTGAGAGAATTGCACGCATTGCGGGTCGCGTTGCCGGGCTGCCGGCGTCGTTTGGTGGTTAGTGGTTAGTGGTAGGCGGCGGAGCCTCAAAGGAAACGAACATGGTCATCGTGAAGAGTTTCGAAGACTTGGAAGTCTGGAAAAAATCGATCGATTTCACCGAAGCCATTTATCTGGCGTCCAGACGCTGGCCGACTGAAGAGCGATTCGGATTGACCCAACAGCTGCGTCGCGCCGCGGCATCGGTCGCGGCGAATATCGCGGAGGGCGCCGAACGAAAAGGAACGAAGGAATTTATCCGCTTCCTGAGCATCGCAAACGGATCGCTTGCGGAAACGAAAACTTTTCTCGTTCTCGCTGAAAGGTCGAAGCACCTTGATGCGACGGACTTCACACGACTACAAGAGCAATCGAACGAGACAGGTCGCATGCTTTCCGGTCTCGCGAATCGCTAAAATCGAAGCTAACGACTAACCACTAACCACTAACCACTAACCAAACCACTGACCACTATGTCCGAACCCTATCTCATCGGCCTTGTCGGCGCCCGCGGGCATACCGGCCGCGAATTGATCCGGCTGATTTCCGGCCATCCCGAAATGATGCTCGCCTACGCCGTGTCGCGCGAGTTCGCGGGCCGCAAGGTGTCGGAGATCGCGCCGGAAGACAGGGACGAGTGCATATTCGAGGCGCTCGACCCGAAAGAGGCCGCGCGCCGGCGCGTCGATGCGGTGATCCTCGCGCTCCCCGACGGCGCCGGCGGCGCTTACGTTAATGCATTCGAAAAATCAGCGCGCGACAAGATCATTGTCGATCTCTCCGCAGACAGACGATTTGACGACGGCTGGGCCTACGGCCTGCCCGAACTTCATCGCTCCAAAATCAAGAACGCGACGCGCATTGCCAATCCGGGCTGCTATGCGACGGCGCTGCAGCTTGCGGTCGCCCCGCTCGTGCCGATGGTCGAGGGGATTCCGGCGATCTTCGGCGTCTCCGGCTATTCAGGCGCGGGAACAAGTCCCGGCCCGCGCAATGATCCGGGGCGCCTCAGGGACAATCTCATTCCGTATGCGCTTGTCGGCCATAATCACGAAAAGGAAGCGACGCGCCATCTTGGCGTTCCGGTCCGCTTCCTGCCGCACGTCCATCCGGCGTTTCGCGGACTGCTGGTGACGGCGCACGTGCCGCTCGCCGCGCCGGTGTCGAAGACCGGCCTCAAAAATCTTTTTCACGAATATTACGGCGGTGAGAAACTGATCGACTTGCAGGACGAACCCCCGGAGTTGAAAGACGGCGCCGGCCGCAAGGGCGTATTGATCGGCGGGTTTGACGCGGGCGTTGACGGCAGGAGCGCCGTCGTCGTCGCGGCGGAAGACAATCTCCTGAAAGGCGCGGCGGCGCAGGCGATCCAGAACCTTAATATTGCGCTAGGGCTCGATGAATATTTGGGACTGTCGGATTAGGGTCTAGACCCAAATCTTTGCTTGTCGGTTCGGGCGAACGTTGATTCAAACTCCCAACCACGGGAGCGCGAACGATGCGATTTGACCTGACCGATCAAGAATGGGCTGCGATTGAACCTCATTTGCCGCCGACCC
>JBGTLL010000026.1:0-26090 GCA_041744115.1 Parvularculaceae bacterium | reverse complement strand
CGCGGCGCCGGCGCTGTCGCCGTCGCGCGTCACCATCCTCGATTCCGCCGGCGATCTCCTCGCGTCCGGGCAGGAAGGCGATGATCCGCTCGCCGCATCGGGCGGCGTCGATGAGCGGATTGCGGCGACGGAAGCACGCATTCGCCGCACCGTCGAGGACATCGTCGGCCGCATCGTCGGCGCCGAAAACCTGCGCGTCCAGGTCGCCGCCGACATCGATTTCAGCCGCGTCACCGAGACCGCCAACATCATCGACCCGGACAGCCAAACGGTGCTTTCGGCGACAACGGTCGAAGATGCGTCGAACTCCAACGATCCGGCGTTGACACGCGGCGTCACCGTCGCCAACCAGCTTCCCGAAGCGGCAGTCGTCGATCCGCAGAGCCTTGCGTCGGCAACCTCCTCGGCGCGGCGCACCGAAGAAACTACGAATTATGAAATGACCCGCACCGTGCGCAACGAAGTGCGCGAAATGGGCGGGGTGAAACGCCTGTCGGTCGCTGTGGCGCTCAATCTCGGGGCGAGCGCGGATGCAAATGGCGTACTCGTCCCGGCGCCGCGCAGCGAACAAGAACTTGCCCGCATCGGCGCGCTGGTGCGCTCGGCGGTCGGCTATAACGCCGCGCGCGGGGACCAGGTCGAGGTGATCGAAGCGCCGTTCCAGCCGCTAACGGCGGCGCCCGTTGGGTCTGTAGAAGGAACCGCGCCGCTCCCATCCATCGATTCCGCGGTGTTGATGCGCGCAGGCGAAATCGGCGCGCTCGCGCTCATTGCACTTGCCCTGATCGTCTTCGTCCTGCGTCCGATGCTTTCGCCGTCAGCCGGCGCCGGCCCGTCGCTCGCGGCGCCCGGCGTCAAGCGCGAACTTGGCGCCAGCGCGGCGCAGGCGGCGCTTCCCTCGCCAACGGTCGGCGGTCTCGAAAACCTGATTGATCTCGCGCAGGTCGACGGCAAGGTCAAAGCCACATCGCTGAAACGCGTCGCGGAAGTCGTCAAAGCGCATTCTGATGAATCGGCGGGCATTCTCAAGAGCTGGATCAGGCAGGCGTCATGAACGCGAAATCGGTCAGTCAGGCGGGTGATCTTTCGGGCGCCGAGCGCGCCGCGGTCGTGATGCTGGCGCTGGGTGAGGAAGCGTCAAAGCCGCTGTGGGCGTCGTTCGATGAAGACGAGCTTCGCGAAGTGACCCTGGCGATCTCAAAGCTCGGGTCGGTCGCGTCCGAAGTCGTTGAAAGCCTTCTTTACGACTTCGTGATGAACCTGTCCTCGACCGGGGCGATCAGCGGATCGGCGGCGTCGGCGCAGCGTTTTCTCCGGCATGTTCTGCCAGCCGACAAAGCGGAATCGATTCTTGAAGACATCAAGGGCCCGGCCGGCAAGACGATGTGGGACAAGCTTGCCAACGTGAACGAACGCGTCCTGTCCGGATATTTGCGCAACGAGCATCCGCAGACCGTCGCCGTCATCCTGTCGCGCATCCGCCCTGATCATGCGGCGAAAGTGCTGGGCGCCCTGCCTCCGCTGTTCGCCGAGGAAGCGATCGCCCGCATGTTGAATTTGGGTCCCGTGCAAAAAGAAGTCCTCGACCAGATTGAAATCACGTTGCGCACGGAGTTCATGGCGGCGCTGTCGCGCGGCTCCGACCGCGATCCCTACGAGTCCATGGCCGAGATTTTCAACAATTTCGAGCGCTCGGTCGAGCGCCGCTTCATGGAAGCGCTGGAGATGAAAAACCCGGGCGCCGCCGACCGCATCCGCTCGCTGATGGTCGTCTTTGAAGACCTCACGCGGCTCGATGCGCAAGACATGCAGACCTTGCTGCGGTTTGTCGACAAATCGGACCTCGCGCTGTCGCTCAAGGGTTCAGCCGAAGCCGTTGTCGCGCATTTCTTCGCCAACATGTCCGAGCGCGCCTCAAGCATTCTGCGCGACGACATCGAGATCATGGGCCCTGTTCGCATGAAGGAAGTCGATTCGGCGCAGCACAAGATCGTCGAAATCGCCAAAAAACTTGCCGACGAAGGCTCGATCTTCCTCGCGAAAGCGGACGATGAGGAGCTCGTATACTAGATGAGCGCCAAACCCCGCCCGTTCAGCTTTGACGAATTCCGCAACAGCGCGCCACGCTCGGACGACGCGCCGCGCCCGCGCGCCTATGCCGCCGAAGACCTCGCAACCGCACGCGCCGAAGGCGTTGTCGAAGGCAGGCGGCTGGCGATGGAATCAATTGCCGCCGATGAGGCCGCCGCGTTGCAGCGGATCGGCGCGCATCTCGTCGCCGACAACGAGGCGGTCGAGAAGGCGATCACAGGCGGCAAGGCGAGCATACTCTGCGTCGCGCGAGCTTTCCTCGAAGAATTCTGCACCGGCCTTGCGAGCGCGCGGGAGATCGAGACCGCGGAAGATCTGCTGCGCCGCCTCACCGAACATTCCGAGGACCGCCGGACCGCCCGGCTATTCATCAGCGCCAAAAGCCACGAACGCCTGCGGGGCCGTCTCGACGCGGTGATTGAGCGGCGCGGCCTTGCTGATTTCGTGACGCTGGACGCCGATCATGGGCTTCAGCCCGGCGAAGCGCGGCTTGAATGGCGCGGCGGCGAAGCGCGGCGCGGTCGCGCGGAAATCGCAGCGGCGATTGCGGCGATTATCGATCCCATCCTTTCCGGCCAGACGGAGCAAAAACCATGAGCGCGCTTGAGAAAATGAAGGGGTCAGACATGCTTCCCGACCTTGCGCTTGAAACCGCCGCGCCCTCGCGCCGGCCGCTGCTCGAAAGCATCTACGATGTGCCGGTCAAAGTCACCGCCGTCCTCGGCAAGACGCGGCTCAACGTCGCCGAACTGATGACGCTCGGCGCCGGATCAATCATCGAACTTGACCGGCGCGTCGGCGAGCCGATCGATCTTTACGTCAACGACCGGCTGATCGCGCGCGGCGAGCTCGTCATGGTCGATGGCGTTCTCGGTGTCACCATGACCGAGGTCGTGAAAGAAACGGAAATCTAGCGCCATGAGACTTCTGATTGTCGGCGGCCTTTCGGGACAGCTTTCCGCAGCGGCGAAGATCGCGATGGATCGCGGCGCGCGCGTTGCGTTTTCGGTGGATGTCGATGCGGCGCTATCGGCGCTGCGCAAGGGTCAAGGCGCCGATGTCCTCATGGTCGATGTCCGCCAGGACATCGCGCGCCTCATCCGCGCGCTGGCGGAGGAGCGGATCGCCGCGCCGGTCGTCGCCTGCGGCGTCAAGACCGACGCCGACGCCGCCGTCGCCGCCATCAGGGCCGGCGCGAGGGAATTTATTCCGCTGCCGCCCGATGCGCTGCTGATCGCCGCCGTCCTTGAAGCGGTCGCCGAAGAATCGAGCGACCTCATCGCCGCCGATCCGGCGATGAAAAAGGTGATTGCCCTCGCCGATCAGGTCGCGGCCTCCGAAGCCTCGATCCTTATCACCGGCGAATCGGGCGTCGGCAAGGAAGTCATCGCGAAATATTTGCACACGAAATCGCGCCGCGCCGACAAGCCGATGATCTCGATCAACTGCGCGGCGATTCCGGAAAATCTCCTTGAATCAGAACTTTTCGGCCACGAGAAAGGCGCCTTCACCGGCGCGGTCGCGCGGCGGATCGGCAAATTCGAGGAAGCCGAAGGCGGCACGATCCTCCTCGACGAAATCTCCGAAATGGACGGGCGGCTGCAGGCAAAACTCCTGCGCGTGCTTCAGGAGCGCGTCATCGACCGCGTCGGCGGATCAAAGCCGGTGAAGATCAATATCCGCGTCCTGGCGACGTCGAACCGCAATCTGGCCGACGAGGTGAAAAAGGGGAACTTCCGCGAGGATCTGCTCTTCCGTCTTAATGTCATCAATCTGGACGTGCCGCCCTTGCGCGAGCGTCCGGCTGATGTGATCGCCCTCGCGGAGCATTTCACCAGGAAATACGCGGCGCTGAACGGCGTCGCCAATCGGCCGCTGTCGGAAGCGGCGCGGATGGCGATCGTCGGCGCCAAATGGCCGGGCAATGTCCGCGAACTCGAGAACGCCATGCACCGCGCGGTCCTTCTCGCCGTTGGCGACGTGATCGACCGCGACGCCATACGCGTTCCCGACGGCGGCGCCCCCGTGCAGCGGGCATCAGCAACGAACGACCCCGAAACCGGTGAAACCATGGTCGGGCGCACCGTCGCGGAAGTCGAGCAGGCGCTCATCCTGCAAACGCTCGGGCATTGCTACGGCAATCGCACCCATGCGGCGACAATTCTCGGGATTTCGATCCGCACACTGAGGAATAAACTGAAACTCTATTCGGATGACGGAGTCGCGGTGCCGCCGCCCGCCGCCGAGCGCGCGAGCGCGTGATGCTTCCCGGCGCGGCCGCAATCAACCTTCGTGACGTGCTGAAACCCGCGACCATGAAAAAGCTCGCGCGCAGCGACGTCGTGTTCGCTGTCGCGATCATGTCGATGCTGGCTCTACTTGTGCTGCCTGTGCCGCGTTTTCTGCTCGATCTTCTGCTGGCGCTGTCAATCACCTTGTCCGTCACCGTACTGATGACCGCGCTTTTCACGAAGAAGGCGCTCGAATTCTCGACCTTTCCGGCGATCCTCCTGATTTCGACGATTTTCCGCCTTGGTCTCAACGTCGCCTCAACGCGCCTCATCCTCGCCAACGGCCATAAAGGACCGGACGCCGCCGGCCACGTCATTGAAGCCTTTGGCAACTTTGTCATGCAGGGCAATTTCGTGATCGGCATCATCGTTTTCACGATCCTTGTCATTGTAAATTTCGTTGTCATCACGCGCGGCTCCGGCCGCATCGCCGAGGTCGCGGCTCGGTTCTCGCTGGACGCGATGCCAGGCAAGCAGATGGCGATCGACGCCGACATCTCTTCCGGCCTCATCAACGAGACGGAAGCGAAGGCGCGCCGGAAACAGCTTGAAGATGAATCGAATTTCTACGGCGCGATGGACGGCGCGTCGAAATACGTGCGCGGCGACGCCATCGCCAGCATTCTCATCACTGTCGTCAATGTCATTGGCGGCATCTTCATCGGGGTGCTGCAGAACGGCCTTTCGCTCAGTGACGCGAGCGAGACCTACACTCTCCTCACCGTCGGCGACGGCCTCGTCAGCCAGATTCCCGCACTCATCGTTTCCGTCGCCGCCGGCCTCCTCGTCTCCAAAGCCGGCGTTGACGGCGCCGCCGACAAGGCGCTTGGCGCGCAGTTTGGCGCCTACCCGAAAGCGCTGGGGCTCGTGTCCGCGGTGCTCGCGATTTTCGCGGTGCTGCCCGGCATGCCCTTCATGCCGTTCATGCTGATCGCGGTCGGCGTCGGCGCGATCGCCCTCACTCTGACGCGACGACGCAAAGCGACCGCCGAAACCGACGCGAAAAAAGCGCAAGTCTCGGTCAGGCAAAAGACGGAAGACGATCCGGCGTCGATGCTCGCCATGGACGATCTCAGAATTGAACTCGGTTATGGCCTGTTGCCGCTGATCGCCGACGGAACCGGCGCCAGACTGACCGACCAGATCAAGGCGCTCCGCCGCTCGATCGCCCAGGACATCGGCTTTGTCACGCCGCCGGTGCGCATCCTCGACAACATGCAGCTTGGACCCAATGACTACGTCATCCGGCTCAAAGAACAGGAGACGGGCCGCGGTTCGGTCCGGCCCGGCCAGTATCTCGTCATGGACCCGAACGGCAAGCGCCTCGATCTCATCGGCGAAATCACGAAGGAGCCGGCGTTCGGCCTCGACGCGATGTGGATCGATGAAAGCCAGCGCCAGACCGCGGCGTTGCGCGGGCTGACCGTCGTCGATGCCGCGACCGTGCTGACGACGCATCTGACTGAAATCATCCGCGCCGAGGCGCCGTCGCTTCTTTCCTACGCCGAGACGAAGAAGCTGCTCGACGCGATGGCCGACAAGCATCGCCAGCTCGTCACCGATCTGGTGCCGGGCGTTGCGACGATCTCAACGATCCAGCGCGTGTTACAGGCGCTGGTCGCCGAGCGCGTGTCGATCCGCGATCTTCCCGCGATCCTCGAAGCGGTGGCGGAATCGGCGCCCGGAAATTCCAATGTCGCGCACATTGCAGAGCATGTGCGCGCGCGCCTTGCGCGGCAGATTTGCGGCGCGCTCAAAGGCGCCGACGGCGCGGCGCCGATCGTCACCCTCTCTTCGGATTGGGAGCGGGCATTCGCCGAAAACCTTATCGGCGCGGGCGACGATCGCCAACTCGCGATGGCGCCGTCGAAAATCCAGGAATTCGTCGGCGCGGTCCTGCGCAAACTCGAAGAAGCGGCGGCGTCGGGCTATGCCGCGGCGCTCGTCACCAGCGCCGGCGTCCGCCCGTTCGTCCGCTCGGTGATCGAGCGCGTCCGCCCGCAAACGATGGTCCTCTCGCAGAACGAGATCCACCCGCGGATCCGGCTGAGGAATCTGGGGTCGGTTTAGCAAGCTGGGAAAAGGGCGGTTTCACCGGCCTTGCGTGCGAACGATCGCCGACGGATACTGTCACGACCTCCCGGAGTTTGCGTCCCTTCCCATGATGAAATTCATCGCTTCGAACATCGACGCCGCCAAAGCGAAGGCAAAACGCGCGCTCGGCGAGCATGCGGTCATCATCTCCGTGCGCAATCTGCCGTCGGGCGACGTTGAAGTTTCGGCGTCGGACCAGCCGGGGCCGGTCGCGCCGCCCCTCCCCGTCGAACCGCGCTTTGGCGATCACACGCGTCAGGTGTTCGACGAGGCGCCGATGCGCGGCGGCTATCAGGCGACCGGCGCCCGCCTCAACGAGCCGCTCGAACAGAAATTCGGCGAGGACGCGCTGGCGCGCCTGTCGAACGAATTGTCCGGGCGCCCGCGTCAGGCCGGGCCGATCGATTGGTCCGATGGCGCCGCGCGCGCGATGGCCGACGCCTTGCGCCCGCACAGTCTCACCGATGAAATCATTGCGGCGATCGTTCAGGGCGCGCGCAGCGCCGAAATCGACGACGATCTCCACCGGCTTGAAAAAGGCCTCGCCGAAACCTTCGATTTTGCGCCGCTGCACTTTTCGCCGATGACGCCGATCATGCTGGTCGGACCGACCGGCGCCGGCAAGACATCGTGCGGCGCCAAGCTCGCGGCAGCGGCGCTCAATCGCGGCATGACCGCGTTCATCATGTCGGCCGATGTCGGACGCGCCGGCGCGATCGATCAGATCAAGGCCTATGGCGACGCGCTTGGCGCCGACTATTACATCACCGAAACGCCGCATGACGTCGCCGCCGCGCTGCGCTCGAAGCGCCCGACCGGCGCGATTGTCCTCGATACGCCAGGGGTCAGCCCTTATGATCCCGGCGATTTTGCAGCGCTCCGTTCGTATCAGGAAGCGACCAATGGCGAAGCGGTGCTGGTCCTTCCCGCGAGCGGCGACGCGGAAGAATACAAGGACTGGGCGGCGGCGTTCCGGGAGTTTGGCGCGCGGCGCATCATCATCACCAAGTTCGACGCAACGCGCCGCGTCGGCGCGGCGCTTGCAGCCGCGTTCGCGGGGAAATTCGCGCTCGCGCATTTTTCGCAGACGCCGTTCATTTCCGAAGGCCTCCTCGACGCAACGCCGGAATTTCTCGCGCGGCGGTTTCTGGCGGGAAGAGCCGGGCGGATGGGCTGACCGGCTTACGCCGCGGGATTGGCGGCGAGAACCTTTCGTTCCGCGCTGAGAATGCTTTCGCGATTGCGGGAACCGATCCGTTTTGCGGGCGAACCGGCGTTCAGCGTCCACGCGTCGTGCGCCCCGCGAATAAGCGACAGCGCGCCAAAAGCCGCGCCGTCACCGATCTCGGCGCCCGGAAGCACGACGGAATTGGCGCCGATCAATGCATGCCGGCCGAGGCGCACCGGAATTGAGATATCACAACGGAATTCCGCCGGCGCCGTTGGCGGAGCGACGCCCCCGCCATTGAAATCCGTCGTCGATGAGAAAATCTTGCCGCCGTGAGAGAGACCGGAAAACGCGCCGATCTCGACCGGCTCGGCGCCGGTGATCAGGCAATGGCCCGCAATGTGGGTGTAAGGACCAATCGTCAGGCCGCCGCCGACGCTGACAATGGTAAAAGGGTCGATCCGCACGTTGTCTCCAAGCGCAATTCCGCCGCAATTCCTCACCACACACGTCGAATGGATCAAGACGTCACGCCCAAGCGACCTGAAGCCGAGCTTGACCAGAATGTCGCGCGGCAAGAAATCAGCGTTCCATCCGTTTTCGAATGTTTCGTTCATGCTCGTTCCTACGCATTGCCGCTCTTGAGGGCTTCGGAATAATCCGCAACGATACCGGCGACCAGCTTGCTGGCGGCGTTGACGTAACTGCGTTGAATGGTCTCTTCAATCTTGTCCGGGTCGAGAAAAGTCATCCTGAGAAACTCGGTCTCCCGCAGGTAATGGATGAGCCGGGCGTCGGCCGCGGTCACCCTGTTCGCGCGAAAGTGCACATCGTCGTTGGCAAGATTGTACTGCGCGCCCAGGCATTCGAGGCGATCGAGGTATTTGAGGCCGATGATCGTGACGGCGAACTGGCAGCGCATGTGCGTGGGAAAGACAGCCATCAGCTCACGTTGCACGTCAAATACATTGGCGCGGAGATAAGCGAGCGCGGACTGCGTCATCGCCAGGAATCCGAGATTGAAGTAGGGCGGCGCGAGGCCGTGCACCCCGCCAACATCCATCGAATACGGGTGAACCGCGACCAAATCTTTGATCCCAAAGTGATTGAACAGCGCCGCCCAAAACCGCCCTTCGGCGTCAACGAGACCGCAAGTCAAAGTCAGATCGGTCGGCGGATAGTGCGCCATGTGGCCGTAGAGTACGGCGGCGTCCGCATCGATGCGATCCAGCAGATCATCAATGGGGCGGACGAGCACCGTGTCCGCATCGACCATCAGGACGATGTCGGCATCGCTGGCGGGAATGTAACGGTAATCCGCGGTCCCGTGGATGCCGAACTCGTCAAAAATTGCACGAGGCACCGGCAACCAGCGAACGTTTCGATCTTTACTCCATGTGTTCTCGCGCATGACCGCCTCCATATCCGGATTGTCGCCGACGGTTACCGTCAACAGCGCTTTCTCGTAGTCGCCGCCGAGACGGTCGAGCGCAAACCGGAACAATCGCGCCTGACGGTAAAAGCCCGCCGAAGGCGACATCGGCATCCGGAATTCGAGCCGCGGCATCATCAATGCGTCCCTTCAGGATTCAGGCCGCGACGCCGGCGCGAATCGACGCCTCGAAAATTTCAACCATCTGTTCCCGTTCGTATTCATCAGTCTCGGCGTAAATCGGAAAACAACACATGCGATCGGCAAGGCTTGCCGCCACCTCGCAATCGCCAATGCTGCGCGCGACCGCAAGACGTTGAAGCGACGGGAAATAATAGCGGCGCACCTCCATGCCGCGTGTCCGCGCCGCCTCGATGCACCGATCGGCGCTGCGGCTATCGGGCATCAGCGCCGGAAAAACCTGCCAGACCGAAGCGTTCGCGTCTGTGGAAGCAACGACTTCCGTGACCGGAGCGATTCTGGACATATAGGCCCGCGCCATCGAACGTCGACGCTCGATCCGGTCGTCGTACCTGTGCAGCGCGGCGAGCCCGATCGCGGCGTGCAATTCAGAAAGCTTTCCATTGACGCCCCAATGAGGCCCGTCCGTGCGAGTCCAGGTGGCGAGACCGAAGTTCAACGCGCTCCGCAAGACATCACCGCGCGAGGCGTGAGCGAATATCATTCCTCCCTCGCCGATCGCGAACGGCTTCGTCGCATGAAGAGAATAAGCTTCAAACACAGACGCGTCAGCCTCGGGATAGGCGCGATCGACGCCCAGGCCCGCCGCATTGTCGATGATCACTTTGGCGCCGAATCGCGCCGCGATCCGGATATGCGTTGAGAAATCGCGTTTCAGTCCGAACGGCGCAAGCAGAATGATCGCGTTTACTTCGACGTCGCGCATGGCATTTTCGAGGGCGTCCGGGGCGATGGTCCATTCGGAGGCGTCAACGTCAATGAGAACAGGAACTGCGCCGGCCATTTTGACGGCGGCCAACGTCGCCGGAAACGTGAATGCAGGCAGCAGAACGGTTCCCTCGATCCCCTCAGCGATCAGCGGCGCGGCGAGCGCCGCGGTTGCGCTCGACGCGGCGACGCATACGGTCTCCGCGCCGCCCCATTTATCCGCAAATGCCGCTTCGAGCCGACGCGACAATGGACCGAAGTTCGTGAACCGGCGATTGGCGTAAGCCTCATCGAGGTAACCAGCCCACAGCGCCGGCGCGGGAACGTCCGGGCGGATCGCAGGAAATCGGTAATTTACCGGCACGCTTGGTCCGCCTGTCTCCGCCGTTCTCGAATGAGCCTAGCGCGTTCGACCGCGCCCGGCCAAGCCTCCTTAACAAACCCTTGGCCTTGGCCCTTCAACCAGAAGGATCGGCGAAGCGCCGCTTTAACCGCGATCCGCCAAGGTCAACCCATGGCTCGTTCCGGGGGTACAAGATGCTTCGCTTCATCCTTGGGATTCTTTTCTTCGCCCTTGCCGGGTGCGCCGGTGGAATGTCGAAGAAGGAATGTCTGTATGCGGACTGGCGCGCCATCGGCTATGAGGACGGCTCGAGAGGCGCGGACGCCTCCGCCATCGGGTCGCGCCGCATGGCGTGCGCCGACAAGGCGAAAGTGACCCCCGATATGGAAGCCTATCTCGCCGGACGCGAAGACGGTCTCGATCAGTTCTGCCGGCCGGCCAATGGCTTTGACTTTGGATCTCGCGGCGGCCGCTACGCCGGCGCCTGCGCCAGCCGCAACGAAGCCGCTTTCGTCAGCGCCTATGAAAAGGGTCTGACGCTCTACGGCCTTGCCTCACGCTATGACGCGGCGTCGCGCGCGCTTGCGAATGCGCATGCCGATCTCGACAGCATTGAACATGGCATTGCCAATGCGGAATCCGCCCTCATCTCGCCGGCGACGCCGCACCTTGAGCGTCTCGATCAACTCGCCGCTTTGAAGTCGCTGCATGAGCGGCGCGACAGGGTGCGCGGCGCCATTGACGACCTCGTGCGCGATGTCGATCGCGCGCAGGCCGAACTGCGGGATTATCGCCTGGAAATGGCTGATCGCGCCGACGCGCGGGGCGCAACGGCCCCGAGGAAAGCCCGTTACTGACGGGCCACGACGACGAAGCTTCAGCTTTTCTTGCTGCGCTGCGTTTGCGCGAGGTTGAGGCTGCTTTGCGGCGCCTTGCGGGCGGGCGCGGGGTCCGTTTTCGGCGCCGCGGCTTCATGATCGAGACGAAGCTGTTTGAGGCGCGCCGATTTTTCGCGCTGCTTTTCGGCCGCCTGACGCAATTCGGCCATCCCGGCCGTCTGCGCGCGTTCGCGCTCGAGTTTGCGCCCCGCCGGCGATGGCCGGCCTGGTGAGTTGACGTTCATATTGTCCTTTCTCGAGGCCATCATTGCACCCGGATGACAGTCAGTTCGTTTTCACGAACCGTCCGATCGAACATCTCGCCGGAATTTCTGACCTTGTATTGGTAGTGCGACCCGTTGGACGGCAGCAGCGCGACGATCTTGTAGGTCGCATTCTGGACCCGCGTGTAGCCGAAGCCTTCGGCAATCCGGACTGTCTGGCCGAGATGAAAGCGGTGATCGTCGATAGCCATCGGCGCGTCCCCTTGGGGTAATAAAAAGGGAGCGCGAGCTTTGGCCCGCGCTCCCCCGTTCAGGCGTTAAGCCGGTCAGGCGACTTTGAGGTTCGTCGCCGAAGACTTGCCGCGGTCCTGCGTCAACTCGAAGTTGACTGACTGACCGTCGGCCAAGCTGCGGATACCCGCCGCCTCAAGAGCCGTCGCATGGACAAACACGTCTTTTCCGCCGTCATCCGGCGCAATAAACCCGTAGCCCTTTTGCGAATTGTACCATTTCACTTTTCCAGAAGCCATTTCATCTCCTTTTCAGACATGGCGAAGGCGGACCGGCGCTGTAAACGCCAATCCAAAGAAACCGATGTTTTGGAGGAGGTAAAAAGCTTGGATCAGAGGCCTATTAGACCGGCCCAAAATCATTGGTTCGACCGCACATATGGACCCGAGGCCCGCTGATTGCAAGGGTTTTGTAATGTCCGGCGCCTGCCCGGAAATGCCGCGACCATTTCTTTTTGGCAATTTGCAGCCCGCCGTCGCCCGGCCTAGGCTCGCCCTCCTGTTGCATTTTACAACGTTTGCGTCAGTCGAACATCCTGCATTGGAACCGGAGGGAAACCCATGAAATATGCTCTAATTGGCGCACTGGCGTTAAGCGCCGCCGGCGCGACGCCGGCCATCGCTCAATCCTCGGCGGAGGCGCTTGCCGAAGCTTTCGTCGCTGCCGTCGTCGCGGAAGACGCCGATGCGCTGGCCGCTCTCTATACTGACGACGCCGACAGCTACGATCCGTCCGGCGGCGTCCAGAAAGGCCGCGCCGAGATTGCGGCGGCCTGGAAGCAGTTTTTCGACGCCTATGACGGATTTACCGCCTCGCTCGACCGCAAGGGCGAACATGCGCCGGACAAGAAGAGCCATGCCGCCTGGGGGCTATGGACAATGGCGGCGACGCCCGTCGGCGGCGGCGAGCCGGTCTCCTGGAATGGCCGATATCTGGACGTTTCGGTGAAGACCGGCGACGGCTGGCGCTATATCGTCGATCACGCCTCGATGCTGGCGCCGGAGGCGCCCGCCGCAGATACGCCAGCAACGGAATAGGCCTTGGAATGGAGCCGCCGTCAGCGGGCGTCCGCCGGCGGCTCGTGGATTCGCGCGTTGACTGGATCGGCCGCGGCGCGCGAATCCGGGGTGATCCGTGATTGCTGCGCGGGTCCCGCAATCCCGGATCACCGGTCCTCTGCGTCAAGATCCCTGACGGTCAGCCGGATCGGATCGAGGATCAGCCCGCGCTTGCGGCGCGATCTTGCATAGGCGACGACTTCGGCTGTGCCGCCGGGACCTCGCGCGGGGGCGCCGTCCCAGACGAAGATCATCTGATCGACGGCGTCGGCGACGCGCTTGCCCGTCTTGTAGAACGCGTCGTCCGGCGTTGCGCCCTCGACGCGGATGACCTTTGCCGCCTGTACGCAGAAGCGGTCGAAATCGGCTCTTGCGCCGTCTTCAAGCTCGATCCGCCCGCGGCAGACCGGAACGACCGCGACCAGCGGCTTGCCGGCGCCAAGGACGATGTCGGCGAAGATCTGGTCGGCGCCGGGCGCAAGCGATGTGTATCCCGTGACATTCCTTGCGCGGACGATTTCCTCGGCCATTTTCCCGCGGACCCAGGTCCAGTCCGCGCCCTCGCGCCGACGGTGGCCCGACACCCCGATTTTCATGACTGGACTATCCCCACCGGCCAAGCCCCCCACTGGCCAAGCCCCCCACTGGCCAAGCCGAGGCGCATTTGACTTGGAGACCGGACGCTGATCAAGGCGCTTTGACGCCTATTCTTCCGGGCGCCTGTCAAGCCGCTCGAGAAAGCGCGCTGCAGCGCCGCGCCCGCCGATGCCGAAGGCGAGCGCGGCCGCCAACGCGGCGGCGCCGAGGATGAGGACAAATCCGGCGAAAATGATGTCCTCGCCGAGGCCCATTTCGCGGATGCCGATCGCGGTGACAAGGACGAGAATGCCCCATTGCACCGCGGTCGCGACCAGTTCAGAGCGCGCGTCGTCGGAGCGGCGGATCATGTTCGACACAAAACGGCTGACCGGAATGCCGGCGATGATGACAATCGACCCGAGGAGGATCTGGCCGCCGACCGCGAGGATCTGGCTGAGCGCCGTCGACACCGGCTCGATATTGAGCTGCTGGGCCGCCGTGATCGCGCCGACGATCAGCATCGCCGCCATCGCGATGTTGGCGACGACAACCGTCGGCGTGATGCTATAGGCTCTCGCCGGCGACCGGATCTCTGGCGAATCGCGATGGTCGATCACGATGCCGAGCTGGCGCCAGAAATTGTCAAAGCCCATGCCGGTCAGGAACGAGATCGTGAAAGCGCGAAGCGCGCGCGCAAACAGCGTGAACAGCGACAAGACGATCACCGCGGCGATGATGTTCGGGATGGCGTCGAGCATCGTTTGCAGCATGCGGGTCGCAGGCTCGGTGATCGACTGGATCGACAGCGCGTCGAGTCCTGCAATCGCCGCCGGTATAAGGATCAGCGCAAAGACGATCAGTCCCGCGGCGTTGGCGATCTCCGTGCCTTTGATCAGATCGCCGATTTCGGCGCGCTTGGCGGCGTGATCGATCGGCGCCGCCGCGAGGAGACTTTGCACGGCCCGGCGCGCGACCATCGCGATCAGATAGCCGATGACAATGATGAAGGCGGCCGCCGCGACGCGCGGCAGATATTCAAGCACCGTCGTCAGCATGCTGTTCAAGGGCGCGAGGGTCTCGGCAAGGCCGAGCGTCGTCAGGATCGGCGGAATAAAGAGCAGGAGAATGAACCAGAACACCGCCGAGCTCAGCGATTTGCCGAGCGAAGGGCTTCCCGGACCGAGCGCGTCGCGATTGGCCGCTATCCCGATCTTCGATTTGTCGACCCGCTTTCTGACGAACTCGGAAACAAACCGCGCCAGCACGAGGCCGAGCGCGGCAAGGCCGAGCGCGCCGAGCACATTCGGCAAAAACGCCAGGAACAGCTCGAAGGAGCGCTCGATTTCGGCGCGGATCTGTTCCATCGGCCTTTCCTCTCCCGTCGCGGCGGCTTCATCGTAGGCGCGGGATAGCAGGAGCCGCCCCGGCGGGGCCAGCGGAAAATCGCCGTCCGCCGATTCGCCCTATGCGGGCGCGCGGTGAAAGACGCCGCCCCGCATCGGGCGCGGGACCCTCGTCGTTTTCGGAAAACTGAGCGGCAGCTTCCTGAGCGACCGCACGGCGAGATAAGCAAAACATTCCGCTTCCAGATCATCGCCGCGCCAGCCGACCGCCTCGGCGGCATGCACCGCGGCGCCCAGCGCTTTTGCGAGCGCCTCCATCATCGCGGGGTTTCGCCGGCCGCCGCCGGCGACGATCCATTCGGCGGGTTCTTCGGGAAGGTGCGCCGCGGACGCGCGCACGCAGGCGGCGGTGAACGCCGTCAGGGTCGCAGCGCCGTCCGCCGCCGAAAGGTCGAGCACGGGGTCGATCTTGAAATCATAGCGGTCGAGCGATTTCGGCGGCTTGCGCCGGATATAGGGGTTCAGCAGCATAAGGCGCAAGATATCAGAGTGTACTTGTCCCGAGCGCGCGAGCGCGCCGTCTTTGTCCATCGCTTCGCCGGTCTTCAATTCCATCCATTGATCGACCAACCCATTGCCCGGACCGCAGTCGAAGGCGACGAGATCGAGATCGCCGCCGCCGCGCGGCACATAAGTGATGTTCGAAACACCGCCGAGATTAAGGACGCCGACGGCATGTTCGCGTTTGAGCGCGCGGGCGAGCGCCGCGTGATAGATCGGCGCGAACGGCGCGCCCTCGCCGCCTTCGCCGACATCGTTGCCGCGGAAATCGGCGACGACATCGATCCGCGTTTCGTCGGCGAGCGCTTTTCCATCGCCGATCTGCCAGGTGCGCCCGACGCTTTCCGGCGACCGTTTTGGCCGATGCAGGATGGTCTGGCCGTGAAAGCCGATGACGTCGATCGCGGTCCGCTTCAATCCCGCCTTGTCGAGCAGTTCGGCGACCGCGACAGCATGCGCCGCCGTTACTTCGCCCGCGGCCTTGCCGATATCGGCGGCGCCGTCCCGGCCTTCGAGCGCCGCCTTGATCGCGCGCCGGACAAAGACTTTCAGATCGCGATCGTAAGGGACGAAATGCGCCTGCCCCGCTTCGATGAAGTTTTCGCCGTCGGTCTTCAAAATGACGGCGTCAATCCCGTCAAGCGAGGTGCCGCTCATGAGGCCGATCGCGGTGAGGATCGTCATGGTCGCCGTTTTCCAAATTCCAGAGCAGGATATCAGGTGCGCCCGCCCCGTTATCAACAGGGGCCGAAATGGTGAAAAAATTGTTGGCGGCGGCGTTTCAATGCAGGCGTTGCCTGCTTGCGCTTGCCGGCTTTGTGCGCGGCTGGCAGTGATGCTGCATGCACGCGCGGCTCGAAAACATCCAGGCGCTGCGCGGGGTCGCCGCGCTGATGGTTCTCTTTGCCCATGTAAAGGGCGCGGAAGGCGACTATGGCGGCGCGGGCGGGCTGCTCCCGCACTGGCTCTACATGGGCGTTGTCGGCGTCGATCTTTTCTTCCTGATCAGCGGCTTCGTGATGACGCATGTCGCGCTGTCAGGCGCGCGCGGCCCCGCTCCGGCCCGGCGGTTTCTCTTCAATCGCGCAGCGCGGATTTATCCCGTCTACTGGGCGGCGACCTTGCTGCTGATCGTGCTCTACGCCGGCAAACTGGTCCTCTTTGCGGAGGCGACGCCCTTCCCCAATCCGGTCGAAACATTCCTGCTCCTTCCCGACGAGAGGTACCCTCTCGTTCCGGTCGGGTGGACGCTCGTTCACGAGATGTATTTCTACGTCGTGTTTTCGGTTTTCGTTCTGTGGAGACAGGCGAACCTCCTTTTTTTTCTTGGCGCGTGGACGGTCATCCTGCTGATTGCGCTCCGCATGGACGCGTTCTCTCTTAATCCGTGGACGAAAGTCGTCTTTAGCCCGCTTACCTACGAATTCATCCTCGGCGCGCTGGTCGCCGTCGCGGTGAGACGCGGCGTCACGCGTTTCGCCCTTCCGGCGTTCGCCGGCGGCGTTCTTCTTTTCGCGGCTGAGACGGCGTTCTTTGCGGATCGTCTGTATCCCGATGTCATGGGCCAATTTGCCCTCCGCGCACTGATTTTCGCGCCGCCCTTCGCGCTCATCCTCTATGGAGCCGCAGCTCTCGAACAGACGCGCGGCGTCATCGCCCCGCGCTGGCTCAGGAAGACGGGCGATGCGTCCTATTCGCTCTATCTCATTCACGTCCCGGCGTTTCTGGTTGTCGGCAAGCTGATCAGCATCTCGATTCCGGACGGACCATTCGACAACCTGCTGCTGATCGGCGCCTATGCCGCCAGCGCTATCGCCGCCGCGTTCGCGCTGCATACATTGGTCGAGCGACCGCTGCTTCATGCGTCAAAGCGGATTGGCGACCGGCTGTTCGATGCGCGCTCACGGAGCGCGGTCGCGCAGGAACGCGCGTGGTGATTATTCCGCCGCCTTTGGCGCCGCACCCTGCGTCCACCGCAGAACCGGTTTTCGCGCCGCCGCGGTTTCGTCGAGCCGCCGCCTTGGCGCCAGCATCGGCGACGCCTTGAACCGCGCCGCCTCGCCGGCTTTCGCTTTTTTTGCAAGATCAAGGAGCGCGTCGCAGAAAAGATCGAGCTCCTGTTTCGATTCCGATTCCGTCGGCTCGATCAGCATCGCGCCGTGGACGACGAGCGGGAAATACATCGTCATCGGATGAAAGCCCTCGTCGATCATCGCCTTGGCGAAGTCGAGCGTGTCGACGCCAGTTCCTTCGAGGAAGCGGTCGTCAAACAGGCACTCATGCATGCAATAGCCGTCGAATGCCGGCGACATTTCGGCTTTCAATCGCGCCAGAATGTAATTGGCGTTCAGCACCGCATCCTCCGACGCCTGACGGATGCCGTCGCCGCCATGGGAGAGCATATAGGCGAGCGCGCGCACGAACATGCCCATCTGGCCGTGGAAGGCGGTGATGCGCCCGCCGGCTTGCGCGTCGCCTTCCGCCTCTGCCGCGCGGCGCGTTTCGACGAGGTGAAATTTTCCGTCTTCCCTGACGACAAAAGGAATCGGCGCGAACGGCGCGAGCGCCGCTGAAAAGACGGTCGGGCCGGCGCCCGGCCCGCCGCCGCCATGCGGCGTCGAGAAAGGCTTGTGCAAATTGATGTGCATGGCGTCGTTGCCGAGATCGCCGGGCCGGACCTTGCCGGCGATGGCGTTGAAATTCGCGCCGTCGCAATAGAAATAGCCGCCGGCTTCATGCACCGCGTCGGCGATCGCGCGAATCTCCCGCTCGAAAAGGCCGCAGGTGTTGGGGTTGGTCACCATGATGCCGGCGACATCGTCCCTGAGCTTCTCCCGGAACGCCGCAAGGTCGATGCGGCCCGTCTCGTCCACCGGGATATCGTCGACGGTGAAGCCGCATTGCGCCGCCGTCGCCGGGTTTGTTCCGTGCGCGGATTCAGGCGCCAGAACGCGCGTCCGCGCCGCCTCGCCGCGCGCTTCAAGCGCCGCCTTGATCGTCATCATGCCGCACAGCTCGCCATGCGCGCCAGCCTTCGGCGACATCGCGACGGCGGGCATGGCGGTCAGTTCAAGCAGCCAGGCGCTGAGCGTGTCGATGAGCTCAAGCGCCCCCTGCACCGTCGAGACCGGCTGCAACGGGTGAATGTCGCCGAAGCCGGGCAGCCGCGCCATTTTCTCGTTAAGCCGCGGATTGTGCTTCATTGTGCACGAACCCAAAGGAAACGGCCCCATGTCGATCGCGTAGTTCTTTTGGCTCAACCGCACGAAGTGCCGCATCGCCTCAGGCTCGGACAATCCCGGCAGTCCGATCGGCGCGGTCCGTTTCATCGCGCCGAGGCGATCTGTCTTTGACGCCGGCGCCGGGAAATCGACGCCGGTTTCCGCAAACGCGTCTTTTTCGAAGATCAGCGATTCTTCGATCTGCAGCGCGCGATTGCCGGTGAAGGTGGCAATGTCGGCGTTTGTCGCTTCGCCACGCGTCGGGCGGCCTTCCCGGTTCATCGTCATTGCGCGAGCACTTTGGTCAGCGATTTCGAAAAGGCGCCGATGTCCGCGTCCGTCACGCACTCCGTCGCGGCGACAATGAGAAGATCATGCGCCGCCGGATCATGCGGCCACAGGCGTTCGCCGGGAACGCCGCCGAGTACGCCGTCAGCAGCGAGCGCCTCGACAACGCCCGTGGCGTTTTTCGGCAGGCGCAGCGTGAATTCATTGAAGAACGATTTCGTCAGCACCTCGACGCCTTTGATGGCGGCAAGCGCATCGGCGGTTTTCGACGCCGCTTCATGATTGAGCGCCGCGACGCGGCGAAGTCCCTTCTCGCCGAGAAGCGTCATGTGCGCGGTGAAGGCGAGCGCGCAAAGGCCCGAATTGGTGCAAATATTCGAGGTCGCCTTGTCGCGGCGAATGTGCTGCTCGCGGGTCGATAGGGTCAGCACGAAGCCGCGCTTGCCGTCGGCGTCGACCGTCTGTCCGCATAGCCGTCCCGGCATTTGGCGCATGTATTTCTCGCGCGTTGCGAAAAGCCCGACATAAGGGCCGCCGAAATTCAAGCCGTTGCCGATCGACTGGCCTTCGCCGACGACGATGTCGGCCCCCATTTCGCCGGGGCTTTTGACGGCGCCGAGGGACATCGCTTCGGTGACGACGGCGACGAGAAGAACGCCCTTGTCGCGGCAGGCCGCCGATAGCGCCGTCAGGTCACGGAGGTTTCCGAACACGTCCGGATTCTGAACGATGACGCAGGAGGTGTCGCCGTCGATCGCGGCGAGAAGGTCCTCGCGCGCTTCCGGATCGATCGGCAGCTGCACGACCTTGTCGCCGAGAAGCTCGCTGTTGGTGCGCGTCACCGCCGCGTAATGCGGATGCAGCGCGCCGGAAAGAACGACGCGTCCACGCTTCGTCACCCGCCGCGCCATCAGCGCGGCCTCGGCGCACCCGGTTGAGCCGTCGTACATCGAAGCGTTGGCGACCTCCATGCCGAAGAGCGCCGCGACCTGGGTCTGGAACTCGAAAAGATATTGCAGCGTCCCTTGCGCGATCTCGGGCTGGTAGGGCGTGTAGGATGTCAAGAACTCCGAGCGCTGGATGATGTGATCGACACTCGCCGGCACGTGATGCTTGTAGGCGCCGCAACCGACGAAGAACGGCCCCGCGCCCGCCGCGCGGTTCTTGGCCGCCATCGCGCCCATCATCCGTTCGACTTCAAGCTCGCCCTGGTGGGCGGGAAGATCGATTGTCGCGTTGAGCGCGGACGCCGGAACGTCGGCATAGAGATCGTCGATCGCGCGGGCGCCGATGACGGCGAGCATCTGGCGGCGGTCGGCGGCGGAGAGAGGGAGATATCTCATTGGACAGTCTCGCTTGGGGCGCCGGCGATTCTTCCTTCTCCCCCTTCTTCAGGGGAAGAAGGTGGCCCCCCCGGGTCCGGCCAAAGGCCGGCCCGAGGATAAACTTCGCGCCGGATGAGGGGGCGCCAGCGGGACAGAACACTGGCGCCCCCCCCACCCCGGCCCTCTCCCCCCAAGAAGGGGGAGAGGGAGAAGGGTCCCGCAGCGGATGAAAGGTCGCGCACCATCAATGTTCGCCCAAAAATTTCTTGTACGCCGCTTCGTCGAGGAGATCGTTCGCTTCCGACGGCGAATGCGGCTGCAGCCGCACAAACCAAGCTTCGCCCGCGGGATCGGCGTTCACTCTCGAAGGATCATCGACGATCGCCTGATTGATCGCGACAACCTCGCCGGAGATCGGCGCGAAGACGTCCGACGCGGCCTTGACCGATTCAACGACCGCCATCTCGTCGCCCTTCACGAACTTTTTCCCGACGCTTGGGAGTTCGACAAAGACAACGTCGCCGAGCTGTTCGGCCGCATGGACGGTGATGCCGATGGTTGCGCCTTTGCCGTCGATGCGCACCCATTCATGGTCTTTCGTATACTTCGTGGTCATGACCGGTCTCCCTGTCCGCGAAAATAATTGTGAGGAACGAAAGGCATCTCGACGACGGTCGCCGGCAGCGGTTTGCCGCGAACGATCAGCTGAACGGAAGTTCCGGCGGCGGAGTGCGCGGCGTCGACATAGCCCATGGCGAGCGGCCCGCCGAGCGTCGGCCCGAAACCGCCAGAGGTAACGATACCGATCTTTGCGCCGTCCCGGCTGACGATTTCGGCTCCCTCGCGCGCCGGGGCGCGGCTCTCGGGTTTTAGCCCGACGCGCAGTCGCGACGGCCCGCTCTTCAATTCGCGCGCGATCCTGGCGGCGCCAGGAAAGCCGCCTTCCTCGCGCCGGCGCTTGCCGATGGCGAAGGCGATATTGCCTTCGACCGGCGAGGTCGTCTCGTCGAGGTCGTGTCCGTAAAGGCAAAGCCCCGCTTCGAGGCGCAGCGAATCGCGGGCGCCCAGCCCGATCGGCGCAACATCGGGGTCGTCCAGCAAGGCGCGCGCAAGGCGTTCGGCGTCGGCGGCCGGAACCGAAATCTCAAACCCGTCCTCGCCCGTATAGCCGCAGCGCGACAGCAGGACTTGGGTTCCGTTCCATTCAGCGGGGCGCATGCTCATGAACGGCTGCCGCGCGGCGCCGGGGAAAAGGCCGTCAATGACGGATGCAGCGCCCGGGCCCTGCAGCGCGAGCAAGGCCCGATCGGCGAGCACCGCCAGCGCGGCGCGTCCTTCGAGCCGCTTTGCGATGTGCGCGAAGTCCTTCGCCTTGCAGGCGGCGTTGACGACGAGAAACAATGATCCGTCGCCGGACGCTATGACCGGACGAGTCACCATCAGATCGTCGAGAATGCCGCCCTCCTCGTTGAGAAGGACAGAATAGCGCATCGCTCCATGCTTCAGTTTGCGGATTTCGCCGGGGACCAGCGTCTCGATCGCATCGGCGATGTCGATATGCGCGGCGGCGTCGCCGATCAGCGTCTTGGTGGTTTTCAGGAACGCCTGCCCCATGTGAGACACATCAAAGAGGCCGGCTTTCGACCGCGTGTGGAGATGCTCCTTGAGGACGCCGTCCGGATATTGCACCGGCATGTCATAGCCGGCGAACTCGACCATCTTGGCGCCGAGCATCACGTGCAGATCGTAAAGGGGAGTGCGTTTCAGGCCGGCATTGGCGGAGGTCATTTCGAGTTCCATGAGCCAAGGCGCCGCCATTCGCGGCGGCAACCCCGGCTGTCACGGAACCTGAGAGATTTCGCCGGACGGAAGCGCCGCCGGGTTACTCCTTCGGTGGATCGGGCGTTCAGAACGCCCTCTCGCTTTCCAGCCTTCAGCTCGCGCGCGGTCCTTTTGCCTGAGAGTTTCCGGGGCGGTTGCTCCTTCGGCGCCGGCGGGCATTGCGGCCTGCCGGTCTCTCCCGCTTCACGCGTAACGGCGGCAAAGAGGCCGCCGTCGCGGCGGACAATAGGACCGGCGCGGACGCAGTCAATGCTTTGGACCCGCCGGCGCAACGCTCAATTTTCAAACAGGCCGCCGATGTCGTCCATGGCCAATGCCGAGATCGTCGAATGGCGGGGATCCCTGACCAACGCCTGCCCGAGATAAGCCCAATACAAAAAGGCCGCGCGAGCGCGCGCCCGCCGGCTTGCGACGCCCGCCGCGACCAGCAGTTTTGCGATGTAGGCGATCCTTCTGGCGTCGACGCAGGCCGCGATCGCGGCGACATCCTTGTCTTCCGCGGCCCACGACCTGATCGCCCGGTCGAGCCTCGGCTTCGTGGTGAATGCCCGTTTCAGAAGATGCTTCAGCCGGTCGGGTTCAGCCTTCCCGGCTTCGAGCTCTTGAATAACCTCATCGGTCGTTCGCTCTTGCCAAGCTTGCAACAGTTGCGACCGGAAATCGGCGATGTCCCGGAAGTGCCAATAAAAACTGCCGCGAGAGACCTTCAGCCGGGTCGCCATCGGGCCAACTTTCAAGCCGTTGGGTCCGGCGGCGGCCAGCGTTTTGAGACCGTGTCTGATCCAGTCGGCTTTGGTCAGGCGATCGTCCATCGCTCCACCATACACAAGTGTATTGACTCCGGCCAATTTTTTCGCCATCTGTTCCATACAGAGGTGTATGGACATGAATCCGCACGACGCAGCTCTCGCAATGGCCGGGGTCATCGGAAGCTCGGTCGCGGTCTTTCACGGCATTCTGACGCAGCGGCTGATGGTCAGACCGTTCGAGGAATTTTTTCGGGCGGACAAGAGCGTCTCGGCTCCGATCAGAAGGCTCGTGCCGCCGCTCCTTCAGTTCAGCACATACAACTGGTTCCTCGGCGGACTTGCCCTGATCGCCGCTGCGAACTGGTTCGGCGAGGACGCAAGACTCGCGACCGCCATCCTCGTCGGCAGTTCTTATTTGTACGGCGCGTTTTTCAATTTCCGGGCGACGCGCGGTCGCCATCCCGGCTGGATGCTGATGGCGGCGGCGCTGATCCTAATCGTGTTCGGCGTCAGCAAATCCGGCGGCTGAGCACCGGCCTGCGTATTTTCTCGCCGGCAAGCGCTACGATTCCGGCGCCATCCGAATCAGGGCCTCGGAGACGCTCCTCAAGCGCTCTTTGGTTTCTTCTTTGAGCGGACGGGGCGAGCGGCAGCTTGCGCCGACGTGTTTAGCGACACGGCGGCGCGTATGAGCGCCTGCAGCGCCTTTTCATCGATCCTTTCGCCCTCATGGAAATCGATGGCGCGCCTTTGATTGCCGTCGAGGCTGGCGTTGAAGAGGCCTTTCGGATCGTCAAGCGCCGCGCCCCTGGCGAAGGTCAGCTTCACTTTGTCCTTGTACGTCTCACCGGTGCAGAGAATGCCGGCGTGCTCCCACACCGGAACGCCCAGCATCGCGTTCGACGGCTTTCGCCATTTCACCTCCTCAACGACTTCGGGGTCGGCCTCTTTGATGAGACCTCGGACCCGAGCAAGCGTCTCGCCCCGCCAATCGCCGAGCGCCTTGATGCGCGCATCGATCAGTTGGGAGGGGGAGGTTGCCGCTTTTGCTTTTTTCGAGGCGGCCTTGGGCGTCTTCATGACTGTGCGGCTTTCTTTAGGGTCTTGCGATTTCCACTCAGCCGCGAAGCTGAACGAGATGCTTCGATTGAGCGCCGGCGACGGCGGTGGGCCTGACGGCCTGGTCGAACGTCACCAACCGGCCCTTGTTCCTGACCGCGAGCGCAAGCAGGTATCGATCCGTGATTTGCTTTGGACCGAGCAGGCCCGCGAAGTCGAAGATGGACGGGTCGGTCATGCTGACATCGTCGGCCCAGAATCGATGGTCGCCGCCATCCATCGCCTGCGCAAGACGTGACAGCACTTCGGCGACCGGCAGCGGGTTCGGGTAGCCCGGGCCTGACATGATCCGCGCCGTCCCGTTCTCGGTGATCGGGCAAGACGCCCATCCGGCTTCGAGATTCTGCCTGAACCACGCCGTCGCCGCGCGGTGGCCGACATGCTGTTCGTCGAGCAACGCAATCAGGACGTTCACATCAAAGAGGGCGCGCGGCATGTCCTCCCGCCTAATAGGAGTCGCTTTCGCGCAGCCGGTCGATCTGATCGTTGGTTACGATGCCGCCGCGGCTCTTGAAGGGGATGAAGCCGCCGACGCCTTTCTCTCCCTTCTTGCCGCGCGGCGCCGGAGGCGTCGTCGTCAGCGCGCGGCGCGCGAGATCGGACAGCACCGCCCCGGCGGTTCTGTCCGTCTGGCGCGCGAGTCCCTTGGCGGCCTCAAGCACGTCGTCGTCGATGTCGAGTGTCGTGCGCATGTGAGATGTCTCCCGATGGCGGCGGCTCACTATATGCATCTGATGCGGCTGCATCAAGTGCAGAGCGTAAAAAGCAAAGGCTGAACGACCGCCGTTCGCGGTTCCGGCTCGCCGTCCTCAAGCCGATCAAACCACCGACGGGCAGGCTGGCGCAGCAGCGCAGGCGTTTACGCCGCGGCCTGGCAGTCGGCGCAAATGCCGCGCGCTTCTAGCCGCGCTGTCTTCATCTGGAACGACGACCGCCGGAGCAGCGGCTGCAGATCGGTTTCGATGCTTTCGAGTTCGACTTCGCGCGCCGAGGCGCAACTCTCGCAGACCAGAAAAATCTGTACTTCATGCGGACCGTCATGCTTGCAAGGCACAAACGTTCCTTCGAGCTTGTGGATGAAGCCTTTCTGCTCGAGCCCTTCCAGCGCGCGATAGACGGTCATCGGCGCGCGAACGCCCTTGTCCTTCAGCCGATCCAGTATTTCGTACGCCTTGAGCGGGCTGCGCCCCTCGATCAGCGCGTCCCAGACGAGGCTTTCGTTTCTGGTCAGGCCGATTGCTTCACGGCTGTCGCCATGGTTGTGATCGTGCGCTGAGCCCGCGTCGTTTTTCTTGTTGGTCATGACAGTCCTCCGCCCGATCGGCGCCCCGAGCGGGTGCGTAAAGTTATATCGATGTTATATCGAAGAAAAGCCCTAAAACTCGAATTTTTTTCCCCGAAACCATTTCGAGCCAAGCCATTTTTCACCAGCCGTCACCGCAAGGCCGGCATGGCGGGAGGATCTGTCGGGCGCGCCGTTCGCGTTAACATTCGAGAACACGAGAATGTCGCCCCTGCCGCCCCTGACTTTGAGATCCGGGGCCAGGAAATGGGTCTCCCCGCCCTCATAGTCATCGTTGAGGAAGAGCAGCGCGGTCTTTATCCGCTGCCCACTGCGGTCGAGGTCGGGACCGGCCGGGATGCAGTCGAAATGCGGACGGTATTGCTGGCCGGGCGAATAATGGAGGACGCTGAGGAATTCGCCCTGTTCCTCGGGGCAGTCCGCGGCCTTGGCGATCAGACGGTTCAAGGCGATCAGGGCGAGATCCTGATCGATCGGACTGAGACTTGCGGTCGCTGATGTCCGCAACGGATCGCGCATCATGCCGCCGTTCACCGGATCGTAGACGAGCGAAGGGCCGAGCCGCGACGCCGCATGCGCGATCACGTACTCGCAAATTTCGGGCGCGATCGCGGCCCGGCAAATTGTGATGTCGGGCGCCGCCGACAAACGCTCCGTCTTCGACAACAGCGGCGGCGACAGAATTGCCGCAGGCAGCGCCTTCCGGCAGTCGACCGGCGCCGCGGCGCCGTGCGCGCGCGCCGCACTTTTCGTTTCCGTCTGCAATCGGCCGGCGCGCGGATACCGCGCTTTTTGAAGCAAGGCGAGACAGTCATCGAGCAGCGCATCGTCCTGCGCCGGGCGACCGGCGATTGCTCGCGCGACGATGAAAGCGGCGGCAACCGGATCGCGCCGTCCGGCGTCTGCGAGCAGCGCGGCGATATCGGGATTGTCCGCATCGTTCATCGCGAGAAGACACGCGATTTCGCGCCGCGCCGCCGC
>JBGTLL010000025.1:0-20376 GCA_041744115.1 Parvularculaceae bacterium | reverse complement strand
GCGCGGCGGCCGGCGCGCTGGAGGAAGCGGGGCTGAAGCTCACCGCGGAGGAGGGCGGCGTTCGCGTTCGGCGCACGGCCGAGCGTTGCCGCGCCGTCAACATCGTGACCCAGCCTTCGCCTGGATTTTTCACGGACTTGCAGGCGCAATTCATGGCGATGATGGCGGCGGCCGACGGCGTTTCGGTGATCAAGGAAACGATTTTCGAAAACCGCTTCATGCATGCGCCGGAACTTTCACGGATGGGCGCGCACATCTCCGTGGACGGACAAATCGCGACTGTGCGCGGCGTCAAGCGGCTCAAGGGAGCGCCGGTGATGGCGACGGACCTTCGCGCCTCGATGAGTCTCGTCCTCGCGGGCCTCGGCGCTGAAGGCCAGACCATCATCAACCGCGTCTATCACCTTGACCGCGGCTTTGAACGGCTTGAAGAAAAGCTCAGCCATTGCGGCGCGCTGATCGAGCGCGTGAAAGGCGAGGGGTGAGACCATCCATGACCGGGATCGCCGATTATCGGCCGCTTCGATTGATGGCGGAGGACGCCGATGACCTTAAGATCATCTCTGTCGTGCTGCAGGATGCTGTCGCCAGGATCGGCGATTTTGCGCATTCGCCAGGCGAGCGGCGCTTCGCGTTCGTCGCCAACCGTTTTGTGTGGGAATTCGCGGCGGACCGCAAACGCGGGCCGTTTGCGCGCGTTCGCGCCGGATGCCATTTCGACGACGTGCTGGCGATCCGCCAGATGAATTTGCGCACCGACATCAAGGACGGCGTCGTCGAGCTGCTGGCGATCCGCTTTGAACCGGGGGCGGACGGCGCCGGCGTCGTCACGCTCGATTTCGCGGGCGGCGGGGCGATCAGGCTCGACGTCGAAAGCGTCAATGCGCATCTGGCCGATATGTCAGCGCCGTGGGCGACGCGCTCGCGGCCGGAGCACGGCGGCTGAGCTGCGAGAGAAATTACGCAGTCATACGCCCGCGGCGCATCCTTCGAGACGCCGCGTGACGGACGCGGCTCCTCAGGATGAGGAGTATTATTGGTTGAAACAGAGCGCCGCCTCATCCTGAGAGCGCGTCTTCGCGCGTCTCGAAGGATGGCCGCAAGCGCAGATGTTGCGATTTAGAGCAAAGAGCAATATCTCAGAATCGAGGACGACGTCACCCTGACGCAAGTCAGGGTCCAGAATGGCGAGCAAGTCCCTCGCGGCTCTGGATGCTGACTTTCGTCAGCATGACGGAACGAGGTTCGTGCCCAATGCGGATTAATTGCGCTTCGCTCTAATCGCCGGACGCCCTGGAACAGCGCGGAGATCGGCAGGGAACCCATGACCGGGGACGACGCCAGCGCCAACGCATTGAAGATCGTCCGCATCGATCTCGACGGGCGCAGTCTCGCGCGCGCGCCGGCCGATATCGAGCACGAGCGCAAGGTCGCAATCTACGATCTCTTGCAAGAGAATTTTTTTGAGCCGGTCGGCGGCGGCGGCGGGCCGTTCGAGCTTTATCTTTCGAATGTCGAAAACCGGCTCGTCTTCGATGTAAGACGCGTCGGCGGCGAGGCGCTGGGGCAGGTGCATCTGTCGATGACGCCGTTCCGCAAGATCATCAAGGATTATTTCCTGCTCTGCGAAAGCTATTACGACGCCATCCGGACATCCGCCCCGGCGCAGATCGAAACCATCGATATGGCGCGCCGCTCGCTTCACAATGAAGGGTCGGAAATCCTCCGTCAGCGCCTCAACGAGAAGATCAATGTCGACTTCAACACCGCGCGCCGGCTTTTCACGCTGATCTGCAGTTTCCACATGAGATGATCGCTTCATGACCCATTCGGTTCTTTTCGTCTGCAATCTGAATTCGGTCCGCTCGCCGATGGCGGCCGCCATTCTCGCGAACGAAGCCAACGGCGCGATCAAGGTCGATTCCGCCGGCGTCTACGAAGGCGGCCTCGACCCGTTCGTCGATAGCGTCCTCGCGGAAATCGGCATGTCGCTCGGCGACTACGAACCGAAGGCCGTGCGGGACATCAAACTCGGCTCATTCGATGTCGTCATCGCGCTGACGCCGGAGGCGGCGGCGGAAGTCGGGCGCTATTTGCCCCGTGACCGGATCGAGGTCTGGCCGATCGTCAACCCGAGCGACGCGCGCGGCGGACGCGCGGCGCTGCTCGAAGCTTATCGGGCGGTGCGGGATGACCTTCGATGGCGCATTCAGGCCCGGTTTCCGATCCTTCATGAAAAGCCTTGATTTCGGCTGGCGGCGCGACCATTTTCCGGCCTCACCGAGATCCGCAAAAGAGCCCGAGGCCGGGCGACCCTGCAGGAGGGGGGATCGCCTGAACCGAGGACTTGATGGCTAAAGAAGAACTGCTTGAATTTGAGGGGATCGTCGAAGAACTCCTTCCGAACGCGACCTTTCGCGTGAAGCTCGACCAGGGCCACGAAATCATCGCGCACACCGCCGGCAAAATGCGCAAGAACCGCATCCGCGTTCTCGCGGGCGACAAGGTGCTTGTCGAAATGACGCCGTATGATCTGACCAAGGGCCGGATCACGTTCCGCTTCAAGTAAACGCCGATGGCCGCCGGCCCCCGCCTTGTACTCGCCAGCGCATCGCCGCGGCGGCTCGCGCTGCTGGTCCAGATCGGCGTTACGCCCGATGCGATCATTGCCGCGGAAACGGATGAATCGGTCAACGCTGGCGAACTTCCTCGCGATTATGTCGCGCGGGTCGCGAATGCGAAGGCGGCCGCGGTCTTTCTGACAGAACCAGACGCGATCGTTCTCGCCGCCGACACGGCGGCTGCCTGCGGACGCCGTATTCTTCCGAAAGCAAACGACGAGGAGACAGCGCGCGCATGCCTTGGCCTGCTGTCAGGGCGCGCGCACCGCGTCTATACCGGCGTCGCGCTATGGGGGCCTGCCGGCGTCAAGCGCGAACGCATCGTCGAAACGCGCGTCAGGGTCGATCGGCTCGATGCCGCGTCAATCGAGGCCTATATCTTGTCGGAGGAGTGGCGCGGCAAAGCGGGCGGCTACGCCATTCAGGGACTGTTCGCCAAGCACGTCATCGCCATTATCGGCTCGTATTCGAATGTCGTCGGCCTGCCGCTTCATGAAACAGCGAATTTGCTGAAGGGCGCGGGATGGAGGGCGGCCTGATGCGGCGCCTCTTCATCGAATGCGGCGCCGCTGAAACGCGCGCGGCCCTTTTCGACAAGTCGCATGCCGTCAAATTCTGGTTCGGTCGGGCGCGCGGCGATGAGAACCTGCCGCGCAGCGTTGAAGACGGCGACATATGCCTCGGCCGGATAACGGCGATCGCAAAGCCCCTGAATGGCGCGTTTGTCGGTATCGGCGCGCCGGAAGATGCGTTTCTTTCTCTTGCAAAAGGGGAAGTGCCGCCCGTCGAAGGGGCGAGCCTGATCGTCCGTGTACGAAGGCCTGCGCTCCCCGGCAAGGGCGCGCTCGTGGAGACGGATTGGCGGCGGGAACTATCCGCAACGATACAGAATGAAATTGAAGCGAATGCGGCGGGCGAATTAACGCC
This sequence comes from Parvularculaceae bacterium, assembly GCA_041744115.1. Lineage (GTDB taxonomy): Bacteria > Pseudomonadota > Alphaproteobacteria > Caulobacterales > Parvularculaceae > Amphiplicatus. The sequence continues at coordinate 16,828 of JBGTLL010000025.1, read as the reverse complement.
TCGCGTGCTGTCGCCGCCGATCGACGCCGCCGTTGCGATTGCCCGAAAGGCCGCCGCCTTCGCCCCGAACGAAATCGTCGTTGACCGGCCCGATGCGGCGAACGCGCTTTCCCGGAACGGCTATGACGCGCGAACTGACGAGAATAGCGTCGCGGCGGCAAAAATTGCCGACGAAATTGAAGATGCGCTGAGGCGCGAGGTCGCTCTGCCCGGCGGCGCGCGAATGATCGTCGATGAAACCGAAGCCTTGACCGCCGTCGATATCGATATGGGCGCCGTCGCCGACAATTCCCGCGGCGCTCTCAACGAAAGCGTCAACAGGCGCGCGGCCGAACGCCTCTTCCGCGAGTTGTCGCGGCGGGCCATCGGCGGGCGGATCATCGTCGATTTTCTGCCGCCCGCTTCGCCCGCCGAACGCGGCAGGCTGACAAAATTGCTGATCGATATCGACCGCGACCTCTATCGGCGCCGCGCCGGCCGACTGGCGCCGGACGGCCTTTACGATCTGACCGCGGCAAGGCGCGAACCCTCGCTGCTGGAAAGGGCGACCGCGTTGGCAGGCGAAGGTTGGCCGCGCCCGGGACGCAAGTTGACCCTCGACTGGCAGGCGAAAGCCGCCGTTTCATCGCTGGAAGGCCGGCTGCGCCTGTCGAGATCGGCATTCCTGACGCTTCTTGTCTCGCCGGATATCTCAACCTATCTCGAAGGGCGAGAGCGTTGGCTCGCGCGATTAAGAGACCGGTTCGGCGCCCGGTTCGCGGTCGGCGACAATTTGAAACCGGATGAGAGAAGCTTTGACATCGCCGAAACCTCAATCCCCTGACGACGCCAGCGCCGGAACCTGCCCGATCTGCAAGAAACCGGCCGCCCATGCCTTTCGCCCGTTCTGTTCCAAACGCTGCGCCGACGTCGATCTGCATCGCTGGTTTGCGGGCGGCTATGCGATCCCGGCCGTCGAAGGCGAAGACGGCAATAGCGATTCGGGATGACTTGAGGTCTTGTCGTAGGCGAACATGCCGCGAATATCGACGGACGAATGAACCCCGATTTGCTCGAAATTGTCCGCGATCCACGTATCGGCGATCGTGCGGCCGCGCGCCTTTAGCGCCGAAAGGAAACCCCAATCGACGCTGAACTTGCTCGCCGCCGTCATGTCGGCCAGCGACCGGTCGCTTCTGATCGAGTGGATGCGCATGTTGCGCAGTCTTCCCCGATACTCGTCCTTCAGCCAGTCGCCGTCGAGCAGCTTGTGCACGAACTCGATGGCGCGAAGTTCCCGGAGCAGCGAAGAGTTGAAGCTGATTTCATTGATGCGATTGAAAATTTCCGGCGCGCTGACCGGAACCTCGTCGCGCTCCAGCGGATTGACGTGAACGATGACGATGTCGCTTGATTCCGCCGTGTAGAAGAACGGGTAGAGCACCGGATTTCCCATATAGCCGCCGTCCCAGTAATGCTCGCCGCCGATCTCGACGGCCTTGAACAGGAACGGCAGGCAGGCCGATGCGAGGACCACGTCAAGGCTCATGTCCTTCATCTCGAAAACGTGGCCCTTGCCGGACTTCACATTCGTCGCCGACAGGAACAGTTTCGCCACCTTGCACCCGCGCAGACTTTCGAAGTCGATGCATTGCTTCAAGACGTCCCTGAGCGGATTGATGTCGAACGGATTGAATTCGTAGGGAGAAAACATGCGGGTGAACGCGTCGAACATCTGGTAGGACAGCGAATTGTCGAGGTTGAAATTCCGCGCCGCTATGTCATAGGGCGTCCGCCGCACGGGGCTATAAAGCGCGCCGAAGCGGCTGATCGTCTCCCATAATTCATCGAGCTTCGCGCGCCCGCCCTCGGGGCCATCAAGGTGAAGGCCGTAGGCGAGGGCGGCCGCGTTGACCGCGCCCGCGCTCGACCCCGAGATCGCCTCGACTGCCAGCCGATCGTCTTCAAGCAGCCGATCGATGACGCCCCAAGTGACCGCGCCGTGCGAGCCGCCGCCTTGCAGAGCGAGATTGATCTTCTTGCGCGCCGCCACTTATTTCGCGACCCAGCCGCCGTCGATCTGGTGCGCGGCGCCGGTGATCGAACCGGCATGGGGACCGGCGAGAAAGACGGCGAGGGCGCCGACATCCTCGACCGTCACGAATTTCTTTGTCGGCTGCGCTTCGAGAATGATTTTCTGGATCACTTCCTGTTCCGACATGCCGCGCGCTTTTGCGGTGTCGGGGATCTGTTTGTCGACGAGCGGCGTCCTCACATAGCCGGGGCAGATCGCATTGCAGGTGACGCCGAATTCGGCGCCTTCGAGGGCAATTGTCTTGGTGAAGCCGACAATGCCGTGCTTGGCCGCGACATAAGCCGACTTGAACGGCGAAGCGACGAGACCGTGCGCGGAGGCGATATTGATGATGCGTCCGAATTTGCGCTCCTTCATGCCGCGGAAGACCGCCTTCGTCGCGTGGAAGGCCGCGGACAGATTGATGGCGATGATCGCATCCCATTTGTCTTCCGGGAAATCCTCGATCGGCGACACGTGCTGGATACCGGCGTTGTTGACGAGGAGATCGACCTTGCCGAAGGCGTCATCGGCGGCGGCGACGAGACCGCGAATTTCGTCCGGCTTCGTCATGTCGGCGCCGTTGTAAAAGACGTTGACCCCATACCGGCTTTCGAGGCCGGCGCGGGTCTTTTCGATCTCCGCCGGGTCGCCAAAACCGTTCAGCATCACATCGGCGCCGCTGGCGGCGAACGCCGTCGCAACACCAAGTCCGATGCCGCTGGTCGAGCCGGTGACGATACTTGCGCGCGATTTCAGCATGGAAATTCCTTTCGGGTCCCCGGCACCCTAGACGCCAGGAGGCGGCGCCTCAACGTGCGGCTGGCCATAGGGACGGTCGCGGCGTATGATCTCATCGCTTTGTGACTGCGGCGGAGGCAATTATGAAGACCCCCAATATCGCGATTGTGCTTGCTTTGCTTTGGCCTGCGGCGTCATCCGCGCAGATGTCGGTGACGACTTTCGGCGCGACCGACGCCCAAGCCTGTTTTGAATCGGCGCGCGACGGATTGTCGACGGATGAAACCGCATGCGATGCGGCGTTGAAAACCCCAAGCCTGACGAAGCGCGACAAGATCGCGACGCGTGTCAATCGCGGCATCATCCTCAATCGCGAGGGAAAGCTCGACGAGGCGCTCGACGATTTCAACCTCGCACTCAAGGACGACGGCGAACTGGCGGAAGCGTTTCTCAATCGCGGCAACGCCTACTTCCTGATGCGGCGATATGACGACGCGATCGCGGATTACCAATCGGCGCTGAAATACGATCTCGCGAAGTCGCATGTCGCCTGGTACAATATCGGCCTGACGCATGAAGCGAAGAACGATGCGGTGAAAGCGCGCGAAGCCTATCGGACGGCGCTCGAGATCAACCCGGATTTCGGACCGGCGCGCGCCAAGCTCGGCGACGAAGACAAGCCGGCCGGGTGACCGCGTTTGTCAGCCATCTCGAATGTTCGCTGACCGGCGCGCGTTACGACGCCGGGCGCGTGCACGGGCTGTCCGACGCCGGGCGGCCGCTGCTCGTCCGCTATGACCTTGAAGCGATCAGGCGTGCGTCGTCGAAAGAGACGCTGGCGCGGCGGACCGACGGCTTCTGGCGCTATGCTGAGTTCCTCCCCGTCGAGCGCGCCGAAAACCGGCTCTCGCTCGGCGAAGTGGTGACGCCGTTGATCCGGACGCCCCGCATCGAAAAACTGCTTGGCGGCGGTGAAATTCTTGTGAAGGATGAAGGCCGTCTGCCGACCGGCTCGTTCAAGGCGCGCGGCCTCGCGCTCGCGGTCTCGATGGCGAAGGAATTCGGGCTCCAACACCTCGCGATGCCGACCAATGGCAATGCCGGGGCGGCGCTCGCCGCCTACGCCAGCCGGGCGGGAATGCGCGCGACGGTGTTTTGTCCGGACGACACGCCGCCGGTCAATGTCGAAGAAATCGCGCTGCAAGGCGGCGATGTGTGGCGCGTAAACGGCCTCATCAACGATTGCGGCAGGATCGTCGCCGACGGCAAGGAAAAAGTCGGCTGGTTCGACGTCTCGACGCTGAAAGAGCCCTATCGCATCGAAGGCAAGAAGACGATGGGACTCGAACTCGCCGAACAGATGGGTTGGGTATTGCCGGACGTGATCTTCTATCCGACCGGCGGCGGCACCGGCCTCATCGGCATGTGGAAGGCGTTCGATGAACTTGAAGCGATCGGCTGGATCGGCGCGAGGCGTCCGCGGATGGTCGCGGTGCAGGCCTCGGGTTGCGCGCCGATCGTCAAGGCGTGGCAGGAGGGAAAGGAGCACGCCCCGCTCTGGGAGAACGCGCGAACGATCGCCGCCGGCATCCGCGTGCCGGTCGCGGTCGGCGATTTCCTGATCATCCGCGCGGTGCGCGAGTCGGACGGATTTTGCATGGCGGTCGATGACGACGACATTCTCGACGCGCAAGGCGAGATGGCAAAGGAGGAGGGATTGCTGCTTTGCCCCGAAGGCGCCGCGACCTACGCCGCCTACAGACGATCCTTGAAAGAGGGGCTTGTCCGCCGCGGCGATCGGGCCGTGCTCTTCAACTGCGCGACCGGATTGAAATACCCGATGCCGAAGGCGGAGAAATTCGTCGATCGGACGAAGCCGGTCGATTATTCACAATTCTTGTAGCGGGCTGAGCGAAGCGATGCCCGCCATTCACCGCAAGCCAGCGATCGGCGGGAGGAGCACGTGACCGCAATTCAGGCTGTCGGCGTGTTAATCGTAAGATTGTGGGCGGCGGCCGCCATTGTCGGAAGCGTATTCGGCGTCGTGCAGTACTTTTTTCTGCCTGATACCAACTTGCGTTGATCGAAACTCATGCGGCGTTGAAGCGTTATTCCTTCTCCCTCTGGGAGAAGGTGGCGCGAAGCGCCGGATGAGGGTCCCGTCGGTGCGCAAAGCCGCGCCGTCCGGGACCCTCACCCGGATTTGCTTCGCAAATCCGACCTCTCCCAAAGGGAGAGGTGAGACCGCCCCCAGCGTCGATTGAGTCACAAACAACGCAAGCTGGTATGAGGTCAGCAATGCGACGCGCGAATATCTTGTCCAAATGACTGTCGGCGCGGGTGCTTGGTTGATCGTCGGAGTCGCCGCGTGGTTCACGGCGCCGTAGGGCGTACGCCAAATCGTCTCTGGACCAGCCGCGATTTCCATTCAGGTCAGCGCTGTCGATCTCGTCGCAATCGGCGGTTTTCTCATCGGCGGCTTCTATCTCGTAAACTATATCCCGAGGCTCGCCACAAGCTTGGCTTTCTTAAACAGCCGAACGGGGTCGCTTCCCCGAGCCGAACCTGACATTAGAATGGCGAGACTTCGCGACGCAGGCGGTCATCGTTGTCGTCGCCTTGTTTCTCGCATTGCGGCCGCGCGAACTGGCGAAGGCATTTGAGCGCTTGCGCTACGCAGGACTGGAAGGCGGATGAATCATCACGCAGCGTCGCGGCGGGTATCGCTTCGCTCAACCCGCCCTACTACGTACACGGATTGACCCATCGCAGTCCCTTGAACCGCGCAAAGTCGGCGTCCGTCGAATAAAGGACATAGCCGCGCTCCATCGCCAGAACGGCAAGATGCGCGTCCGTCGTCAGATTTCCGGCCGTTCCCAGCCGCTCAAGTTCGGCGCGCAGGCGTTCGAAATGCCGCGCCGACGGTTCGGCGATATGGATGTGGGGCAAATCCAACCACGATCCGACACTGTCAGCGGCGTCCTCAACAGCAAAAGGACGCGCAAAGATTCTCCGATTGGTGGTGATCCGGATGAAACCGAGGATAGCCACCCACGCGAGTCCCACGCCTTCGGTTCCGGAAAGACATCCGTTCCACCAATTGCGTGCGGATTCGTGTTTTCTGGAATCCTCGTTATGGGCGTGAACGAGAACGTTGACGTCGGGCAGGATCATGCTTGACTATTTTGCGCGCGTATTCTTCTGCTTCGAGCTCGTCGGCGAGCTGGCCGAGCTTGTCGGGATCTATGCCGGGCCGGAGTCCGAAGGAATGCGTGCGCGTCTTCGGCGCCTTCTTTCTCCTGGCGGTCGCCGTTTCGCCGAGGCCGGCGCGAAGCGCGCGGTTCACCGTTTCCTTGAACGAGGCGCCGCTCTGGCGGGCCCGCTCCTGAAGCAGGCCGGCCAGATCGTCATCGATTGTGAGCGTGGTGCGCATGGCGAAGCATCATGGTCATCAATGAAGCTGATGTCAAGTCATCAGAAACACGCGCTAACGCACCGCCATAGTCGATTCCGGCCCGGTTTGCCGGCCGCTTGCCAGCAGCCCCGATTCATCGACCGGTCGGTCGATGAATGGCCGCGCTGTTCGCCTTTTCGGGGAATTCCTCCGTGCAAATACAATTTTCCGGAGTCTTGAAAACGGCGACCCGTTATGTTATATCACTGCTGAATGGGCCAGAGCGGAAGCGCTCCGCGCGGCGCATGTTGACAAGTCTGTTTCGCCGATGCGGCGGCCATGCGCTGCGCATCGATGTGTGTCCGGCGGCGGGACTTTCGACCGCGACCAAACCCCCTTTTCGGCCTAAAAACTAAAATCCGCATGATACGGACAAAACCGCTACGACCGGCATGAAATAAGGAACTGAACAGGAGCGAGCGCGCCGGACAGCACGGATAATACGGAAGTCTCCCGCCTCAGGCGAAGCATTCCGCGAGGAAAACCTTAAACGACGCCCACGATCGTTCCGCCGCGCGCTCATTGTAGACCGTGCCGAACGCCGGATCGTTCGCCCCCGGATTGGTGAAGGCGTGCATGGTTCCGCCATAGGCGTGGATCTGCCAGTCGGCGCCGGCTTCGGTCAGTTCCTCGCCAAGCGCCTTCACGTCGTCCGGCTTCACCATCGGATCGTCCCAGCCGTGAAAGGCGATGACCTTCGCCTTGATCTTGTTCCCGCTGGTATTCCCCGGCGGGGAAAGCAGTCCGTGGAAGGATGCAACGCCGCGGATATCGGCGCCGGTTCGGGCGATATCGAGAACGCAAAGGCCGCCGAAACAAAACCCCATGGCGACGATCTTCGAAGGGTCAACTTCCGGCAACGCCTTCACGACGTCGATGATGTGAAGGAGGCGCGCCTGCAGATGCGGCCGGTTCTGCGCGAGCGGCGCCATCAGCGCCTGGCACTCGGTCTGTGTCTTGCCGAGAATGCCTTTCCCATAGAGGTCGAGGGCAAATCCGGCATAGCCAAGTTCGGCGAGGCGGATCGCATATTTCTCTTCGATTTCGCCGCGACCTGCCCATGCATGTGAAACCAAAACCGCCGGCCGCTTGCCCGATACCGACGGATCAATCGCCAAAAAACCCTCAAGACTGTTGCCTTGATGAGAATAATCGATCGGGGTCGTCGTGATGGGCATGAGTGTTCCTCACCTTGAACCGTAGGGCGACAATTCAACATCAACGAACAGGGAACGGAATATCCGGGGGAACCAGGGCTACTCGGACAGGACGAATTTAGCGCCGATGAACGCAGCCCGATTACGCAAGCTTTCTTCGGCTGACCGCGGCGCGGACTTTGGACATGAGGGATCTTTTTGCCGGGCGGATTTCCACGGCGCGCCGCGCCGTATCGACAGCCGCGACCGCCAGCCGGTCCCACAAATCCGTGTTATCCGGGATGACCAGCAAGATCTGACTGCTGCTGCATTCGACAATGCGCATAATCGACAACCTCCAGCACGAAAACAAAACGGGCGGACGGGGAGTTCCATGGAGCGACGTTAATGCGTGGAAGGGTGTGACGGTCTATCCGGTTCAATCAGCGCCGACCGATGATGCGTCTGCCGATTGCGATGATGCGCCGGTCGCCGATCAATCTCGCCTCAAGGTCAAAAGCCTCCTTCACAAGCGCCATGCTCTCGCCGGTTTGCGGCAGCACCGGGATCAAATAGCGGTAGAAATACGGCGCGAATTCGATTGAAATGCCGTCAAAGAAACGCGACGCCGAACGCTCGATTTCGGAGATTGCGTGAATTTCATGGTCCGCCGGCGCCCGCCAGACTTCAATCGGGTCGTTTGCGGCCAGCAAGTCTTTCAAAAAGGAACTTCCCTCCAGCCGGCGGTCCCCGACAATCGTCCGCGCAAGGCCGGCAAGGGCATTGATCGTCGCATCATCGGCCTCCTCAAACGCAAAATCTTCAACCAGCAGCAAGCCGTTCGCCGTCATCACGTCGCGCGCCGCCGCCAGCGCTGTATCGAGATCGTGCATGTGGTGAAGCGAACGCGTGAACAGCGCGACATCGACCGGCGCCAGGGCGAAATCCGGCCATGTTGCGACATGCGCATCGACGCCCTTATTCCGGGCCGCGGCGATAGCGTCCGGCGCGCTGTCGATCATCGTCACGCGATAGCCGTCTTGACCGAGCGCGGACGCCAGATCGCCTTCGCCGCCGCCGATTTCAAGGATTGCGGCTGGCGGCGCCGCGTGGCGGCGGATGAAGTCGCGGGTGTGAAGCGTTGCAATATCGACTGGGCGTGCGCCGGTCATCGCCTATTCGCCGATCGAGCCGATGCGGCTGATTTTCAAGGTATTCGTCTTGCCGGGCCGTCCGAACGGATAGCCCGCCAGAATGATGATGCGGTCGCCGTCCTTCGCGCCATGCTTCAGCGATAGCAAATCGGCTTTGTCGAGCATCTCCTGGTAATGCGAAATGTCGTCGGTGATGACCGGGGCAACGCCCCAGTAGAGGGCAAGCCGCTGGGCGACCTCGGGGCTCGGCGTCGCCGCGAGAATGATGCAATGCGGGCGGTCGCGCGACAGCCGCTTTGCCGTCGAGCCGGTCTTGGTGTAGGCGACGGCGAGCCTGCAATCGAGGATTTCCGCGATGCGACGAGCGGACAATGTGATCGCGTCGGCGGTCGTATGCTCCGCATCCGGATCGTCGTGCGAAATGAACGACGCGCATTCAGGGTCGTTTTCCGTGGCGGCGATGATGCGGTCCATGATCGCAACCGCGGTCGGCGGATGACGGCCGACGGCGGTCTCCGCCGACAGCATGACGGCGTCGGCGCCCTGAAAGACCGCGGTCGAAACGTCCGAGGCCTCGGCGCGCGTCGGCGCAATCGATTCGACCATCGATTCCAGCATATGCGTCGCGACAATCACCGGCTTGCCCGCCCTCCTGCAGGCGCGGACGATCCGCCTCTGGATATTCGGAACGTCCTCGGGCGGGAGTTCGACGCCAAGATCGCCGCGCGCGACCATCAGCGCGTCCGAAAGCGCGATGATGGCGTCAAGCTGGTCGACCGCCGACGGCTTTTCGATCTTGGAAATGACGCCCGCTTTGTCGCCGATCAGCGCCCGCGCCTCGGCGACGTCCTGCGGGCGCTGCACGAAGGAAAGCGCCACATAATCGACGCCGATCTTCAGCGCATGCGCAAGGTCGCCACGGTCTTTTTCGGTCAGCGCCGAAATCGGCAAGGTGCGGCCCGGCAGGTTGACGCCCTTGCGGCTCGTCAGGCGGCCGGGCGTGTCGGCGCGCGCTAGGATGTGATCGCCCTTCAAGGTTTCGATCGTGATCTGCAGCTTGCCGTCGTCGAGTTTCAGGATGTCGCCCGGCCGCAAGACGCTGAGGATTTCCTGATGCGGTATCGGAATGACGTCGTCATCGTCGGTCGATCCCGCGAGGACGAGCCGGTATGTCCCGCCGTATCTGAGATTGATCCCGTCGCCTTTCAGAACGCCGGTGCGGATTTTCGGGCCCTGAAGATCGGCGAAGACCGCGATCGGCGTTCCGACTTCGCGACTGGTCTCGCGGATCGCTTCCATGATCCGCGTCATTTTTTCGTGTTCGCCGTGCGAAAAATTCAGTCTGAAGACGTCAACGCCGGCCTCATGCAACAGGCGCAGCATCGACGGCGATGCGCTCGCCGGTCCGACGGTCGCAACAATCTTGCACTGGCGTTTTCGCATAAGGGATTCCCGGCCGGTGTCGGCGAGAACCCTTTAGCGCAATTTGCGCGGGTTGAAACGTCTCAGGATTTTTCGGGCAGATCTTTCGGCCTGGTGCGGGTGACCGCCGTGATAATGCCGATGCCGATCAGGACGACGGCGCCGACGCCGATCCAGACCGTCGCGACGCCGAGCAGCATCGCCGCAAGGCCAAGGCCGACAATAAAGATGATGAAACCGATCAGATACGCGGTAAATGACGACATGGGCAAACCTGCCTTTCGATCGCCCCTGCGCGGCAGTTGTCGCTTGGGGGCCCGGCCGAAAAACAGGCGCGGGCGCCGGAAAGTTCCCTCCCCAGTCAGTCGGCCGGGTCAGACCGAGAGGCGCCGCCTTGCCGCTTCATACTCGCGGGCGAGCCGGTCGACATAGGCGCTGACGGGGCCGCGAGTCTTGACCGCGCCGATGCCCTGTCCGCAGCCCCAGATGTCCTTCCAGGCCTTCGCGGCGCTGGCGCCGCCGGAGCCGAAATCCATTTTTGAGGGATCGCTCTGCGGCAAATTGTTCGGGTCGAGGCCGGCGGCGACGATCGAGGGCTTCAGATAATTGCCGTGAACGCCGGTGAAAAGGCTCGTGTAGACGATGTCGCCGGCCGCGCAGGCAACGATCGCATTCTTGTAATCGTCGCTGGCATTTGCTTCATCGGTCGCGACGAACGGCGAGCCGATATAGCCAAAATCGGCGCCCATCGCTTCGGCGGCAAGGACCGCGCCGCCGGTCGCGATCGATCCGGACAGCGCGATCGGCCCGTCGAACCATTCGCGAATTTCCTGAATGAGCGCGAAGGGCGAAATGACGCCGGCATGACCGCCGGCGCCGGCCGCGACCGGGATCAACCCGTCCGCGCCCTTGTCGATCGCCTTTTTCGCGAACCAATTGTTGATGACATCATGGAGGACAAGCCCGCCATAGGAGTGGATCGCCTGATAAACATCCTCGCGCGCGCCCAGCGAACAGATGACGATCGGAACCTTGTGCCGGACGCAGCTAGCCATGTCCTTCGCCAGCCGGTCGTTCGACCGGTGAACAATCTGATTGACCGCGAACGGCGCCGACGGGCAATCCGGGTTCGCCGCATCGTGCGCGGCAAGCGCTTCCCTGATCTCGACGATCCAGTCGTCGAGCGCCTCCTGCGGCCGCGCGTTCAGCGCCGGAAACGAGCCGACGATTCCCGCCTTGCATTGCGCGATCACGAGCCTCGGGTTGGAGACGATGAACATCGGCGCCCCGATCACCGGAATGCGCAGGCGCTGCTTGATGTCGGCGAAAGTGGTCATCGGCAATTCCCGCTCAATCCCGGTAGTCAAGCGGGGGGTCCCGATCGCCGAGCAGGGATTTGTATTTGTAGTTTTCGCCGCGCGCGGCTTCGAACTCGGCCCGGGCGGCGTCGCGCAAGGATTGGTTCTGATAGAGCTCGATCGCCGCCAGGGCGAGCGTTTTCGCCGCGACGCCGGCGCCCTTGTGCCCGATCGACATGCCGCTCGCCGCTGTCGCCTGCCAGGAGTGCGCGGACGTCCCCGGCACCCATGTCGCGGTTCTGACGCCGACGGTCGGGACCGCAAATGACACGTCGCCGACATCGGTCGAGCCATAGCCCAGCGATTTCTCGTAGGGTGTAATCCTGGCTTCGTCGCCAAGCGCCGCGTCGGGCGCATCGAAACTCGCATACAGTTTTTTCGCGAACGCGGCTTCTTCTTTTGTGTAGGTGACGCCGCCGACCGAAGTCAGTTTTTCGTGCATCATTTTTGCCAGCGTCTCGTTGACGAGGAGCGGGTTGTTGCCGTGAATGACTTCCCAGTCGACTTTTGTCGCCGTGCCGAGCGCCGCACCGCGCGCCGCGTCTTCGAGCCGCGCCCAGATCTCTTCAACGCCACTCGTCTCCGGATGCCTCACATAATAGAAGACTTCCGCTGCGTCGGGGACGACATTCGGCGCATTGCCGCCCTCGGTAATGACGTAATGAATGCGCGCGTCCTGCGGCACGTGCTCGCGCATCATGTTCGCCATCATGTTCATCGCTTCAACCCCGTCGAGGGCGGAGCGCCCGCGTTCGGGCGCGCCGGCGGCGTGCGCGGACACGCCCTTGAAGCGGAATTTCGCCGAGCGATTGGCAAGGCTCGTCCGCGCTTCCGCCGAATTTTCATCGTCCGCATGCCAATGAAGCGCGAAATCGACATCCTTGAACAGGCCCTCGCGGACCATGTAGACCTTGCCGCTGCCGCCTTCTTCCGCGGGCGCGCCATAAAGGCGGATGATCCCGGGCGTTCTGGTTTCCCGGAGCCAGTCCTTGATCGCGATCGCGGCGCCGACAGAACCCGCGCCAAAGAGATTGTGCCCGCAGGCGTGACCGGCGGCCTTGCCGGCGATGGCTGAGCGTTCCGGCGTCGCGTCCTGATTGATGCCGGGGAGCGCGTCGAACTCCGCGAGAACGCCGATCACCGGGCCGCTGTCGCCCCAGCTCGCGACAAACGCCGTCGGAATGCCGGCGACGCCGCGTTCGACCGAAAAACCCTCCGCGTGAAGAGTATCCTGCAGGAGTTTTGACGACTTCTCTTCCTTGTAGCCGACTTCGGCGTAGGACCAGATTTTCCCGGCAAGATCCGAGATCAGGCCCTGGCGCGCGTCGATCCCGGCAACGACCGCGGCGGCGGCCGGCGTCAGCGCGGGCGGTTCAGCCGCCATTGCCGGCGGAATTATCAACGCAATCGCGAACGCGGCGGCGGAAAGGCGCATGGCATTCTCCCGGAGAGGTCGAGGGCGGCGGACCGTAGCTTGGTTTCCGTGAGCGCTCACGTCTTATGCGCAGGGCAGATGACCCTTGACAACCATCTGATTTATCTATTATTTAACTATATGGTTACGTATAGAGCGACCCGAATGTCCGCTTTTAACGCCATTGCCGATCCGACGCGGCGGTCGATCCTCGATCATTTGCGGGGCGGCGAGCTTGGGGCGGGTGAAATCGCGAGGCGGTTTCCGGTCAGCCGGCCGGCGATTGCAAGACATGTTCGCGTCCTGAGGCGGGCGGGCCTCGTCCGGGAGCGCCGCCAGGCGCAGCTGCGCTTCTATTCGCTCGACCCTTCAGGCCTTGCGGGGGTCGACCGCTGGCTGGCGCCGTATCGCCTGTTCTGGGCGGCGCGGATGTCCGACCTCAAGATTTTTGTTGAAAGCGTTGACCCTGAAAACACCGACGACTGAGGGAGACGAAAATGGACGCCTACGTATACGAATATTCCGTGCCGATCACATTTCCCGCCTCGCAGGGAGAAGCCTTCGCGGCGCTCTCCGATCCCGAGGCGCTCGCGGTCTGGTTCGCCGAACACGCCGAGGTCGAGCCGAAAGCCGGCGGCGCCTATCGCTTCTGGGGGAAATATACGCCCGATACGAAAAAGCGCGCGCAGGCGACGCAGACGATCAAGGAATTCGGCCCGGTCGCGAGTTTGAGCTATTCCTGGCGGCTGATGGAGCGCGACAGCACGGTGACATGGAAGATTGCGCCGGAAGGCGACAAAGGGTCGAAGATAACCGTCCGCCACGAATTTTCCTCGCTCCCCGAAGGCGTCCGCGTCAAGGCGATGATCGACGATCTCTGGCGGATGAACACCGGCAATCTCGCCTTTTACCTGATGGGCGAGCGCAACATTTATCGACCGGATTTCGACGATCCGAACCCGGAGGTTCGGCAGGAAATCATGATTTCAGCACCGCCGGAAAAGGTATTCGCCGCCCTGATTACGCCGGACCAGATCAAGAAATGGTTCGGCGCGCCGGCGCCTGTTGTCGAGCCAAAGGTCGGCGGCAAATATGGCTTCGGGTTGAGCTACGAAGTCGACGGCAAGAAAGTCGAGCCGCCCCCGATGAAAATTCTGGAGTTCGTCGAAAACCGGAAGCTCTCGATCACCTGGCCGGACTGGCGCGGCGATTCTTCGGTGCCGGATCAGAAGGTGACTTGGACGCTCGAGCCGGTTGCAGGGGGCAAGACGAAACTGACGCTCGTCCATTCGGGTTTCATCCGCGCGGTCGACGTCTCGGATTATCCGTTCGGCTGGATGGAGTTCATGCAGAAAATCGGGGAAGTGGCGGCGGGCGGCCAGGCGCCACCAGATTAGCGCGCGTTTCGCTAGGCTTTCTTCTCCCTCTCCCCCTGCTTGGGGGAGAGGGTCGGGGTGAGGGGGCGGTGCGCCGGGATCACTGGTTGAGCCTTGTGGCGCCGCCCCCTCATCCGGCGCTACGCGCCACCTTCTCCCCCTGAAAGTAGGGGGAGAAGGAAGCGGGCGGCTGTTCGTCTGTATGCGGAGCAACAAGCTTAGGGCCGGCGAAGCCGCCATTTCCCTGCGCGACTGCGGCGGGTTGTCGCAGGCGACAGGGATCGCCGCGGTTAACCGTCTTCCGGGCTTTGCCGGCCTCCGCCAAGTCCTTGATTCAATTGAACCACTCATCCGTATACGGTTAATCTTAACCAGGTTTGACCCCTTCCGGTCATAGTTATCCCCCTCCCCCCGGGGACCCCTTATGATCATCCTCAGTCGGAGCGGGAGAGGCGTTGATCACCGTTTCAATGGTTCCGGCCTGGCGCGCTGGGCGCGACGCGTTGCGTTACGGAAACGCGTCGGACCCATGCCGGCCGCAGAGCCCGGGCTTTTGAGGAAGGGTCACAACTCTTCCGATTACGGTCGGGCCCGCCGGAACCGTAAAGCGCCGGACCCCTCGGCAGGCGGTCGTCTTCGCAAGGCGATACGCGCGCTTGCCGGGGAAGCGCGGGACGCGGCGCGTCCTTCGTTTTTACTACCAATGGACGGACCGCGTTCCGCGCTGCCTCTCCATTTATTTTGAACTCTCGGGAATCTCGGTTCCGCGGAGACAGACGCGTTTGTTTTAATTTTGGAGAAGAGGTTGAGTGATGAAAAAAGTCGCCATTGCGGACTTCCCCGCGATCGAACGAGAGTTCGATGCGCTCTTTGAAGAATTGCGGTTCGAAAGCAAGAAGCCCTGGGAAAGGGCGGATGCGGCTGAAAAACTGCAGACGTTCGCCATTCTCGACGCACAGCGGCTGGCGGCGCGACGGCTTGCCGACGCAAGACGGCGAGCCGGCGACCCCAAGGCGTCGCCGAATGACTACGAATGCGGCTGTCCGCTTTCGAGCGAACTGGAACCCCCATGGTGCGAGCAGCGGCGCGCCCTTTGCCGCTTCGCCGATCTCCGATTGCGGAGCGACCGCCGGCCGACTTCCGAGGTGTGGAAGTCAGCGTTCCTGCGCCACTATCACGAATGGCGCGCGGCTCTCGATTCTCTCGACAACAAGCAGGGAATGCGCGTGGTGGTCAGACTGCTTTTAAATGAAGCGGTCCGGCGCATCGAAAAGCGCCGCGTGGCCGCCGATTGCCCGGATAGATCCATGGGTTCGGAAAAAGAAGTTATTTCGGATGACACGGCGCGCGAACACGCGGAGAAAAACCATAGTCTGAGCGAGGGCCGAAAGCCAAGTTAGAGCAAAGAGCAATATCTCAGAATCGAGGACGACGTCAGCCTGACGCAAGTCGGGGTCCAGAATGGCGAACTCCCTCGCGGCTCTGGATGCTGACTTTCGTCAGCATGACGGAACGAGGTTCGTGTCCAATGCGGATTAATTGCGCCCCGCTCTAAACCGGCGTCAGGAAACCGCCGTTAACCATTTGGTAACGGTTCTGAAGGAAAGTTTAACATCACCTTAACCATGTGGGGCGGAGCCGTTCGATGCCACTTAATCTCAGCGTGCCGGAACTGACTGAACTGAAGCCGCGCATCTCCGTGATCGGCGTCGGCGGGGCCGGCGGCAACGCCGTCAACAACATGCTCGACTCAGGGCTTGAGGGCGTCGATTTCATTGTCGCGAACACCGACGCGCAGGCGCTCGGCCTTTCGAAGGCGGAGCGGCGCATCCAGCTTGGCGCGCACACGACGCAAGGTCTCGGCGCCGGATCGCTGCCGGAAATCGGCTGCGCGGCGGCGGAAGAAACGCTCGACGAAATCCTCGCCCAGATCGGCAACGCCCACATGCTGTTCATCACCGCCGGCATGGGCGGCGGCACCGGCACCGGCGCCGCGCCCGTGATCGCCAAGGCGGCGAAGGAACGCGACATTCTCACCGTCGGCGTCGTCACGAAACCGTTCCATTTCGAAGGCGCGCGGCGGATGAAAATCGCGCTCGCCGGCATCGACGCGCTGCAGGAGCATGTCGATACCTTGCTGATCATCCCGAACCAGAACCTGTTCTCGATCGCCAACGAAAAGACGACCTTCGCCGAAGCTTTCGCGCTCGCCGACCAGGTGCTGCATTCGGGCGTCAGAGGCATCACCGATCTGATGGTGATGCCGGGCCTCATCAATCTCGACTTCAACGACGTCCGCACCGTCATGCGCGAAATGGGCAAGGCGATGATGGGGACAGGCGAGGCTTCGGGCGACAAGCGGGCGATCGACGCGGCGGAAGCGGCGATCTCGAACCCCCTGCTCGATGAAGTGTCGATGAAAGGCGCCAAAGGCGTCCTCATCAACATCACCGGTTCGATGGACATGAAGCTGTTTGAAGTCGATGAGGCGGCGAACCGCATCCGCGCCGAGGTTGATCCCGACGCCAACATCATCGTCGGCTCGACCTTCAATCAGGAACTTGAAGGGCGCGTGCGCGTATCAGTCGTCGCCACCGGCATCGAGGCGATCCCGCGCGACGTTCACGGCTATCAGCAGCGCTCGATGAGCGTTGCGGTTGCGCGTCCGTGGCGCGAGCCGGCGCAAAGCGCGGAAACGCCGCCAGCCCAAACGCCGGCGC
>JBGTLL010000024.1:0-6749 GCA_041744115.1 Parvularculaceae bacterium | reverse complement strand
GCCGCGGCCGGGCGTCGCCTCCAGCGCCTCGATCGATTTGCCAAACCGCGCCTCACGCGTCGCCCGGAAATAGTCCTTGTCGGCGTCGGCGACCGCATGGATGAGCTTGGGGACCAGAATGGCCGCGAGCGCTGGATAAATCGCCGCAACCAGCCACGACGAACAGAACGCCGCGGCGGCGCGCTCGCCTTCCGATTTTGTCAGTGGCATCGCCGGGTATTTCTTGTCGAGCCACTGAACGATGACGGGACTGTCCTTCACCATCTCGCCGTCTTCGACCAGAACCGGCACTTTCCCATAGTCCGGGTCCGGATATTTCGACTTGTCGGCGAACGGGACCGGTTTGGTCTCGAACCGCAGACCTTTGTGAAGGAGCGCGAATTTGGCGATCCAGCACCATGGACTCGGGCGCACCTCTTCATCCGCCAGAGCGAGATCGTACAGGATGCGCCCCATCTTAGCCCCGCGCCTCGCGCGCGGCCCTCAGCCGTGCAAAGTCCTCGCCCGCGTGATGCGAGGACCGCGTCAGCGGGCTTGCGGCGACCATCAGAAAACCTTTCGAACGCGCGATCGTTTCATAGGACCGGAATTCGTCGGGCGTGACGAACCGGGCGACGGCGGCATGCTTTCTCGTCGGCTGCAGATATTGGCCGATGGTAATGAAATCGACCTCGGCGGACCGCATGTCGTCCATCACCTGCATCACCTCTTCGCGCGTCTCGCCAAGCCCGACCATGATCCCGGACTTGGTGAACATCGCCGGATCGCGCTCTTTCACCTTTTGCAGAAGGCGCAGCGAATGGAAATAGCGCGCGCCCGGACGAATGGAAAGATAAAGCCGCGGCGCGGTTTCGAGATTGTGGTTGAAGACGTCGGGTTTTGAGTCGATCACGATCTCTGCGGCGCCGTCCTTGCGCAGAAAGTCGGGCGTCAGGATTTCGATTGTCGTCTTTGGATTCTTCACGCGGATGGCGCGAACGACCTTCGCGAAGTGATATGCGCCGCCGTCAACGAGATCGTCGCGGTCGACGGAGGTGATGACGACATGCGCCAGCCCCATCTCGGCGACCGCGATCGCGACATTCTCGGGTTCGACCGGATCGAGCGCTCCCGGCAGGCCGGTTTTCACATTGCAGAAGGCGCAGGCCCTTGTGCAGGTGTCGCCCATGATCATCATGGTCGCGTGCTTTTTCGACCAGCACTCGCCGATGTTCGGACACGCCGCTTCCTGGCAGACGGTATGGAGGTTCCTGGAGCGGACGATCTCAAGCGTTTCGGCGAACCCCTTCGACGTCGGCGCCTTTACGCGGATCCATTCGGGCTTGCGCTGAACCGGCGTGTCGGGCCGGTTCTGCTTTTCAGGGTGCCGCGCCGCCCGCGCAAGGTCGATGATCGTCGCCATGGAGCGTCATCTAGCGCGAACCAGGGTACGAAGCCAGAAGGCGTGATTCGGGGATTGGAGCGACGGGGAACGCCCGCCGCTCTGGACCCTGACTTTGGTCAGGGTGACTTCAAGGGTTGGACGGCCTTCGTCACCCCGCCTACAACATCCGCTCGACCGCGTCGGCGACCTCGTCGAACGGGCGGTGGATGATTGCGCCGTCGAGCGGCTCGCCGAGCGCCAGATGGATCGCTTCCCAGGCATCGACCGAGCGAATGCGTTGGGCGTCAGGGCAATCGCGCGCGAGCTTTGACGCCTCGGTCGAGAATTTCACGATGTCGCGGCTGACCGGCAGGCGCAACCACCGCCACACCCGGCGATCGAGTTCGCCATTGATGAAAAGATTCCAGCGTTCGTCGCGATCGCCGTTCTCGACCGCGAAGAACAGCGTCTTGAAGTCGCCGGCGTCGGCGAAAACAAGAACGCCGTTTGCATGTTCGAAATAGCGCGGCGCGCGCGACAGATTGAGGAAGGAAAGTTCGCCGAATCCGCATTTCAGATCGGCGACCGCGCGCCGTTTCTCGATCGTCCGCGCTTCGAATTCGCTGACAAGGCCCGGCCAGGCCTGACGTCCGACGAGATAAAGGCCTCCGAACCCGACGATCAGATAGCTGGCGCCGACCTGCAGCAGATGCGCGAGGCCGCCGGCCTGAAAAACGAAAGCCATCACCAGCGGCGCGGTGAACGCGAAGGTCGCGGCGAGCGGACGCTTGAAGCCGATCAGATCCTCGCGCGCAAAGTCCATGATGTTGTCGACAAATTGGGCAGAGCGTTTGAGGCGGAGCTCAACGGGCGCCGGAATGGCGACGCGATCGGTATTCAGCATGGGCGGACAACTCCTGAACTCTTCCGGGAATGTAATTTCCCTCACCGAGTGTCGCTGTCCCGCGTTTCGCCAGGATTTAATCCTGGCTGACAATTAGCGTCGAGTTTTCTGAAAATTCGCGGCGGACAATGTTAATCGCGATCAGGCGGCGTCTCTCCAGCGCAGGATCGCAACGCCGACCTGGCGTTCGTTCTGCCAGGCTCGGCGGACAATACCGATGAAGCGCAAGGTCGGGATCGTTAGCGCAAACTCGTCGGGGCACGGCGCGCTGCTCAGCATTTCGAGACGAAGTCCCGAATAGCTGTGATCGTCAACCCGGCAACTCGTCTCATGGCCGGGTTCGAACATCGCCGAACCGACCCGATACGCGGACTGCCGCCGGCTGTCGCGGAATTCGCCGCCGATCCTGCCGGTGTCGGCGGCGCTTCGCTTGCTGACGGAATGAAGCCTCGCGGCGAGACGCTCGCGACGCGCCGACTCAAGGGCGGGATCGATCGTTTCGCTTTTCTGGCGCCGCAAGGTTAATCCCATCGCCGATGCCTGTTCTTTTCGCCCGATACGCGCTTATGGGGAATTCCACGCAAGAGGCGGGCCAGCCGCGGGAAACAGTTCCCAGATTCGATTGCCAATTTCAATTTTGCGGGGCGCAATAATCTGCTAAAGGGGCGCGAACTCGCAACCTGGGAGATTAGCGGATGCGCGTCGGGGTCCCGAAAGAAATCAAGAACAATGAATTTCGTGTCGGCATGACCCCGGGGGCCGTCCGGGAATATGTGACCCACGGCCACAAGGTCATGGTCGAAACAAACGCCGGCATTGGCATCAAGGCGTCCGATGGGGATTACAGGGCGGCTGGCGCATCGATCGCTCCCGATGCGCGTGCGATCTTCGCCGGGAACGACATGATCGTGAAAGTGAAGGAGCCCCAGCCTTCTGAATATGCGCAGCTCCGCGACGGCCAGATCCTTTACACCTATCTCCACCTCGCGCCCGATCCCGAACAGACCAAGGGCCTTTTGAAATCCGGCGTCACCGGCGTCGCCTACGAAACCGTCACCGACGAGCATGGCGGCCTGCCGCTGCTGGCGCCGATGAGCGAGGTCGCCGGCCGGCTCGCGATCCAGGCGGCGGCCTATGCGCTGACCGCGCCGCAGGGCGGACGCGGGCTGTTGATGGGCGGCGTTCCCGGCGTGCTTCCGGCGAAGGTTCTGGTGATCGGCGGCGGCGTTGTCGGCACGCACTCGGCGAAGATGGCGCTCGGGCTTGGCGCCGACGTCACCATTCTCGACCGCAATCTGCGCCGACTTGCCTATCTCGACGATATTTTCGGCGGCCGCGTGAAGACCCGCTATTCGACCTTCGAAGCGCTTGACGAGGAAACCGACGCCGCCGACGTCGTTGTCGGCGCGGTTTTGATCCCCGGCGCCTCGGCCCCGAAGCTGGTCTCGCGCGACATGCTGAAAGGCATGAAACAGGGGGCGGTGCTGGTCGATGTGTCGATCGACCAGGGCGGCTGCTTTGAGACGTCGAAGGCGACGACCCACGCCGAGCCGACCTACACCGTCGATGGGGTCGTTCATTATTGCGTCGCCAATATGCCGGGCGCCGTCCCCCTCACCTCGTCGCATGCGCTCAATAACGCGACCCTTGCCTATGGTCTGCAACTGGCTGATCTCGGCCTTGAAGCCTTGAAGCGGAACAAGCACTTGCGGAACGGTCTTAACGTCCATCGCGGGATGGTCACGCATCAGGCGGTCGCCGAAGCGCTCGGAATTCCTTTCTCCGACCCGCTGACGGCATTGAATTAACGGAACAACTCGTCATTTCACGTTTGGTTGAGCGCGCTTGCGGGCGGCGGGATTTCGGTCCGGCGGGTCTTGCTTTCGCTCCCGCGTCGGCGGCATTATCGGGTTGGGAGAATCCAGATGCGACTTCCTTTCAGAGCGTTTTTGCTGGCGGCAGCCTTGTCTGTCGGCGCGTTAGCTGCTGGCGCGGCGCAGGCAGCTTCCTTTGGCGCGTCGTCACACCGGGTCGGCGGCGCCCCGGCGCACGCGGCTGAAAAAGACAGCACGGCCGTCGCGATTTTCGATCGGGTTCTCGGCCTCGTCGGTTTCGACCTCGCGGCCAGCGTCAAACCGGTCGCCGGCGAGCGCGTCCCCAACCGGACCGCCAGGCCGAAAGAGTGCGACCAGGCGAAGAAAACCGCGGTCGCCAAGGCCGAGTCGAAAGACAGCGAAGGCGGCGGCTCCTCGAAAGGGAAATCCCGCACCGGCGAACCGGTCTACCTCGCCTTTTAGCGGAACCCTCACCCGCTCGCTTTGCTCGCTGGCCTCTCCCAAGGGAGAGGCGAGAGCGGGGCGCAATCAGTCCGCATTGGACGCGAACCTCGGGACACGAACCTCGTTCCGTCATGCTGACGAAAGATCCGAGATATTGCTCTTTGCGCCAGGGTTCTCCGCCTCTCCCTTGGGAGAGGCCAAAACCGTTCTATACGGTTTTGGGTGAGGGGTTTACTTGCGCCCCAGCTTCCGCGCGTCGTCGCGATAGCGGCCGCTCCGCAGGCGGATGATCACCAGCCCCAGCCCCGACAGCGCGAACGCGAGGCCGGTGATCGCAAACGCGCGGATCAGCGGGTTGTTGAAATTGTCCCGCTCGTCATAGTCCATGATGTGCAGCATCCAGAAGAAATCGTAAAACCGCCAGACCCGGTTGCGGCGGGAAACCACGTCGCCGGTCTCAACCGAAATATAGAGCCGTGTTTCATCCTTATCGGAAAAGTCGGCGCGCCAGACCGGCCCCGGCCCGCCGAACTCCCGCGGCGGGTCCGTCATGATCGCAATTTTCTCGATCTCGCCTTCGCCGGCGAAATCCGACCGCGCGGCGCGGCGCGCGGCCGCCTCGGGGATAGGCGACAAGAGCTCGCCGGTGTCAGCGTCGAACATCGCCTTGCCGCTTGCGGCCGAGACGACATAGACGTCCCGGCCAAGCCACTTCTTCAGGACGACCTGCTGCGCGCCGTCGACTTCGGCGATGACGCCGGCAGGCGGGAAATAATTCTGGACTTTCAGTTCGACCGGCGCGCTGATCGCCGCCGCGGTCTCGCCCTTCACATGGCCGATCGGCAACACGCTCATGACGACGCCGCTCGTCATCCAGATGACGATTTGCGCCGCCAGCGCAAGACCGAGCCAGCGATGAAGTCCGTGCAGGAAACGCCTGAAGCGCATGATATCAGCGCGCGGCGCGGATGAATGTCAGGCGCGCGCGCCCGTAAATGTCGAGGTGCCGAAAGCGCCGAGCTTCACATTGCCGTTCAGCGCGTCGCCGCTGACCTTGCCGTCGAATTCAAGCGTGATCGGCATCGGCGAGGTGACCTTCGCCGACCATTTGACGGCGTCGCCGTCGGCCGAGCCGTTTTCGATCGGCACCGTTCCCATATTGCCGGACATCTGGCCGGTGAGCTTGCCGCCGTCAGCGGTCAGATCGAGCATGCCGGACTGTTCGCCCATCGGGGTTTTGATTTTCAGCGTCCACTTGCCGTCAACGGCCATTGTCTTTCTCCATTATTGGCGCTGCGAGCGCGGTTTTGAACTTCGCGGGGAGATTACAGACAAAGAAGGTCGGCGCAAGCCGGCGCCGCAGCCTGCGTTCGGGCGTCTATTTCCTCGTTTCGGCGGCCATCCGGACGCCCATATAGCCGGCATGGACATTGACATCGACGCGGCTGCGATTGGCGATGCGCATGTCGACCGGCGAACTCGACCAGGCGCCGCCGCGAATGACCCGCCGGCCGCAATCGCCGTCGGTCACCGCCGCGCCGTCGGTAGGCGCTTTTGCGAAATTGTTGACGTAGCAATCGGCGACCCATTCGCGCGCATTGCCGAGAACGTCGTGGAGACCGAACGCGTTGGCCTCGAACGAACCGACGGCGCTCGCCGCTGTGGTTGAAATCCGCGACGCGTCAAACCGGTCGCCCCACCAATAGGCGCCGGGTGCGCCGGCGCGCGCGGCGTATTCCCCTTCGGCTTCGGTCGGCAGGCGGTATTTGCGTCCGGTTTCCTTCGACAGCCAGTCCGCATAGACGTTCGCCTCGCGCCAGGAGACGCCGAGCGCCGGCAGCTTTCCAGTGTCATCGGCGCGATTTGGGGCGCGATTTGGGGCGCGCTTTGGCGGGCAGGCCCCGTCGGCGACGCAGGCGTTCCATTCATCGGCCGTCACCTCATGGACGCCGATCGCAATCTTGCCGATTGTCACTTCGCGCTGCGGCCCTTCATAGGCGTTGCGGCCGGGCTCGCTGGCTGGCGATCCCATCATGAACGCGCCGCCGGGCAAGGTCGCCATCAGCGGACACGAGTCGCAGTCGCGGAATGTTTTTGCGATTTTCACCTTGACCGGTTTCGCGGCGCCAACCGCTTCGGAACTGGCCGCGACCGGCGCCGGCGCCGCTTCGACGGCCGCGGGCGGCTCGGTCGCAAGCAGATC
>JBGTLL010000023.1:0-21176 GCA_041744115.1 Parvularculaceae bacterium | reverse complement strand
CGCCGGGCTTCGCGGGCCGCGGCCGGGGCCGGTCCTGCCCGGCGTCATCGCCGCGCTTGTCGCCTGGTTTGCGATCTGGCCAACGGGGTTTTTGACGTTCTCCGTGCCGCCGGTCTGGCGATATCTCCTTTTGATCGGCGTTCTTGTCTGGCTGCTCGCGCGCGATCTGCGCGCCGCCGCCGCCGGCGATTTTCCGTCATGGTACGGACCATTGCGCCAGCGCCTGACGTTCTGGGCGATTGTCTCCCTCGTCCTCATCATGAGCCGGCTGATCAGCTGGCGGTATTTTTGAGGGGTAAGCGGCGGGAAGAATGGCGAGGCTTGATTGAAATTCCCTCACCCGCTCCGCGCGCCACGGCGCGCAAATCATCATTCGATCGCCTTCGCGGTCGGGGCGCTCGCTGGCCTCTCCCAACGGAGAGGCGCGAACTCTTACCTCTCCCTTGGGAGAGGTCGAAACCGATCAGGTCCGGCGCGCGCCGGACCGGAAACGGTTTCGGGTGAGGGAATCATGGTCGATCAATGAACTTCACTTTCCGCACTGTGGCGTCGATAATTTTCGAAACCGGCGCGTCGGCGCGCCTCGGCGCGATCGTCAAAGCGCGGATGACTCGGCCCGTAATTGTCACCGACAGGGGAGTCATCGGCGCCGGCCTTATCGATGCGCCGTTAAAGAATCTGCGGGAAGAAGGCCTCGATTATTTCCTGTTCGACGGCATCGAGGCCGACCCGCCGGCGCGGGTCGTCCGCCAGTCCGTTGAGATCGCGCGCGAGCACAAGGCAGACGGGGTTATCGGCTTTGGCGGCGGGTCGTCGATGGACACGGCAAAGATCATCGCGGTGCTTTTGAATTCAACGCAAAAGCTCGAAGAGATTTACGGAACCGGCAAGGTGAAAGGCGGCCGGGCGCCGCTCGCGCTTGTCCCGACGACCGCGGGGACGGGTTCGGAAGTGACCGACATTTCGGTCGTCACCACCGACGACGACCAGAAGATGGGCATTCTCGGCGACCAGCTGTTCGCCGATGTCGCAATCCTCGACCCTTCGCTGACTTATGGCCTGCCTCGGCGCGTCACCGCCGCGACCGGCGTTGACGCGATGGTGCACGCGATTGAAGCCTACACCAATCGCCACCGGAAGAACCCGGTCTCCGACGCGCTGGCGCGCGAAGCGTTGCGGCTGCTCGCCGGCAACATCGTCGCCGCGTGCGAAACGCCCGCCGACGCCGGCGTCCGCGCCAACATGCTGCTCGGCGCGATGCTGGCCGGTCAGGCCTTCACCAATTCGCCGGTCGGCGCCGTTCACGGCATGGCCTACCCGCTCGGCGCGCTCTTTCACATTCCGCACGGGCTTTCGAATTCGCTGATGCTCGAACCCGTGCTGCGGTTTACGGCGCCCGCGGCGGCGCCGCTTTACGCCGAGCTCGGCGACGTCATCGGCGCCAATGCGACCGGCGGCTATGCCGCCCGCGCCGACGCCTTTATCGCCAAGCTGATGGAAATCGTCGCCGCGACCGGCGTCGAACGGCGGCTTTCGCAGCTTGGCATATCGCACAACGAACTGCCGCGCATGGCCGAAGACGCGATGAAAGCCGAGCGCGTGATGCGGAACAATCCGCGCGACGTGACGTATGAGGATGCGCTAAGGATGTACGGGGAAGTATTGTGAGGAAGCGAATGGCGAATGGCGAATGGCGAAGGGGTATTCGCGATCGCGCTGACATTTTTTTCCACTCGCGACGCGCCATCCGCTATGCGCCATGACCGCCCGCTCCGCCTACAAGCACTTCCTCCCGCTCCAGACCCGCTGGGCCGACAATGACGTTTACGGACATATCAACAACGTCGCCTATTACGGCTTTTTCGACACCATCGTGAATGAATATCTGATCGCGGCCGGCGCGCTCGACATTCATGGCGGCGAAGTCATCGGCCTCGTCGTCGAGACGGGATGCAAATTTTTCGCGCCGCTGGCGTTTCCAGGAAAACTTGAAGGGGCTTTGCGCGTTGCGAAGATCGGCAATTCCTCGGTGCGCTATGAACTGGCGATCTTCAGGGCGGGCGACGACACGCCGGCGGCGGAGGGCCATTTCGTTCATGTCTATGTCGATCGCGCGACGAGAAGGCCGGTCGCGTTGCCGGATAGTTTGCGGAAAGTGGTGGAGATGATCGCGATTTGACGCCACGGACCCGCCTCTCCCTCGGGAGAGGCCAGCGAGCGCTCTTCGCGCGAGCGGGTGAGGGGACTGTCCTCACGATGAGAGCGCGGACCCCTCACCCGAAATTCCGAAGACGGAATTCCGACCTCTCCCAAGAGGAGAGGTTAAAGGATCCGTTCCCCGATCGTCGTCCGGTGCAGCAGCCGTTCATGACCCTGATAGCCGCCGGTCGCCATGTGCAACAACGACCGGTTGTCCCACATCACCAGCATGTTCTCCCGCCATTGATGGCGGTACTGAAATGCGTGTTGCGTCTGCCAGCGATAGAGATCGCCGAGCAAGGTCATTCCCTCCTCCGCCTCCATCCCTTCAACGCCGATGATGTAGCCGGCGCAGCCGAACAGCGCTTCGCGCGCCGTTTCACGATGCGCGCGGATAAAGGGGTGCGTATGCGTCGCCAGCGCGTCGTCGGACGGCCGGATGTCCATCGCGCGGTTCCTGTCGTTTTCGCCATAAGCGCCGGCTCTGGCGTAACCGGCGCGCGCCGAATGAATGGCGCGCCTGCCCTCGATCCGAGCGCGGAGGTCCGCCGGCATCTCTTCCAGCGCGAGATGCTGGTTGGCGAACAGCGTGTCGCCGCCGACAGGCGGAATTTTCATGCCGTAAAGGCAGGTGCCGGCGGGCGGCGTCGCCTGAAAGCTCCAGTCGGTGTGCCAGGCCTCGGCGAAGATCGGTCCCGTTTCCGATGCGGCGCGGGTGACGGCGATGATGTGCTTTCTCCCCGCGATCGGCGCAATGAACGGGTCCTCGCCGAAGGGGCCGAACGCGAGCGTAAAGCGTTCGAGATCGTCGTCGGTCAATTTCTGGTCTGGAAACGCGAGCACATGGTGCTGTAGCCACGCGGCGCGGATATCGGCAACCGTCGCCGCTGACAAAGACCGCGAAAGATCGACGCCGGCGACGCTGGCGCCGCAGGCCTCGCCGGAGGGGATGATTTCGAGGGTCATCGCGCAGCGGGGTTTTCGGTTTTAGGTGACAGGGAGGCCGCCGATCTGTTGAAGACCCTAGAGCAAGGAGCGCTGTTCCGGAACCGGGATCGTCACCCTGACGACGGTCAGGGTCCAGGGCCGCGAAGGACCGCGCTTTGCCGCTCTGGACCCTGACTGTCGTCAGGGTGACGCGGGAAGGATCTCGATATATTGCTCGATGCCTCGATCCCTGCAACCTGTAACCCAAAGCCTGAGATGCCCGTCATTGAAACGAAGACCGACACGAGTTCCGAGGAATTCGCGGCGAACGCCGCGGCGATGCGAACGCTCGTCGAGACCCTGAAAGCCAATACCGCGACGGTCGCGGAAGGCGGCGGCCCGCGTTACGCCGACCGTCACAAGGAGCGCGGGAAACTTCTCGCGCGCGAGCGGATCGAGCGGCTTGTCGATCCGGGGTCGCCGTTTCTCGAACTCGGCGGTTTCGCCGCGTGGGAGATGTATGCTGGCGATCTCAACGCCGCCGGAATCATCACCGGGATCGGCCGCATCGCGGGCGCAGAATGCATGATCGTCGCCAACGACCCGACGGTCAAAGGCGGCACCTATCACCCGATGACGGTGAAAAAGCACCTTCGCGCCCAGGAGATTGCGTCGGAGAATCGACTGCCGTGCGTCTATCTCGTCGAATCGGGCGGCGCGTTCCTGCCGATGCAGGACGAGGTTTTTCCGGACAAGGACGATTTCGGCCGCATCTTCTACAATCAGGCCAATCTGTCGGCGGCCGGCATCCCCCAGATCGCGATCGTCCATGGGAGCTGCACGGCAGGCGGCGCCTATGTGCCGGCGATGTCGGACGAGGCGGTCATTGTCAGGAAGCAGGGGACGATTTTCTTGGCGGGGCCGCCGCTGGTCAAGGCCGCGACCGGCGAGATCGTGACCGCGGAAGACCTCGGCGGCGGCGACGTACACACGCGGGAGTCCGGCGTCGCCGATTATCTCGCCGAGGACGACGATCATGCGCTGGGTCTTGCCCGCCAGATCGCCGGGCGATTGAACTGGACAAAACAAGGCTCGCTCGTTTGCGCCGCGCCGCGGCCGCCGAAATATGCCGCCGAAGAAATCTACGGCGTCGTCGAGCGCGACATCAGGAAGCCCTATGACGCGCGCGAGATCATTGCGCGCATCGTCGATGCTTCGGTCTTTGACGAGTTCAAGACGCTGTACGGCGCGACGCTTGTCACCGGGTTCGCGCACATCCACGGATTTCCCGTCGGCGTTCTCGCCAATAACGGCATATTGTTTTCCGAGAGCGCGCTCAAAGGCGCGCATTTCATCGAACTTTGCTGCCAGCGGAAAATTCCGCTGGTCTTTTTACAGAATATCACCGGCTTCATGGTCGGGCGATCGGCGGAGGCGGGCGGCATCGCGAAAGACGGCGCCAAACTTGTCACCGCGGTTGCAACCGCGCGCGTGCCGAAATTCACCATCGTCGTCGGCGGCTCATACGGCGCCGGCAATTACGGCATGTGCGGCCGAGCTTATTCCCCGCGCTTCCTTTTCATGTGGCCGAATGCGCGCATTTCCGTGATGGGCGGCGAACAGGCGGCCAGCGTCCTTGCAACCGTCCGCCGCGACGGCCTTCGCAAAGGCGAAACGTGGTCCGCCGAAGACGAAGAGACGTTCAAAAACAACACCCGCGCCGATTACGATGCACAAGGATCACCCTATTATTCTTCGGCGCGGCTGTGGGATGACGGGATCATCGACCCGGCGCAAACGCGCAACGTGCTGGGGCTTTGCATCTCGGCGAGTCTGAATGCGCCAATCGAGGCGACGAAGTTCGGCTTGTTCAGGATGTAGCTTGCGGCGCATCCTTCGAGACGCGCGCAAGAGGCGCGCTCCTCAGGATGAGGAACTCCTCGCTGCAAAATGGAAAGTTCTCATCCTGAGAGCCTGCCGAATACCAATGCAGCAAATTCCAGGATTGTCATTCCGGGGCCGCCTCTTGGCGGAACCCGGAATCCATCGCGCAACGCGGGATTCGGTGAGAAATGGACCCCGGGTTCCGCGCGAAGAAGCGCGGCCCCGGGGTGACGGCGGTTTTATTGGCCTGTGTTTTAGAGATTACTTTTCGGCCGCGCTTCGAGACGCCGCGTTCTTCACGCGGCGTCTCGAAGGATGGGCCGCGCGGTCCTTCAGTTCCCCCTCCTTTCATCCCTTGTCCCCGCGTCGGCGGGCGCAAGGGCTGGAGCGTCTCCGTAACCCCCGCATTCGACGCCCTCCGCTTCAAGGCCCATCGCGAGATATTCCGCGGCGGCGGCATCGCTTTGCAGAAATTCGAGAACCGGCGTTGAAAAATCGCGGGCGGCGGCCTTGGCGGCGTTGAGGTTCTCGTAGGCGTCCGGATCGCGGCCGAGCAGCATCAAGCCGACGAACTCCTCCATCTGTTCGGACTCAAGGCCCTCAAGGAGGCCCCTGATCTCGGCGAGATTGCCGCCGTCCTGTCCTTCGACGAGCACATCGTCCATGCCGTCGTCGATGTCGTTCGAGCCATCGGCGCTGTCGCGCTCGGCGAGTTCCTTGCCGTGGAGACGCCTGATCTTGAAAATCAGCGCGCAGGCGGTGTCGGGGTCGAGATTCATGAGTTTGGTCCTTTTGATATCCCTGATCCCCCGGTAAACAGTGCGCCCGGGGTTCGGTTCGCGCTCATTGAGGGAGAGTTGCAAGATCATGGAGAGCCACACGCTGACGGTCGCGGTCGATGCGCGCGGGATTGCGCGCGTGACGCTTAACCGTCCGGAGGTCAGGAACGCCTTCAACGAGCAGCTGATTGTCGAGATCGCGGAGGCGATGAAGCGGCTCGGCCGCGACGCCGGGGTGCGCGCGATTGTCCTTTCCGGCGCCGGCGACGCCTTTTCCGCGGGCGCCGATCTTTCAATGATGAAGCGCGTTTCGGATTTTTCCGCCGCCGAGAACAAGGTCGATGCGCGCCGGCTGGCCGGCATGCTGTATGCGATCTACGAATGCGAAAAGCCGGTGATCGCCCTCGTCCACGGCGCCTGCATGGGCGGCGGCGTCGGCCTTGTCGCCGCCTGCGACATCGCGATCGCGGCGGACGATGCGTTTTTCGCGCTGTCGGAGGTCCGTCTCGGCATCATCCCGGCGGTGATTTCGCCGTTTGTCCTGCGCGCCATCGGCGAGCGCCAGGCGCGGCGCTTCTTCCTCACCGGCGAGCGCTTCGATGCGGGCGTCGCCAAAGCGATCGGCCTCGTCCACCAGATCTGCCTTAAGGCCCAACTCGAAGCGACGCTTGAAGCGATGATCAAGAGCCTTCTCGCCGCCGGACCCGCCGCGCAGAAGGAAGCCAAGGCGCTGATCCGCGCCGTCGCCGATCGCCCGCTCGGCGAGGATGTCCTCGAAGAAACCGCCGGACTGATTGCGCGCATCCGGGCGAGCGCAGAAGGAAAAGAAGGCGTGACCGCTTTTCTCGAAAAGAGGAAACCCGACTGGATCAAAGAATGACAAAACGGCGCCTGGCGTCACATCCTTCGAAACGCCGCGTGAAGAACGCGGCTCCTCAGGATGAGGATTTCCCTGTCAAAAAAAGGGTCTCCCTCATCCTGAGGAGCGGCCCTCTTGGGCCGCGTCTCGAAGGATGGGCGGCGTGGACCATCCGTGTAGAGAACTCCCTCCTCGGCAGGCGCCACGCAGCAAGGGCGTCGCGCGGGATGGCGGGCAAGCACACACGGACGCCGTAATCTGATGTTCCGCAAAATCCTGATCGCCAATCGCGGCGAAATCGCCGTCCGGGTCGCCAGAACCGCGCGGCGGATGGGGATCGCGACGGTCGCTGTCTATTCGGACGCGGACGCCGGCGCGCCGCATGTCAGAGCCTGCGACGACGCCGTTCATATCGGCGCGTCGCCCCCGGCGGAAAGCTATCTGCGGATCGACCGCATCGTCGATGCTGCGAAGCGGACGGGCGCCGAGGCCGTCCACCCCGGCTACGGCTTTCTTTCCGAGAACGACAAATTCGCCGAGGTGCTGGATGCGGCAAAGATTGTGTTCATCGGCCCGACCGCGAAAACGATCAGAGCCGTGGGCTCGAAATCGGCGGCGAAGGATCTGATGGAAAAGGCCGGTGTGCCGACGACGCCCGGCTATCAGGGGACGGATCAATCGCTTCAAACCTTCCGCCGGGAATGCGCGAAGATCGGCTATCCGGTGCTCCTCAAGGCGACCGCCGGCGGCGGCGGCAAGGGCATGAAGATCGTCGAAAAGGAAAGCGATCTCGCCGAAGCGCTCGCCAGCGCGCAGCGGGAAGGGAAGAACTCTTTCGGCGACGATCGCGTGCTGGTCGAGAAATACATCGCGCGCGCACGCCACCTCGAAGTGCAGATCGTCGGCGACGGCAGGGGCGAGGTCGTGCATTTCTTCGAGCGCGACTGCTCGGTGCAGCGCCGCCACCAGAAAATCATCGAGGAGGCGCCGGCGCCGCGCCTCCCCGCGAGCGTGCGAAAACGCCTGCACGAGATCGGCGTCAATGCGGGACGCGCCGTCGATTATCGCGGCGCCGGCACCGTCGAATGTCTTTACGACGGGAGAGACGGCGTCTTTTTCATGGAAATGAACACGCGCCTCCAGGTCGAGCACCCGGTGACGGAAGCAATCACCGGCGTCGATCTCGTCGAATGGCAGCTCCGCGTCGCCGCCGGCGAAGGCCTGCCGCTGGCGCAGAACGACATTCGCGAAAACGGCCATGCGTTCGAGGCGCGGCTTTACGCCGAAAATCCGGACAATAATTTCGCCCCGTCAATCGGTACGCTGACGACCTTGCGCCTGCCCGGCGACGCGCGGATCGATAGCGGCGTCGAGGAAGGGCAGACGATCACCCCGTTTTACGACCCGATGATCGCCAAGATCATCACCCATGGCGCAACCCGCGAGGAAGCGCTCGCCCGCCTTCGCGCCGCGCTAAGCCAGACGCGCGTCGCGGGCATCGAAACCAATGCGCGGTTTTTGCACCGCCTCGCGAGCGACGCGGATTTCGCGGCGGGCGATGTTTCAACGCGCTATATCGACGACCACGCGCGTGCGCTGTTCGCGGCGGCGCCGGTCGACAAGCGCGCCCTCGCGGCGGCGCTGTTTCATCGGCATTTTGAAGCGGGAAACGCCGCCGGCGCCGATCCGTGGCAGGCGCTCACCGGCTTCCGCCTCAACAAACCGGCGAAGTCGGTCGCCTGGATCGATTTTGGCGAAGGCCCGGCGCTGGCGCGATTGACGGCGACGCCTTCGGGCAGCGAGGTTGAAATCGACATCGATGCGGCCGCGGCCACGCGAAGAACGCTGGCGGCGGCGCCTCCCCCCTCTCCCGATGGGAGAGCGGCCGGGGCTGAGGGCTCCGGCGGCGCGGGCGACGGGCGAAAATCGAACAGCGGGCCCCTCTCCCCGGACCCCACTCCCGGAGGGAGAGAGGCACTTCTCCGTTTCGCCTTTTCGGACGCTCCGTCAACGGACGGCTTGCGGCTCATCATG
The DNA here is from genome assembly GCA_041744115.1 of Parvularculaceae bacterium. Classification (GTDB taxonomy): domain Bacteria; phylum Pseudomonadota; class Alphaproteobacteria; order Caulobacterales; family Parvularculaceae; genus Amphiplicatus. The sequence continues at coordinate 12,494 of JBGTLL010000023.1, read as the reverse complement.
GAAGGCGAGACTTTCGAAGCGATGGTCGCCCCGCACGGCAAGGGCGTTCGCGTTTTCATCGGCGCCGGGCACTGGGACGTGGCGTTTCCCGATCCCCTCGCGGGCGTCTCCGCTCATCATTCGGCGGAAGGGTCGCTCAACGCGCCGATGCCAGGCGTCATCACCTTGCTCAAAGCCAAAGCAGGCGACGCCGTCGAAGCCGGCGCCGTCCTCATGGTGATGGAAGCGATGAAGATGGAGCACGCGATCAAGGCGCCCCGTGACGGCGTCATCAAGGGATTCCGCTTCAAAGCCGGCGACCAGGTGAAAGACGGGGACGTGCTGGTCGAGTTTGAGGAGCGCGAATGACCGGCCGTATTTCGATCGTCGAAGTCGGGCCCCGCGACGGGCTGCAGAATGAAAAGCAGATTGTCAGCGCCCAGACGAAAATCGAATTGATCGAGCGTCTGGCCGCCGCTGGCAACAGCGCTGTCGAGGCTGGCGCCTTCGTCTCGCCAAAATGGGTGCCGCAAATGGCGGGAACGGGCGAGGTGATGGCGAAGATGAAGCGCCTTCCGGGCGTTTCCTATCCGGTGCTGACGCCGAACCTCAAAGGCTATGATAGCGCGCGGGCCGCCCGCGCCGACACCGTCGCGGTCTTTGGCGCGGCGTCGGAAACGTTCAGCCAGAAGAACATCAACTGCGGGGTCGCCGGGAGCCTGGAACGCTTTCGCGCCGTCATCGACGCGGCGAAGGCCGACGGCGCCAAGGTTCGCGGCTATGTTTCGTGCGTCCTCGGGTGCCCCTATGAGGGAAAAGTCCCGCTCGCCAATGTCGTCCGCGTCTCGAAAGCGCTTTACGACATGGGCTGCTATGAAATCTCGCTTGGCGACACAATCGGCGTCGGAACGCATGAGGAAACGCGCGGCATGATCCGCGCCGTCGCGGGCGTGGTTCCGGTCAGGGCGCTCGCCGGGCATTATCACGACACCTACGGTCAGGCGCTGTCGAACATCTGGGCGTCGATCGAAGAAGGTGTCCGCGTTTTCGATTCATCCGTGTCCGGATTGGGCGGCTGCCCTTACGCAAAAGGCGCTTCCGGCAACGTCGCTTCCGAAGACGTCGTCTATTCGCTGCATCGGTCGGGGTTCGAGACCGGCGTCGATCTGGGCGCGCTGATCGCGATCAGCCAGTGGATTTCCGGCGTCCTCGGCCGCGGACCGGGGTCGAAAGTGACTTTGGCCCGCGCGCAGCCGTAGGGCGGATGAAATCCGCCTCTGTACACGTCGCGCGGCCGGACGGCGGATTTCACAATATCCTGGAGTTCCTTGCACGGATGGTCCCCGCCGCCCGCCCAAGAGGGCCCTTCCTGGGAGCCTGACCGAAAAGTAATCTCGAAAACACAGGCCAATAAAACCGCCGTCACCCCGGGGCCGCGCGTCTTCGCGCGGAACCCGGGGTCCATTTCTCACCGAATCCCGCGTTGCGCGATGGATTCCGGGTTCCGCCAAGAGGCGGCCCCGGAATGACAACGCCGGTATTTGCTGCATTGGTTTTCGGCCCGCCTCTCGGATGAGGGAGATCCCTGTTTCACCAGAGCGCGCCACGGGCTTTGCCATTTTCGTCTTTGTACTGATTAGTTGGCGGCGCGCGGCCGGACCGCTGCGTGTTGTCCATGCCGGGAGGATAACACGGCCGGCGCCGGTCGTTTCCCCCGGCGGTTGCGGGCACTCGCCTTGAAGGAGAAAAAATTCCTGATGCGGATCAAGGAGTTGACCGAGAATGTCAAAGTTATCCCCCTCCCTCGCGGAGGGTTTAAAGTGTCTTCCAGGTCAAGAAAGGAGATCGATGTCCAGATCCGGCGGCCGTTCATTCCGGACCGGGAATGAACGGAAAGAGTTTGTGCCGCGGATCGGCGCGTAGAGAGCAATGACGAAGTGCGACGGGAACGGAGGACAAGGGTGTCGCCTGAAAGCGTGCGGAGGCGATTGTTTTCCCGCGCGCTCGCCTTTCGCGCGAAAAGCGCGAATGCGGATTATCCGTACAAATCGGCTGCAACCCGCATGGAACAAGGATTCGTCCGGGGCCGCGGGGCGAAGATTATCCGCATTGTCCGTAAACTTCCGATCACAGTCGCGATTTGTACACCGGCTGGATATCGACCGGAATGCCGGTCAGCGACGCAACCACCTGCAACGCCGGCTGGTCAAGGACGGCGTATTTGTCGAGGAAGGCTTTCGCGCGCGCGTAATCGCCGTCGCCCTGGACGAAGACGATCTCGGCGGTCAGAGCCGAAATCGCCGCTTCGAGCTTTCCGAAATCAAGGCGGTACTTGCCGCTCGTATCATCGACCGCGAACGCGCCCTGTTCTTTAAGAAAGGCGTACTGGAAGGCGGCGCCCCGCCCGTGCGCTTCATTGACGCCAAAGCGCATGGCGCGGAAGAGGCCGACGAAATAGGTGGCGAGAAAATTCTCCTTCTCCGCGATCGGATATTCCCCCTTCTCCATCATGAAGAGGATGTTATAGGCGCCCATGACGTCGGCCTTGCCCTCTTCGGTCGCGGAATAAAGATCTTTCAGTTCGGCATTGACCGTCGTCTCGGCGCCGTCCTTCATGATCGTTCCCGGCCCGAGGCTGTGCGCGAGTTCGTGGAACAGGGTCTGCGCGCCCATATACTTTTGCATCAGCATCGCCGCCTGCTCCGGCACAAGGACATGCTCAGCCATCGGGGCGAGGATGCGGTCGAATTTGGCGGCCATGACGTTGTTGAGGAGAACCTTCTTCGCGCCCTTCGCTTCGCGGACGCGCTCATCGTTCGGCAGGTTGAACGCAATCGTCTGCACGCCCGGAACGTTGTCGCCGCCGCCATGCACCTGCGCAACGACGGCGATCGGGGATTCAAACCCGCGGCGGAAATTCTTGTACTCTTCGGGAACGGGGAGATTTGCTTCCATCTCCTTCAGATAATTCTTGTATTTGTCGAGCGCCGCGCTTTCCTCCGGGTTCTTCACGGTGACAAAAGCCTCGAACGCGGTCTTGTAGCCGAAAAGCCCGTCGGTGTAGACTTCATAAGGTCCGATCGCGACTTCGATCGGTCCCTCCAGATCCATCCACGCCATCTCGGATTCGTAGTATTCGTCGGAGAGGAAGGCGTCGGCGCGCAGGGTGAGGAATTTCTTCAGCGAGGCGTTGGTCGTGATTTCCGCCGCCCGTCGGAGCAGCGCCGCCGCGGGGTCGAGCCATTCGCGGTAATACTCCGAATACGGAATGGCTTTGAGGCCGCCCACATCGTCCCCGGCATCGTCCCGGCGGATGACCGTGTAGCCGCTGATGAAAGCGTCGCGGTCATCCGGATGCGCCGCGAGAAAGGCCTCGAATTCTTCCTTGGTGATGTCGGCGGGATAGAACGCGGCCCCCGCGGGTTTTTGCGCCGAGCCATAGAACGGCTTGTCATGATCGAGGCTGTCCCAGGGGCCGAAATGGAGATCGAAGAGGTCGAGCAGAATTTCCTTGTCCTCATGATCGCCCGCCGCGATCGCGGCGCGGGTCGCGGGATTTTCCTCGCTGATCTGACGGCGATAGATCTCGCTCATCAGCGCGCCCGCCTCGTTCAAGAGGTTGACGACGCGTGCCTCCTCATTGGTCAGGAAGGATGTGTCCGGCGCCATCTCGACAATCGCGAATTGCGCGCGCATCGCTTCGAGATGGTCGCGGTCGGAAGCGGCGACCTCTTCTGTGACCGGAGCCGCCGGAGTCGGCGCCGGAACAGCGGGGTCAGCGGTTTTCTTGCCGCAGCCGGCAAGGAGAATAAGCACGGAAGCGGCAACGACGACAAATTTTCGCATCTGGAACGCCCTCCGGAGGCGCGCGGCGGCGGCCTCGCGCGGCTTATCAAGTCTCGCCGGAGCTTAGGGCATCGGGCCGCCGCGATGAAGCCTCGCGTCCGATCCCCGGAAAAGCCCCGATGCGGCCTTGTCGCGCGGGCAAGGCGCCCTTTAAGAGAAGTCAGTCTCAGTCAGTCGAAGAGGGCCGCCGCGTCATGAAGCCGGAAACATTCAGAAATCTGCTCGCCCTCCTTGCAATCGCCGCCATCTCGCCCGCCAGCGCTGACGAGCCGGGATTTGAGGACTGGCTGAACGGCTTTCGCGCGGAAGCTGCCGCCGCCGGTGTCCGCGCTGACGTTTTCGACGCCGCCTTTGACGGCGTCGCGGTGAACCAGCGGGTGTTCGAGCTTAACGACAACCAGCCGGAATTCGCGCGCTCGGTCTGGGATTATGTCGATGTCGCGGTCTCGGAAAAGCGGGTCGGCGACGGCCGGACCCACATCGCGGAAAATCAGGCGCTGCTCGCCCGCATCGAAGCTGAATTCGGCGTCGATCAGGAGATCATCGCCGCGATCTGGGGCCTTGAGTCTTCCTACGGCGCGATGATGGGCGATCATGACGTGATCGGCGCGCTGGCGACCCTTGGCTGGAAAGGCCGGCGGACCGGCTATGGCCGCGCGCAGCTGATCGGCGCCCTAAAGATCATCCAGAACGGCTATGCCGGACGCGCCCAGCTGACGGGGTCATGGGCCGGCGCGATGGGGCAGACGCAGTTCATTCCGACCACCTATCTGCAATTTGCCGTCGATCATGGCGGCGACGGGAACCGCAATATCTGGACGGATCTCGACGACGTTTTCGCTTCGACCGCCAATTATCTGGCGGCGTCGAACTATATCCATGGCGCGCGCTGGGGCGTCGAGGTGACCTTGCCTGAAGGGTTCGATTACGCTTTGGCGGACGTCAATACGCGCAAAGCGGTCATAGAATGGGCGGGGGCGGGTATTTCCGGCAGCCGGGTCCAGCTCAGCAAGGATTTTGACCCCAACACCCGGGCGCGCGTCTTTCTGCCGGCCGGCGCCAAGGGCCCGGCCTTTCTCGTTTTCGAGAATTTCGAGGCGATCCTCAAATACAATCAATCGACGTCTTACGCGCTCGCCATTGGCCTCCTTGCTGACCGCCTCGGCGGACGGGACGAGCCGATCCTTGCCGAATGGCCGCGCGCCGACCGGGCGCTCTCGCTCGCCGAGCGGATGGACCTGCAACAGGCGCTGAAAGACAAGGGTTTCGATCCCGGACCGATCGACGGGGTGATCGGGTCCGGCACCAAACGGGCGCTGAAAGACTGGCAGGAAAGCGCTGGCCTTCCCGCCGATGGATACGCCTCGCTCGCCGCCTTGACGCGGCTTAATTCCTGATCCTCTTGCTGCACTGCACAAGAGGGCCTATATCGGCTTATGCTGCGCTGCAACATGGCGCGGCGCCGGCCCATACGGGCCTCACCAGAATGAGCAAAGGAGCCTATGATGCCATCCAGCAAGAAATCAGCGCAAGAAAGCGCCGAGACGTTCCAGTCAGCGATCGAATCGACCGCCGAAGAGACGACCAGTTCAGCTTTCGCCGCCGCCGACGCCTGGCCGGACGTCGCGCGCGACAATTATGAAACGGCGCTGAAATCGTTCAACGGCAACGCCGAGAAATTCCGTGCGCAGACGGAAGAAACGATCGCCTCCGCCCGCGAAGGGTTTCAGGCCGCCAATGAGCGCATGCGCGCCGTCGGCGCCGACGCGATGGCCGCCGCCCGCGAGGAAATGACCGACGCCGTCGACTTCGCCAACAATCTCGTGCGCGCCAAGAGCGTCAGCGACGCGCTCGAAATCCAGCGCGAATACTGGACCAAGCTTTTCGAAACCCGCGTCGAGCGCGCCCGCGCGCTGACCGAAGCCTCAACGGAGGCCGCCCGAGAAGCGTTCGCGCCATTCAACCGCTCGTTCACGCCGGCGTTCTCGTTTACGCCGAGCTTCGATAAATTCTTCCCGTTCGGAACAAAATAAGCTCTACGTCTCGCCGATGACCGGCGAGCGTGGACTTGAATACGCAAAAGTGGACTGGGAGGCTGACGCCCCCCGGTCCACTTTTTTTGACGACATTTATTACTCCGGCGACGGCGCCGAAGAAGCGCGCCAGGTCTTCATCGACGGCAATAACCTCGCGGCGCGGTTTAAAACAGCGGACCGATTTGCGATCGGCGAACTTGGCTTTGGCGCGGGGGTCAATGTGCTCGTCGCTGCTGAACTTTGGAGTCGGACGATCAAACGCGACGGCGCGCGCCTCGACCTTCTGTCGTTCGAGAAGTTTCCTCTGGCCGCGCCCGATCTGGACCGCGCGCATCGCGCCTTTCCGCATCTTGTTGGCTGGAGCGCCGCGCTTTTGACCGAATATCCGCCGCCCGTCGAGGGCGTTCACCGTTTGCGCCTCGCCGGGGATGTGACGTTGACCCTCGTCTACGGGGATGCACGCGACGCGCTCCAGCGCACCGAGGCGAAGATTGACGCCTGGTTCCTCGACGGATTTGCGCCGGCGAAGAACCCTGAATTGTGGTCGCCGGAAATTTTTTCCGAAATCGCGCGGCTGTCGGCGCCGGGCGCAACCGCGGCGACATTCACGGTCGCCGGAAGCGTCCGCCGCGCGCTTCAAGGCGCGGGGTTTTCGATCGAAAAACGCGCCGGCTACGGACGAAAGCGGGAAATGCTGACGGCCGGTCTTAACAACGCTAGAGGGATGCGCTCCCGGCGCGCGCCTTGGTTCGCCTGGGAGAATCTGCAACCGCTGTCCGATGGCGCCCGCGTCGCCATCATCGGCGGCGGCGTTGCGGGCTCCAGCCTCGCGCATGAGCTCCGCGCCGCGGGATTGGTCCCGACGATCATCGACCCCGCCGGGATCGCCGGCGGCGCTTCCGGAAACGCGGCGGGCCTTATCATGCCGCGACCCGATCTTGGCGGCGGCGCCGCCGCGCGATTTTTTCGCGCCGCTTATTGCCATGCCCTGCGGACGATTGCGGCGCTGGAAAAACAGGGAGACCGATTTTTCAATCCGTGCGGCGTTCTCTTGAAAGCGGCGTCGGATGAAGAACGCGAGCGGCAGCAAAAGATCGTCAGCGCCGGCGTGCTCCCGCCCGGCTGGATCGAAGCACACGACGATGGACTCTTCTTTCCGCAGGGCGGCGTCATCGATCCGCGGCTCTATTGCGCACGCCTCGCCGAGGGATCGGAAATGATCAAGGCGCGGGCGGAGCGCATCGTTCGTGCTCACGATGGTCTCCTTGTCGAACTTGACGATCGCCGCCACATTCCCGTCGATGCGGTTGTCATCGCCAATGGATGCGACGCCCTCCGCTTCGTCGAGGCGCGGTCGCTGCCGCTCAGGGGCGTTATGGGCCAGATCGATCATTTCCCCGCGGCGCCGGCGCCGGCGCACGCGGTCGTTTCCGGAACCTATGCGGCGCCCGCGCCGGATGGAGGCCTCGTCATCGGCGCAACCTATGAGCGGCTGGGACCGGGGGCGGTTCCTGAAACGAGCAATGCCGCCACCGCGGAGAATATCAGCGCCATCGCAAAATTCCTGCCCGAATTTGCGGCAACGCTCGATCCCGCGGCGTCGCGCCCGCGCGCCTCGATACGCTGCCAGACGCCCGACCGTTTGCCGGTCGCCGGACCTCTGCCGGACTGGAATTTTTACGCCGGCGCCTATGACGATTTACGCCATGGAAGGCGGCGCGATTATCCGACGGGGCGAGCCGCAACAGGAGTTTACATTCTCACCGGCCTCGGATCGCGCGGCCTGCTGACAGCGCCGCTCTCAGCCGCGGCTATCGCCGCTGAAATGACCGGCGCGCCCTCGCCCCTCGAGCGGGAAATCGCGGAAGCGTTGCATCCCGCGCGGTTTTTCATCAGGGACCTGAAACGTTCGCAGCGGTTCGTCGCGAAATAGCAGGTCAGCTTGCCGCGACTGGCGGCATCGGCTTTAAGTCAGGCCATCCATTATCGGAGAGCCCGCATGCAGGAAACCCCGTTCGGACCCGTCTTCGACACCGTGCTCGAAGGCATCGGCAAGACGCCGATGGTGAAGGTCTCGAAAATCGACACCGGTTCCTGCGAACTTTTCCTCAAGCTCGAGGCGAACAATCCGGGCGGCTCGATCAAGGACCGCATCGGGCTTGCGATGATTGAAGCGGCGGAGCGGGACGGTAGGCTGAAGCCCGGCGGCGCCATCGTCGAAGCGACCGCCGGCAACACCGGCCTCGCGCTGGCGCTCGTCGCCGCACAGAAAGGCTATCAGCTGACGATCGTCGTCCCCGACAAGATGGCGCAGGAGAAGATTTTTCATCTGAAGGCGCTGGGCGCCGACGTCCGCCTGACGCGCTCCGATGTCGGCAAGGGCAACCCGGAATATTATCAGGATGTCGCGCAGAAGATCGCCGACGAGACCGGCGCTTTTTATGTGAACCAGTTCGGCAATCGCGCCAATCCCGACGCGCACGAAACCATGACCGGGCCCGAAATCTGGGGGCAGATGGGCGAAAAGCTCGACGCCATCATCGCCGGCGTCGGCTCCGGGGGAACGATCACCGGCCTGGCGCGCTTTTTCGAGCGCGCGGCGCCCCATGTCGAAATGATCCTCGCCGATCCGAAGGGATCGATCCTGACCGACTATGTGAACACCGGCGTCAGGCCGAACGAAGTCGGCTCGTGGCTGGTCGAAGGCATCGGCGAGGATTTCATTCCGGACATTTGCGATCTGTCGCGCGTGAAAAAAGCGTACGGCATCACCGACAAGGAAAGTTTCGAAGCGGCGCGCGATCTTCTGAAGAAGGAAGGAATTCTCGCCGGGTCGTCATCGGGAACGATTCTCGCGGCCGCGCTCAAATATTGCCGCGAGCAGAAAACGAAAAAGCGTGTTGTCGCCTTCGTTTGCGATCGCGGCGACAAATATCTCTCCAAAATGTTCAACGATTACTGGATGTACGATCATGGCTTTATCCGGCGCCCGCCGAAAGGCGATCTGACCGACCTCATCACCAGGAAACATTCCGAGCGGGCGACGGTGACGGTCAAACCCGACGACACCTTGATGGTCGCCTATGGTCGCATGAAGCTCTACGACATTTCGCAGCTTCCGGTCTTGAACGAAGACGGCACGCTCGCCGGGATCATCGACGAAGAGGACACCTTGTTCGCAGTCGTCCGCAACCGGGAAAAATTCAAGGACCCGGTGAAGTCCGCAATGACTTATCGCGTCGAAACGCTCGACGCTTCGAAAGCGATGGAGGATCTCCTCCCCGTGTTCGCCAAGGGTTTCGTCGCGGTCGTCACCCAGGCCGGCAAGTTCGAGGGGCTGATCACGCGGACGGATTTGCTGAATTATCTGCGGCTGCAGGTTGCTTGATCAATGGTTGATTTCTACGGCCTCAAGACCTGCGACACTTGCAAAAAGGCGCGCAAGGCGCTCGACGGGGCGGGCGTTCGCTATGATTTTCACGATGTCCGTGACGACGGCGTGACACAAGCGCAGATTTCGCGCTGGGCGGCGCAAGTCGGCGTCGAGACGCTCCTGAACAAGAATTCGACCACCTGGCGCGCGCTCGATGACGAGGACAGGGCGGACCTCTCACCGTCAAAGGCGATTGCGCTGATGGCTGAGCATCCAACCCTGATCCGGCGCCCGATCATCGTGCGCGGCGGCACGGAGGTTTATGTCGGCTGGTCGGAGGATGTTGAAGAGGCGATGAAAGAATAAATCGGCGGCGCCGCCCATCCGTCGTGACGCCGCGTGAAGAACGCGCTCCTCAGCAACGGTGTTGCGGGTCAGGCGTTTGCGATGGTTTTTGATCTCTGAGGATTTGCGTTGAGGATGGTGCGGAGTTTTCCGGCGGCGGCGATGAGGGCGAGCTTTTTGGATTTTCCGTCGGCGAGAAGGCGTTGATAGGAGGGCTTGAGCGCGGTGTTGAAGCACTTGCGGCGCGGCGACTGTTCGGGTTCTGCGACGAAACCGGACGGGGAGCCAGGCTGACCTGCGGCTTTGCCCGAGAATGGGACGGTCTCCCCTCCGCCGCCTTATCGTCGCCGAAGCTTCCATTCAACCGACGATTCGAACTTGGAAGGATGAGGCGTTTTTGTTGCAACAAAGAAAATCCTCATCCTGAAGAGCCGCGTTCGTCACGCGGCGTCTCGAAGGATGTGAGACGCGAGGTCAAGACAATTGTCCGCACGCCGATCAATTATCGGCAGGCTTGCTGCATGCGTCACGGTCGCCTTGATGCGCCGAATTCTGGCGAGCCGACCGGCCAGCCGCCATAGCCTTCGCCGCCAGTCTTCTCTATAAGCCGGTTGGGGAACTCCTTGCGCCCGTCATGCTTTTCGCTCCCTCGATCCGCGTTTTCAGATATCGCGCCTATGCCCATTACTGGGTCATGCGGCAACTGCTCTCGGCTTCGCGCCAGATGCAGGCGGTCGCGATTGGCTGGCAGGTCTACGATCTCGCCCGCCAGACGAGGAGCGTTGAGGAATCAGCGTTCATCCTCGGTCTGGTCGGGCTCGCGCAATTCGCACCGGTCTTTTTCCTGTCGCTCGTGGGCGGTCAGGCGGCGGACCGTTTCGACCGCAAGGCGATTCTTGTTATCAGCAATATCGCGCGCCTCATCGCGGGCGCGGCGCTGATCGCGACCATCTTCATGCCGCCCTCCGGCGCCATGCCGGCGGTCTTTGCAATCGCCGTCGTCCTCGGCGGCGTCAATGCGTTTACACCGGCGGCGAGCAACGCGCTTTATCCGACGCTTGTCCCGCGCGAAGCCCTCGCTAGCGCCATCGCATGGAACTCATTGGGGTTTCAGGTTTCCGCAATCGCCGGCCCTGCTGTCGGAGGGCTCCTCTACGCCTTTGGCGGCGAGATCGTCTACAGCGTCGCTGTCGCCATGACGCTGATCGCGATTGTCGCCATTTCGACCGCCAAAACGCCAAAGCAGAAACCGGTCGCCGACGCCCGCGGCTTTGCAATGGCTATCGAGGGGCTGCGCTATGTGCGCGACAACAAGATTGTTTTTGGCGCCATCTCCCTCGATCTGATCGTCGTCTTTTTTGGCGGAGCGACGGCGCTACTCCCCGTCTTCGCGCGTGATATTCTTCATGTCGGCGCCGAGGGGCTGGGGCTGTTGCGCGCGGCGCCGGCGTTCGGCGCGGCAATTGTCGCCTTCATGCTGGCGGTCCGACCGCTCAATCAAAAGGTCGGATCGTGGATGCTGGGTTCAATCGTCGTTTATGGCCTCGGGACGCTCGCCTTTGCATTGTCGCCGCTGTTCTGGCTGTCGATGGCGGCCCTCGCCGTCACCGGCGCCGCCGACATGATCTCGGTCTATATACGCCAGTCAATGATCCAGTTCGCAACGCCGGACGCCATGCGCGGGCGCGTTGCTTCCGTCTCGTTCATCTTCATTTCCGCATCGAATGAACTTGGAGAGTTTGAGTCGGGCGTCGCCGCGCGGTTTCTTGGTCCCGTCAGCGCCGTCGTCCTCGGTGGAACCGTCGCCATCGTTACGGCGCTTGCGTGGTTCCGCCTTTTCCCCGATCTCGCGCGGGCCGACGGCTTCGAGGAAGCCCCGACCTTGCTTGCGTCAGAACCCGAACGGCTCGAGCCGCAGACTGCGGCAACGGTTCCGATCCGCAAGCGCTAACGCATCAACCTGCCGCTGCGTCATGCCAGGGTTTGTAAATTCCCTGCCCCATCACCGCCGCCTGCACCTGCGCGTGCGCGGCATTGAGGGCGTCGGTCGCCTGCGTGTTCGGATGGACGGGCTTTCTCAACGGGCGCTTGCCGGGCGCCAGCGCAATGATTTCCGCGACCGCGCGCGGCACGTCCATCGGATCGGTCGAACCGCCGCCGCCGAAAAAACCTGTCGCCATGTCAACATGCCCGGCATAGGCCTCGCGGCGTCCGTCATCCGCGCTTTCCATCAGGTCCCGGAAATAGCGCTCGCCATTCTCCCAGATCCTGGTCGGATAGCCGCCCGGCTGGATGATCGTCACTTCGACGCCGAACGGCGCGAGCTCATAGGCCATCGCCTCGAACATCGCCTCAACCGCATATTTGGTCGCGCAGTACATGCCGATATTTGGCAAGATGACACGCCCGAGTTGCGACGACACCTGCACCAGGAGGCCCTGCCGCCGCTCGCGCATTTTCGGCAGCACGGCGCGCGCCATCCGGTGATAGCCGAAGAGATTGGTGTTGAACTGCTTCATCGCCTGCTCGTGGTCGTGAAGTTCGATCGGCCCGGCGATGCCGATGCCCGCGTTGTTGAACAGCGCATCGAGCGCGCCGCCCGCGATCTCTTCGGCTTTGGCGACGCCTGACGCCACCTGATCGTCCTTGGTGACGTCAATCTCAACGACCGCGAGCTTCAGCTTCTCCGTTGAAGCGAGATCGATCAGCTCTACGGCCTCTTCGCGCTTGCCGCCCTTCATATTGCGCATCGACGCAATGACGTTGCCGCCAGATCTCGCAAAATGCAGCGCGGCAAGTCGCCCGAAACCCGAACTCGATCCGGTAATCAGAACCGATTTCCCGGCAAGGTCCGGTGCGGGCGCCCCGTCCGTCTGCGCGGAAGCCGACGCGCCAAGCGCCGCGACGCCGGCGGC
>JBGTLL010000022.1:0-3320 GCA_041744115.1 Parvularculaceae bacterium | reverse complement strand
GGCGACGGTGATTTTTCCGCCGCTTGGCGCCGCGTTCCTGCTGCCGGTGGCGATGGCGATGGTTGCGGTGGCGCCGGCGGCGAAAGCCGCGCCGCGGCGGCTTGCCTTTGCTCTCTTGATTGTCGCCGCGGTGCTGCTGCCGGCATGGCCGGTCTATCTCTTTGTGAAGTTCGGGCCGCTGCCGATCCTGACGCCGCCGCGGCTCGTGCTTTACGCGGTGAGTGCGATCTGGGCCTATGACATGACGTTCTCGCCGTGGCGGCGCGCGCAATTTGCGTTGGCGGTCAGGCGCGGCGGCGCCGTCACCGCGATCGTGTTCCTGTTCTTTCTGCTAGGACTGGTCAGCCTTCCCTTCGCCGAGGGGCGTTCGGTCTCGATCCCCGAATTCGTGCGCCAGGCGCTGATCTGGCTGGTTCCGTTTTGCGCGGTCCTGACCTATTGCCGCCGTCAGCGCGATTTCGTTCTGCTGCTGAAAGCGCTGACGATCGGCGCCTTCGTTGTCGCGATCATCGCGATCGGCGAAGCGCTGTCGCGCCAGCTTCTCGCCAATTTCCTGTCGCCCTTCATCGCCGACGACGCCGAATGGCTGCGCAATGCGCAGGCGCAAAAGATCCGGGGCGGCGCTTTCCGCGCGCAAGGGTCGCACACGCACCCTTTGTCGCTCGGCGAGCATCTCGCGCTGTCGGCGCCGTTCGCCTTCGCTTTCACGCTTTCCGCGCGGAAGTTCCGCGCCCGCGCCTTCTGGGCGGCGGCGCTGGGCGCGATCATCCTCGGCGCCGTCGCCACCAATTCGCGCGGCGCCATGCTGGTGATGACGCTGACGATGGCGTCGATGGCGGCGCTTGTCGGCTACCGGTTCCTGAAACGAGCGGACGCGGCGCATTTTCGCCCGCTGGCGGGGCTCATCCTCGCCGGGGCGCTCCTCGTTTCGCCGCTCGCCGCCGGCGGCGTCCGCGACATGATCTCCGGCAAGGGAGGCCTCAGCCAGTACAATTCGAGCCAGTCGCGCCTCGACCAGATCGAGCAGGCGTGGCCGAAGATCCTGAAACGCCCGGTCGGCGGTTACGGGACCGGGCGGGCGACGCGCGTTCTCGGGTACTGGGGGCGGACTTTGACGATCGACAATTACTATCTGACGCTGGCGCTCGATTTCGGCTTTCCAGGGCCGCTGACATTCCTTGCGATGATGATCGCCTGGAGCGCCAGCGCGTTAAAGCGATCGCGCCGGGCCCATCCCTCGCTCAGCGTCATCTACGTCGCCTGCTTTGCAGCGGCCGCGTCGGTTGCGATCAGCCGCACGATCACCTCGCAGACCGGCAATCTGGCGATTCTTTTCTTCATGCTGGCGGCATTCGCCGGCGCGAGCGTCACCTTCTCGCGCCGGCGCAGCCGCAACAAAATCTAGGTACGCTCGGCGAAGCGCGCGCCGTCGCGTTCCTCGTGGAGGGCGGTCAGGGTCGGATGGTCGATGCCGGCGACAAATTCGTCCAACACAACGGCGGCGCAGGCCCTTTGATATTGGACGCCCCAAAGGTGGGAATTCTGGTAGATCGCGCAGGTTTGTTCCGCTTTGTCGGTCATCCGGTCGTAGAGCGCCGAAATCGACGACGATGAGGCGAGGTCGCCTTTGGAATAGGCGAAGGAAACGTCGCCGGCGGCGGCGGCGGCGGCGAGCGTCGCCGCGGTGAGAAAGGCGGCGGGGATAAGGCTGGCGGCTAAGGTCTTCATGGCTGTCTCGGTCTCCTCTTGGTCATTTGACCTGTTCGCCCTCTGATCCAGTTGATTCCGCCGCGGGGATTTGCATCGGGCGGCGGATCAATTGATGAGAGGATCATCGCGCGATCAGCAGCGCGCGGCGATCCGCTTTGACGCGCCGAACGCGCGTCCTGCCGCATCGTTCATCACGTCCGCGCGCGAATAAATGTCTGGAGACGGATCAATGATCTACAAAGACAAACGGGCGCTCGTCACCGGCGCCTCGGCCGGAATCGGTGAAGCGTTCGCGAATGCGCTCGCGGAAAAAGGCGCGCATGTTATTATGACAGCGCGGCGTGGCGAACGCCTCAATCGGCTCGCCGCAAAACTTCAGGAAAAATACAAGATTGAAACGCTCTGCATCGAAGCCGATCTGGCGAACGCCGACGCGCCTGAAAAAATTGCCGCGGCGATCGGCGAGCGCGGCGTCGATATTCTCGTTAACAACGCCGGCTACGGACTGCCCGGCCATTTCGAGCAGGCGCCGTGGCGCGCGCACCGCGATTTCCTCGCGCTGATGATCACCTCCTACGCGCATCTTGTTCGTCTGCTTCTGCCCGGGATGCAGGCGCGCGGCTATGGCCGCATCGTCAATGTCGCCTCGCTTGCGGGCCTCGTTCCGGGATCGGCTGGCCACACGATGTACGGCGCATCGAAAGCCTTCCTCGTCAGCTTCTCGCAATCGCTCGCCGCCGAGAACGCGGATACCGGCGTTCATGTCTCGGCGCTTTGCCCGGGGTTCACCTATTCGGAATTCCACGACGTCAACAAGACGCGCGGCCTCGTCAAAGCGCTGCCGAAATACATGTTCATGGAAGCAATGCCGGTCGCCGAGGGCGCGCTCCGCGCGGTCGAGGCCCGCCACGTCGTCTATGTGCCGGGCCGCTGGAACAAATCCGTCGCCTTCCTGATGAAGGCGCTGCCGCGCCCGTGGGCCGCAAGCGCCGTCGCCGGCCAGTCGCGGAAATTCAGAAAAGCCGATGTGGATTGAGCGGGCGTCGCCCGTCTTTTCCCCCCCCCCGTCCCTTCGCGGGGGAAGCGGCGCGAAGCGCCGATGGGGCCCCCTTTTCCCTCGCCGGTTGATGATCCGCCTACGGATTACCTGCCGGCGGTGGAAAAAATTGGACGATTCCGCTACGTCAGAATCATGAAAAATCGTTTCGCATGCGGAAATTTTAACCCGTTGATTCGTCTGGGGACGGATGGTTAATGTTCGCGCTGTGTTCCAAGTTATCCTACCACTTATCCTACCACTTATCCCCCAACTTATCCCCCTCTTTTCGGCAGGGCCTAGAGTCGGGCGTTGTTCAACGTCGGGCGGGCTGAGCGAAGCGATGCCCGCCGCGCCGTCAACGGGATGGCGGGCATCTGCCGGCAGCGAGGACGGACGGAATAAAGGAGCAGGTGCGTGCCGATTATTGATCTGGCTGCGGAGAAAAGGGTCAGGCGCTGGTGTCGATATGCGCGCCGGCGGGCGGCGCGCCCTCGCCCGTCGAAACGACGACCATCGCGGCGCGCAGCACCCGCTCGCCGATGACAAAGCCCGGCTGCGCGGTCTCGGCGGC
>JBGTLL010000021.1:0-2583 GCA_041744115.1 Parvularculaceae bacterium | reverse complement strand
TGTCGGCCGCGCCGATGTCGCGCGACTGCGCCTGATTGAGCCGGTGGCGATGCCGCGGCGCTGGCATGCTTTGGCGCGGACGCCGTTCTGGCCAATGATCGCGGATGCGATCCCGCTCGTGCGGTCGGCGCGCGCCCGACGACGCGAATGGCCGGACGCCGCAAGCGCAAAAGCCAGCTATGGGAGAAAAAAACTATTTTCGACCTGGGCCGACGGCGTCCTTGAGGATTACCTCGATGATGGATTGAAAGTAGAAGCGGGAGGTGTCG
This sequence comes from Parvularculaceae bacterium, assembly GCA_041744115.1. GTDB lineage: Bacteria > Pseudomonadota > Alphaproteobacteria > Caulobacterales > Parvularculaceae > Amphiplicatus. Next base: position 2,314 of record JBGTLL010000021.1, on the reverse strand, counting down.
CGCTCGCCTGCGCGCCCGAATGGGAAGCGACAAATTTTGCAGCGCAAGCGCATGATTTCTGGGGCGCGCTCGCCGCAGCGTCAGTCGAGGTCGCGGTCCTTGCGGCTCGCCATCCCTCGACGACAGTCTCGGAAAGCGCGCATCGCCGCTTTGCGCGCCTCGGCGCCAGCGTCCGGATGGTCGAGGGCAGAACCCATCTCATCCCGTTTGAAGATCCGGCGGCGGCCGCCGAATTCCTCGCCGGGCCATGAAACTTGCCGGCCGCCCTTGGACCGCGACCGGCTTTTTGCTAAGGCCTCGCGCGATCCGGGCGGCATCAGACGGCGGCGGCGCCCGGCGCCATCCAGTATTTTGTTTTTCGAGGGAAAAAGACCCATGAGCCAGACGCCGATCGCGCCGCAAGTCACCGGCAAAATGTTCCTGTTCGAACGGCCGGAGCTTTTGAGCCGGCAGCAGCATGGAGAACTTGGTCTTGACGCCGCTTCAAAGCCGTTCGCCTTCTGCGCCAAGGTCCGCGCGATCCCGCTGACGGTCTCTGAAATCCCCGAAGCCAGCAAATACTATCCGATTGTCTTCATGTCGAAGGAAGATCCGGTCCCGCTCGCCATTCTCGGCATCACCAGCGATCTCAATCTGTTCGTCGATGAGGACGGCAATTGGGAGCAGCTTGCCTATATCCCCGGATATCTTCGCCGCTATCCGTTCGCGCTCGCCGGCGAGACCGGCGGCGGCGACCGCATGGCGCTTGTCATCGACGCCGCCTATGAAGGCGTTTCGAGGTCCGCGACCCGTAGGCTGTTTGAAAACGGCGAGATGAGCAGTTTCGCCAAACAGGCGATGGAATTCACCAAAACCTATGAAGGCGACCGCCGGCTCACCGAGCAGGTGATGACCGCGCTGAAGAAATTCGACATCATTCAGGGCCAGACCGCGCAATATACCCCGACCGGAACAACCGAGCCTCAGCCGTTCGCGCAATATTTCGGCGTCGATGAAGCGAAACTTCAGGCGCTCACGGACGATCAGTATCTTGAACTTCGCCGCATGAATGTCCTGGCCGTCCTTTACGCCCAGCTGATCTCACTCGCCAATTGGCGCAGCCTGATTGCCCGGCGCATGCGCCGGCTTAACCTGACCGAAGTCGAAGCGGTGACGGGCCAGCGTCTCTCCTGACGCGGCACGCATTCCAGGTCTCACGTCTCGGCGAGGAACGCCGCGACCGCCGCCCCGCTAGTTGGCGTTGGCGGCGGGCCCGCGTAGGGAAGGCGCCATGCGAACGCCGCTCGTCCTTCTTTTGATCGTTGCGCTGTCGGCGGCGCCCGCCCGCGCCGCGTCAACAGTTGTGACAGATCATGCAACGACGACGCTGACCGCTGAATACACGGGCGTTGCGCCAGGCGGCAAAATCGCGCTTGCGCTCGCGCAGAAGCTGGAAAAGGGCTGGCACGTCTACTGGAAAAACCCCGGCGATTCCGGCCTTCCGCTTGAATTCATCTGGACGCTCCCTGACGGCGCCTCGGCCGGCGCCATCGATTATCCGACCCCGGAGCGAATTCCGGTCGGCCCGCTTGTCAATTACGGCCATGAAGGCGAGCCGGTTTTCTTGACTGAAATCACGGCGCCCGCGGACGCGGCGGTCGGCGCTTCGCTCGAGATCGGCCATGAAGCGACCTGGCTGATTTGCGCGGACATCTGCGTTCCGGAGACCGGCGTTTTCGCGCTGTCAATTCCGGTCGTCGCAGCTCCGGAAAAATCCGGCCCAGCGTCGGCGCTGTTTGAGCGGGCGCGCGCCGCTTTGCCTGTACCGCTTGCGGGCGACGCCTATTTCTCCGTCAACGGAGGAACGCTGACGCTTGAGCTGCCGGATGACATCTCCGGCGACACCTATTTCTTCCCGGCGGCGGAGGGCCTCATCGACCCTGCCGCGGCGCAGCGCGTCAGCCGGAACGGCGAGCGGTTGCATCTCGCCATGAAAGGCGGCCCCAGCCTGTCTTCGATTTCCGATCGCCTGGACGGGGTTGTCGTGCGCGAGACGTCGGCCGGACGCGAAGGCTTTTCTCTCTCGGCGCAACGGCGCGAGACCGGCGGCGCGGGCGTTGCGGCGTCCGGCGCATCGATCGCGGGCCTTCTCGCCGCGGCTTTTTTGGGCGGCGCGCTCTTGAACCTGATGCCTTGCGTTTTTCCGATTCTCTTTGTCAAAGCCGCGTCGATGGCCGATGCGGCGGCCGGTCATCCGGGCGCCATCCGCCGGCACGGCGTCCTTTACGCGCTCGGCGTTGTTGCAACCTTCGCCGCGCTTGGCGGGCTGCTTCTC